>DASYBJ010000412.1:0-2215 GCA_036500845.1 Acidobacteriaceae bacterium
GCTGGCGTGGGGCGGTTGCTTGTCACCGGAGGCGCTTCCAGCCTGGAGGTCGCGCCAGGAGTCCGACTGATCGATACTCCGGACTTTCCAGTGGAATGGAAGCCGTTTGCGCAAGGCGGGATCGTTTTTCTCGATGACATCCGCAAAGAACACGATATTGACTGGGTGTTCTTCTCGCCCGCTGCCTCAATCGAGCCAGGGCCTCGGCTTGGCCGTTATCGCTTGGGCGTCGACCATCTCGTCGTCGACGACAAGGGAGAAAGCCGGATCAGCTTCGCCGATTATGCAATCGCCATGGTCGACGAACTGGAGCAGCATAGCCATAGCCGCCAGCGCTTTACCGCCGCTTACTAAGGGCGGGGCCTTCCACGTTTCAGCAGCGGAGACAGGATTGGGAAGCTGCTGTGCGAGAGACAAGAGATGAGAAAGAACAGCCGCACAAGTTAATCTTTCCTACTATGGAAGATCGTATGCTCCTTTTATATGACTATTCAACGATGACTGAGCCCGGCTAATGGCGCTAAATCCATGCCTGGAATAAGTTATTCAGATATTTGTTTAACAATCAACAAGCTTCTAAACAAGATGGTTCAATGTTAGCTTGGCAGAGGTTATTGAATGATTATTGCTGCGCAGACGAGGATAACCACAATATTGAGTCGTTTAATTAGGAGACACGCAGATGGGAGTGGGAGACTGTTAGGAGGTGTCATTGTCACGGCCATCGCCGTGGCGACGTTCGGGATATACCTCCAGCCGTCCGTCCGGGCACAACCCTTTTCTGATCCTGAAGTTCATGGCCGCGAGGTAAGAATCATGATCGTTACCATGTTTGGCCTAGAAGCTAAGGTCTGGTTGGATCATCTGGGACCGTGGGAGACGATCAGGATCCCTGGTCTTTCACCGGATTACCCAGATGTCCATTGCAATCGTCAGAGTATTTGCGTGATGACGACTGACATGGGACATGCCAACGCCGCTGCCTCCATCATGGCATTGACCTTTTCCAACGAGTTCGACCTGCGCCAAGCGTACTTCCTGGTTACGGGCATCGCAGGAATAGACCCGATGCAAGGTACTCTTGGCTCGCCCGCATGGGCCAGGTATCTGGTGGATTTTGGAGCACAATGGGAGATCGATTCTCGCGAAAAACCGAAAGACTGGCCGAGCGGCTTCATCTCGATCGGGGCAAAAGGGCCTGATGAACCGCCGCAGATTGACAACCACACTGAGGTTTTTGATCTAAATCCAAAGCTCGTGGATGTTGCATTCGCGCTGTCAAAAGACGCTCCCTTAAGTGATAGCCCAGAAGCACAGGCTACCCGGGCGAAATACACCTATGCTCCTGCGAATCGGCCACCTAAGGTGCTTCAATGCGATACGCTTTCGGATGACACATGGTGGTCGGGCAGCTTGATTGGTGATCGCGCGCGAATTTGGACAAAGCAGCTCACCCATGAAAAGGGTACATATTGCACATCGCAACAGGAAGACAACGCGACTTATGCAGCACTGAAGCGCGCCGCAAACGCAGGACGGGTAGACTTAGATCACGTCGCCGTTCTGCGCGCCGGATCAGATTTCGATCGTCCGTATGAAGGCCAGAGCGCGGCCGATAGCCTATTCAGCTTTAAAACTGCAGGAGGGTTCTCACCTGCAATCGAGAACCTCTATCGTGTGGGTCTTCCCCTAGTTGCGAACATCTCAGAATACTGGCAAGAATGGCGCGGTGGCGTGCCTGCCCATTTGCCTCGATCGACAGATAAGACACATTAGGGCCGCAAGCGGCGATGCCGACATAATAAAGCCAAATGCTTGAGAGCCGAGGGCGCAGAACCTCCCGTGTCCGATGCTTTGGGGGGCGGGTCTTGACAATGAACTACAAATACATTTCCTCGCCTGGGCAGACTTGCGTCCAGGTGGATTTTAACGCGCCCATTTTGTCAAGAGAACTGGGCATGCATCCCTCGCCTGTATTGGGGTCACTACACCAAACGTCTCGGCGAATTCCGGGATTTGAGTACACCAAAACGGCACTAAACCTCATATTCCTGGATTTGAGTGCCGCGTGACAACTGCAACAGAACCTGATCGGCCACCAACGCTGCTACGCCGTAGTGTCGGCAACGGCTGGTTCTCTAGGTGGGCAGCCGCATTTTATGAAGAAGCTGGCTGTATCTGGAGTCGCGACGGAGATTTTTCAACAACGGATCGG
>DASYBJ010000413.1:0-6958 GCA_036500845.1 Acidobacteriaceae bacterium
AACATTCCAGTCACCGCCGAGCGCCTTGATGAGAAGAACGCTCGCATCCAATTGACGGCGCTCGATGTCAATGTCGTTTCTCTCATTACTCAGCGCCGTCGTTTGGGATGTGACGACCTGGAGATAGGTGTCGACGCCGCCCTGATACCGGTTTTCGAAGAGCTGGAGGGTCAGATTGGCCGCGTCGGTTGCGCGGTGCTGTTGCTGCGACTCAGTCGAGAGAACGCGAAGCACCACGAGGGAATCTTCGACTTGCTGAAAGGCAGTGAGAGTTGTTTGACGATAGTTCGCGACCGCAGCGTCATATCCGGAAACTGCAATTTCCTTAGTGGCGCGCCGTCTGCCGGCATCAAAGAGGGTTTCTGAGAAGGTCGGGCCAACTGCCCAGAAACGGCTTGGCCAAGTAAGCCAGTTCTCGATGGATTTGGAGTTGAAACCGGCCGTCGCGTTGAGGCCTAGTGTTGGATAGTAGGCAGCTTGAGCGATCCCGATCTGCTCGTTTGCTGCAGCCATTCGTCGCTCGGTCCCAGCGATGTCCGGCCGCCGCTCGAGCAACTCCGACGGCAGAACGTTTGGAATTTGCGGCAACAATGGACCCGTCGCATCGAGGGGTGTTGGGGCCAGGGAAAAGGCCGCGGGTGGTTTGCCGATCAGCATCGCGATCGCATGCTCAAATTGAGCCCGCTGTGCGGCGATATCTGTTTCCAAAACGCGCGCATCTTCGAGTTGAGTGCGTGCCTGACCAACATCGGATTGCGGCGCAGCTCCGCCTTCAAAACGGTTTTCCGTAAGTTGGAGAGCCTCGCTATAGGCTTTCACTGTGTCTGCGAGTAACCTCTCCTGGGCGTCCGCGCTGCGCAACTCGAAGTAGTCTACCGCCAGTTCTGCATGCAGGCTCAGGCGGACATTTTCCATATCGGTCGCGCTGGCCTGGGCCTCTTCCCTCGCTGCGGTCACACTGCGGCGAATGCGTCCCCACAGGTCAATCTCCCATGACAGGTCGAAAGGGAGAATGAAGTCGCCATTGCCGTTATTGGCAAGACCGGCCGGGAAATAAGGCTGGTTAGCGGAATCCCGAACGGCCGCAATGCTGGGTGCGGTTCCGATCGTTGGAGCCTCGGCAGAACGATTGAACCGGATGACCGCACGCGCCTGCCGGAAGTTGGCCTCTGCAATCTTCAACGTTTGGTTCGCCGGATCGACCTCTACTTCGAGCGCGTTTAGCTGCGGGTCTTGGAAGACCTCCCACCAGTTTCCGCGCGGGGCAGCGTCTTGAGGATGGGCCAGTGCCCAATCCTTGTTGGCACCGGATCCGGCGTCTGAGCCGGACATTGGGGGCGCGGTTTCTTTGAACGCCGGCGTCATCGGTGTGCTGGGTTTCACGTAGTTCGGTCCCACCATGCAACCGGAGATCAATCCGGCGGCAAGCAGAATGCCACCAATGCCGAGAGAACGCGATGACTTGCGAGAGAACTTCATTGCCTTGCTACCTCATGACGAGCGGGACTTTCGACCACAACCTCTGCGCCATTTTCCAGGGAGTCGGAGGGATCGACGATCACCGCGTCCTTGGGAGAGACCCCTGAAACCACCTCTACAGTGCTTCCGTAATCGTGACCGATCGTAATCGGCACGAGTGCAACATGGCCGTTTTTGACGACTCCGACGCGCAGCCCTTCCGAGCGGAACAGCAGTGTGTTTGCAGGTACTGTGACCGCGCCGGCCGCCCCCGAAACCGGGAGGTGGACGAACGCATACGCCCCTGGTTTGAGGCGGCCCTTAGGATTATCGACGTCAACTTCAATGTTCAAGGTGCGCGATGCGAGGTCAATCGCGTCGGAATTGCGCACCAAGGTGCCGGTAAATGTCTCCCCTGGAATCGAATCCAGGGTGATCGGCACCTTCTCGCCATCGTGCACTGATTCCGAGTAGACCTCAGGCACGGCGACATACACCCTCAGCCGGTTGACGGACGAAAGATGAAAGAGCTCCTTCGAGGTGGATGGATCCCCCGCCTGGATCAGGTCGCCGATATCCAAGTTACGCGCAGTAATGACTCCGTCGAACGGCGCCTCGATCCGCTCGTAGGATTGCAATTGCTGCAGCCGGCGTACGTTTGCCTCGTTCTGCGCGACAACCGCCTGTTTCGCGATCAAGTCGCTTGTAGCCTGATCCGTTTCCTGTTGGGAGACGGAGTTGGTTTTGAGCAGATTCTGCCACCGGGCTGCCGTGATATGGGCGAGATCGACGTTGGCCTGCGCGGTCTTCAGCTCGGCCTCGGTTTGTTGCAACTGCTGATCGAGTTCCGGTGTATCGATCAGGGCGAGGAGTTGACCTTGCCTGACGTGTGTCCCAATGTCGACATACCACTTCTTGAGGTAGCCGTTGGTGCGAGCGTAGATCGGTGTGTCAGTGAATGCTTGCGTGTTTCCGGGCAGCAGGATCTCCGCGGCATCGGAGCCCCCCTTCGGGTAAATAACATTCACCGAAGCTCTCTCAGAGGCTTGAGTCGTGCGTTGGAGTGACGCCTCCGCCTGGACTCGCGAGTGTATGCCCGAGTAGATCACTCCGGCGACAAGCATGCAGACGGCCAGTGCGACCAGCCAGCGCACGCGTCCGGAGCCAGATGGGGGAGCCTGCTCCACCGCCTGCTGGGTTTCGGCATTCGCTGGAACTGCCGCGCTAACTTGCTCTTTTTCCTCCGTTGACATTCGATTCTCCCTCCCACCCAAAGCAATCTATGCGTGTACCGTATCTTCGCCGGCTTTACTGAGGATTTCCTTTCCCCGAAGGGAATACCCACTGTGAAGAAAACCAAAGACTGCTGGAACAAAGACAAGAGTTGCAACTGTTGCAAACATTAATCCACCAATCACCGCGCGGCCTAGAGGAGCATTCTGTTCGCCGCCGTCACCCAAACCGAGCGCCATCGGAATCATGCCGATGATCATGGCCAGAGCTGTCATGACTACCGGACGAAAACGTGTGAAGCCCGCCTCAATTGCGGCACGAACCGCATTGCCATGTTCTTCGAGCCGCTCCTTCGCAAAAGAGACAACCAGGATGCTGTTTGCGGTTGCTACTCCCATGCACATGATGGCGCCCATCAACGCCGGCACACTGAGCGTTGTGTGTGTAACAAAGAGGAAGAGAACGATCCCTGCCAAGGCAGCCGGAAGAGCCGTGATGATGATGAACGGATCGAGCCAGGACTGGAAGTTGACCACGATCAGCATGTACACGAGGACGATTGCGAATCCAAGGCCGCTCAACAAGTCTAAATAGGAGCTTCGCATGGTCTGCACCTGACCGCGCACCACCATGAACGTTCCGCGCGGCAGGGACTTTTTCTGCTGTGCTACCAGCCGGTCCACGTCACGGCCGACTGCTCCTAGATCGCGGTCCTGAACCGCACCATAGATGTCGATCGTCCGGCGGATGTTGTATTCGGAGACCGACTGCATCTCCTTTGAACGATGGATGGAACCGACGTCGCCGAGAATCTCCGAGGTTGCAGGCCTATTCGTAGCGCTAATGGGAATGTTTTGCAGATCCTGGAGGGACTGAATGCGGTACTGAGGGGATTGCGCAACCAGGTTGTAGTTGACGTCGTTGTTCCAGTTCAAGAAGAACATGGGAGTGATTTGGAAACTTCCACTGAGACTATTTAGAACGCTCGTGGCGATATCCCGCTCCGTGTAGCCTCCTTGGGATGCCTTCGTACGATCCACGTCGATATCGAGCGTCGGGTAATCGAGCGGCTGTTGGATGCGCAGATCGACGAGCCCTGGGACGCCGCGCAGCTGATCCATCATATGAAGCGCGATCTGATGACTGACTGCGGGGTCGCTGCCCTCGATCTGGACATCGATAGGGGCGGGTAGACCGAAGTTAAGAATCTGCGTGGTGATATCCGCAGGCAGAAAATAGAACGTCGACCCGGGAAACTCCCGCGGTAACCGCCGGCGGAGAGCGCGAACGTAATTGGCAACCGGATGATGATCTGCCTTCAAGGAAACCATGATGTCGGCATCATTCGATCCGATCGTGCCGGAGGTCATGTGCATGGTATTCAACGGGGCGTACGGCAAACCGATATTGTCGAGAATGTTGTCCCTCTCTCTTTGGGGGATCTCCGCGCGGATCGAGTTCTCGACCAGATCACAAAGACGCGCCATATCCTCGATGCGCAAGCCCGTCTTGCCGCGGACGTGCAGAATAAACTCGCCACTGTCGGTGTTGGGGAAGAAGTCCTGCCCCAGCCACGGCGCGAGGATGAAGGTGAAAACGCACAGGCCGAGAAATGCCGGGACAAAGACTTTCCTGCGCAAGACCAGCCGGGTGAGAAGACTTTGGTAAGTGTTGCGGACCCGCTCGAATCCGGCTTCAAAGCCGCGGCGGAACCGGCCAAAGAAAGATCGCGGCGCATGATGAGGCTCATGCACTTTGAGCAAGTACATGGCCAGGGTCGGCACCAGGGTTCGGGAGAAGAAGTAGGAGGCCAGCATGGCGAAAACCACCGCTTCCGCCAAGGGGACAAACAAGTAGCGCGCCACTCCGCCGAGCAAGAACATCGGCAAAAAGACGATGCAGATGCATAGCGTCGAGACAAGCGCCGGGACCGCTATCTGTGCGGCGCCATTCAAAATGGACTCGTCAAGGGCGTGACCTTCTTCAAGGTGGCGCTCAATGTTCTCGATCGTTACGGTGGCGTCGTCGACCAGGATACCGACGGCGAGCGCCAAGCCGCCCAGCGTCATCGTGTTGATCGTCTGGTGTAAGAGGCTGAGGACGATGATCGAGGTCAGGATCGAGAGCGGAATCGAGATGGCAATGATGAGCGTGCTGCGCCAACTGCCGAGAAACAAGAGGATCATCAAGCCAGTCAATGCAGCAGCCAGCACGGCTTCGCGGATGACTCCGCTGATTGCGCTGCGGACAAAGATCGACTGATCGGCCAACGGAGTCATCTTTAATTCGGGGGGGACAAGAGTTGCAACGTGGGGTAGCATCTGCCGGATGCCATCGACCACGTCCAGGGTCGAGGCACTTCCCGCTTTGAGGATGCTGATCAGCACGCTGCGATGGCCGTCCTGCCGGACGATATTGGTCTGGATGGCGAAACCATCGCTTGCCGTAGCGACGTCACGCATGTAAACAGTCGAGCCGTTTACCTGGCGGATGGGGAGTGTGTTCAACTCAGCAATCGTGCGCGGCGAGGAGTTGACGCGCACGTCATACTCGTTTTCACCGATTTTGGCGGTTCCGGATGGGATCACCAGGTTCTGCGTATTGAGCGCAGTCAGAATGTCTCCAGGTGAGACACTCTTGGATTGCATCAGCTGCTGATCCATATTGATCATGACCTGGCGCTGCTTCCCACCATAGGGCAAGGGAATGACCGCACCGGGGATCGTGACCAACTGGGTCCTGATGTAATTTTGGGCGTAATCGTTCAACTGCTGTTCGGAAAGGTTCTTTCCGGAGAGGCCGAGCTGCAGAATCGGAACACTCGAGGCGCTGAAATTGATGATTTCCGGCGGCAGCGTCCCGGGAGGGAGCTGGCGAAGGATAAATTGCGACACCGCCGTAACCTGCGCATTAGCCGTGTCCAGACTGGCGTTCGGCTGGAGGTAAATCTTAACCACGGCGACGCCGTTGTACGTGACCGCCTCGATATGCTCGATGTTATCGACCAGAGTGGTCAGAACCTTTTCGTACGGAGTGGTCAGCCGGCCTTGGAGCTCTTCGGCGTTCAGGCCGGTGAAATTCCAGGCGACGCCGACAACAGGGATGTCAATATCTGGAAAAATATCCGTTGGCGTCCGGAGAATGACCACTGGACTCAAAAGAAGAATCAGAAGCGCCAGGATGATAAATGTATACGGCCTCGTCAGCGCGATTCGAACGATCCACATGAGACTGGCTCTCCCTTCCTTCGAATGGGGGTCCTTCTGTTAGATAGAGTATGGGTTAAGGCGATAGGTCGCACAGTTTATTCCGAACGGTATAATCGGAATTGGAGATAGGATCATGGACTTGCGACACTTGCGCTATTTTTGCGCAATTGCCGAGTGGGAAGGGTTCAACCGCGCTGCGCGAGCATTGCATGTTTCTCAATCTGCGATCAGCGAACAGATATTGGACCTGGAAGAAGAAATCGGGGTTCCATTACTCAACCGATCTCATCACCGGATCAGCCTGACGGCTCCTGGGGAAGTCTTTCTGGAGGAAGCAAAAAAAGTACTGGCTGCTGCAGATAGGGCTGTGGATGTGGCGCAACGCTCGCACCGCGGGGAGATTGGTTCCATCTCGATTGGGTATTTGATATGGGGCACTGGCACTTTTTTCCCCAATCTGATCCGGGAGTTTCGCCGCCGGCACGAGGGAGTCCGGATCTCGCTGGTAGAGATGGCGCCTGCACTCCAATCGGAGGCACTCGTAAAGGGAGCCATCGATATCGGCTTTACCCGGCCACTTGAGCCCCCTTACAATGCGCAACTGAAATCGGAGCTTTTGTATATGGATCCGCTGATTGCGGTATTGCCTGCCGACCATCGGCTGGCTCCGGGTCCGATCGCGCTAGAAGCTCTGGCAGAGGAAAATTTTGTACTCTGCGACCGGAACCTGTCGCCTACGCTCTTCGATAAAAGCACGTCTGCTTGCATCCAGGCAGGTTTCACGCCGCGAATCACCCATACCTCGAATGTGCTCTCCAGCGCATTGACCCTGGTGCAGGCAGGAGAGGGCGTGGCGCTGATCCCCGCGAGCCTGCGGCATGTGCGCTTTACCGATCTTGCTTTTTGCGAACTGACGACCCATACCGAATCAGTCGAGCTGGTAATGGCCTGGTCCCCGGAGCGTGCAATTCCTATGCGAGAAGGCTTCCTCAATTTTGTGCGTGAAAGAAAGCAGATGATCGAGCGAACCGTTGCCGGCGGCACCGGCAAGCCTTAAC
>DASYBJ010000414.1:0-3859 GCA_036500845.1 Acidobacteriaceae bacterium
GGGTCTGGAAGTGGATGCCAGTTGTGTCTGGCGTTGGGTGCAAGTCTACTCACCAGAATTGAATAAGCGTTGCCAACCGCATCTCAAGCGCACCAACAAGAGCTACCGTGTCGACGAGACCTATATAAAGGTTAAGGGGCAAGACAAGTATCTGTACCGGGCCGTGGACTCGACCGCGCAGACCATCGATTTTCTGCTATCGGCGAAGCGTGACACCGCCGCGGCTAAACGCTTCTTTGAGAAAGTATTTAGCTCATCCTGCAACCCCATTCCGCGGGTCATCAATGTGGGTAAAAACCCAGCCTATCCGGCTGCAGAGCGGACCTGGTTGGCAAAGGGGTACGGTTCCTTTCAAAGTGCTTGGCGAACTCTCGAGGGTATCGAAACGATGAGCATGATCCGCAAGGGGCGAGAGTGCGATGGATGACAAAATGCGATGTTGTCGCGGAAGCAAGATTCATTCTCGGCCTCTTCGCCATCACTGCCTAACTTCTCCTCGACCTTCCGCAACAGCTCAACAACGCCTCCGATCCACCTCGACCAAACTTCGCAATGAAACCCAGGATTCGCACGAGGGCCGACATGGCCTCCATGACCATTGGAGATGGTCGAAATTAGCCTCACACCGTTTGGACCACCCGAGGCTGCCCGTCGCAGAAGCAACCTCATCGGGCAAGCTCTCCCCCACGACCTGCGCCGCACTCCGCCAAGCTCTGCCGCAAAGCGGGTCGCGATTCCGACAAACCGCGATCGTGCCGCATACGTGCTTCAGCACATCAAAGCAGGATTGCCGGTGCCTTTAACTAACCCGTCCGACATAGCAGCTGTCGATCGGTTGAAGGAAATCTTGGCCGATCCGCAGAAAAAGCTAAACGATATAAATGCGCACCTCTCCACTGTTTTTAGGGGCCTATATCGAAATCGCAATATTGTCCTGCATGGCGGAAAAACTGATGCGGTCGGTCTCCGCTCCAGCCTTAGAAACGCCGCCCCGCTAGTAGGCGCGGGCATGGATCGCATTGCACACGCATGGTTTGTGGAAGGATTGGAGCCTGTTCAGATCGCGGCGCGCGCACAAGTGCGCCTTGCAACTGCAGGAGCACCCGATGGCCCACAAATAGTGGATCTATTGATGTGAGTGCGTTCGCGCGTGGTAAAGCAGGTAGGCCTAGTGTGTAGCTTGTCTAATTAACTGGCACACTTCTGATCACGGTATTTTGCCACAGTCGCAGAGAAATGGGGACGATGATGGCTGAATTGAGGCCGCTTCCCAGCGCGAAATGCGCTTTTCCAGGTAGCTCACCAAACGACGACAGCTTAACCGCCTTTGTGGGGCAAATTCTGCCCTTATATCTTCATCGGCCAGAGAAAAACCTCGTACTCGCCCAGGAGCAATTGTCCGGCCAGATTGCCTCCTATGCTTTTCAGATGCAGAACGCAGCCGATAAAGCCGCGGGAGTTGACCAGGCAGCTCTTCTTGCTCAGATCCGCGCGTCCGTGCTCATTATGTCCGGAAGGCACGACTGGATCTGTCCAATCGCTCTCGCAGAGCGGCTGCACGCCGGTATTCCCAAGTCTCGTCTAGTAGTGTTCGAGGAAAGTGGCCATATGCCGTGGCTGGAAGAACCCAAGGCATTTGCTGCCGAGTTAACCCAATTTCTGGAAGCCTAGAGAAAAACGAGTTGGCCGGTCTAACCCTGAGCTAACCACCCACATCCGTACTCCCTCAGAACCAACAAGGATCTCGGGGATTTCTCCGTTTTACGGGAATATTCCTGCGCCGGGAGTTTTATCACTACAAGAGCTGCTTTCAAAAAAGAGCGACTCCTCCTACCCCTGATCGACAACTGAAAGGAACTCAATGAAGGTCTTACTCGCATCCATTCCCGCCACCGGACACTTCAATCCGCTACTTGTTGTCGCACGCATCCTGAAGAAGGCGGGACATGAAACAGCTTTCTATACGAGCACACTTTTTCGCGAATCGATCGAGGCCGCCGGATCGCGATTCTTTCCTCTGCCGCATGAGGCCGATCAGGGCGTTCTGGATACGATCGCCAGGTTTTTGAAACAGCATGTATACGCTCCCGGTCTCGAGGGGCAGCGCGATGGCTTCAAGGGCATCTTTGTCGATCCCATGCCCGCGCAGTTCCGCGGACTACAGGAGGTCCTGAAGGAGTTTCCGGCCGATCTGATCGTGCACGAAACATCTTTTTGCGGTGTGCTCCCGCTGCTGCTCGGACCACGCTCGGCACGTCCGGCGACCGCGTCCCTGGGGATTACGGCTCTGCCTCTCGATCGCGCGGATGGTGCACCGTGGGGTCCCGGCCTGCCGTTCACCGATGATCCGGAGAAATTGAAGGAGTACGCCGAGATCGAGCGAGAGGTCAATGAGAAGAAGGAGTTGCCGTTGAGGCGCGAAGCCGATCGCCTGCTCGCGGAGCTCGGCCTGCCGGGCCTGCCGGGCACGGTCTTCGCATCCGGAGCGCTGCTGGCCGATATCGTCCTGCAACCGTGTGTGCCGAGCTTTGAGTTTCCGCTGCGAGAGCCAGCTAAGAAGGTCCATTTCATCGGCGCTCTGCTGCCGCCAGGAGCGGGAGATGTGCCGCCGGGATTGAAAGAGGCAAAGGAGGCAGGACAGAAGATTGTTCTGGTCAGCCAGGGAACGATGGCCAACAACGATCTGGCGAAACTATTGGCGCCAACCATCCAGGGACTGGGCAATCGCGAGGATTTCCTGGTTCTGGCGACGACTGGCGGCAAACCCATCGAAAACATCCCCTGCGCGCTCACTCCGAATACGATAGCTTCAAAGTATCTCAACTTCGGGGCGATCCTGCCGTATGTGGATGTGCTGGTCGCCTTCGGCAGCTACGGAACCGTAACCCAGGCTCTCAGCTTAGGGGTACCGATGGTTGTAGCGGGCCGAGGCGAGGACAAGCCTGAGGTAGGGGCGCGTGTGACGTCGATGGGATGCGGCATCGATCTCGCCACCGACACTCCGACGCCGGAGCAGATACGCGAGGCCGTCGATCAGATTCTCGCCAAGCCGGTGTATCGCGCGAACGCAGAGAGGCTTCAGCGGGAATTCGCGGCTCACGACCCAGAGAAAGAGCTGACATCTCTGCTCGAGGCGCTGGTAGAGAATCAGCAAGTACTCGTAGGTTGATGCAACTCCGAAATTGCTCTAGCTAAGCTAGCAAACTTTCTGCGGCCTTTCTTAAGAGAAGGCCGCACCAGAGTCCACAACCGGCAGTGGGTGGCAGGCCGGCTACACCCTGGTCGCTTTCCAGCGTGTGCGCGTGATTTTCCGACGTAAACGTTCTGGGAATTGCTACCGGCCTTTACGAGGGGGATCCCACGTCTCAGAAGCGAGACCTGGGGCACTGGGGTGAACCCTGCGGTGAACCCCTTGGGTGAGACAGTCAGCGAAGACACAGTTGCCGTTTGATGTAATTTTCTATTCAAGGCGTTGCTGCTCCTTGAAGATGGTCAATAGTCGGTGAAGCGGCGTCGGGCTCTGCTGGAGAGCAACCCACTAAGGAATAGCCGGCTGGAGACTGATCGATGGGATGAGCCGGGGAGCTGGAGTGATTCAGCTCCCCGTGCTTCGGATCGGGTTTGCCATTCCATCGATAGATTTCCCCATGCCTGAAAAAACTCATGCTGGCAGCCCTGAACTGTCTCCACTGTTCCGTCTCTCCCCAGACGCCCTGTACCTGGCATAAAAAGCTGTGGGAGGTGTTTCTCTTGTGATGGTTAGGAATTCTGGAACCGCCCAGGGAATCAAAAGCAAGCAATTATTGAATGGCAAGCAGGCCATAGTGATTGGTGCGGGAATTAGCGGTCTGTCAACCGC
>DASYBJ010000415.1:0-13095 GCA_036500845.1 Acidobacteriaceae bacterium
CCTTCAAGCGCAGTTCATTCAAGCCTTCGCGGATCGGGGCTTTGCTGACTCCGAGGGCTTTTGCCAGATCGTTCTCAGAGAGAGGTTCGCCGAGATCGAGCCGCCCATAGACGATCGCCTTAAGAATCTTCTCGTAAGCGACCCGGGTGAGGTTCGTATCGGACGGTGAACGTAATCCATCCGCCGGAGAACGGCCATGAGCCGGGAGTTGAGCCATTTTGGCACTCATAGGGCGTGTGCGATTGCCTTTCCCAAATCAACCGTTGTCGCTTTGCCACCAAGATCCGGTGTCAACGGTGGATTTGTCGAGGTTAGAACAGTTTCGACCGCTCTCCAGAAACTCCCTATGGAGTGTCAGTTATTGGCACTACTTAAAAGCCGAGCCGTGCAGCCTTCGTGGTTAGATATTGAAGCTGTGACAGTAGTAGAGGAGACGAATTTTATCTTGCTCGGATCAGTGACATTAAAGGTAGTTAGGCTAGCGCCTTGCTGTTGCTCGACGTAGAGGTAGGTGGTTCCGTCATTGTCAGTGTAGAGGAAGAATGAATTTCCCGGAGTTTGCGCCTGCTCTGGCAGATCCGTAGGTTGAAGCACTATGAGCTCGTTCGACTTGGAACGAACCTAGGCGTTGACGGAACTCATGCTGGTCAGGGCCAGCAATGTAGACATCGCGAATGTAGCCGCGCGCGCTGAGAATATTGCTTTCATGAGACTCTCCTTGATTCGTCTGCTGCTTTTGCTTTGTGACCTGCGCCTTGCTTAAGAAGGTTCCAAGCGCGAAGACTTATAGGTTGGGTGTCGCAGTCCACCTTCCCTGTGAGCTCCGCTGAAACCCGTAAAGGAAATTGACCTGGACTGCCTCCGCTTCCCCACCAGACCATGTAGAGATTGCTCGAACCGGTACCTAGCTGTGTGACGCCCACGGAGTCAGTCGTTGCGACAGGAGCGGGAACGGGCTGCCAGCTTGATTAAGCATCTGAATTACCACCAAGGACATTCCTGCTCCAGTACACACGGTTATCCGTTCCGGTGTGGAAGATGGCAAAGCCGTTGGGTCCGTAGGGAACCACGTTAGGAGCTACGTTGGTTGCGGCCGATGCGAAGTTGAATGCTGGGCCGCTATTATTACCTACCCAGAGCGAGCTATCGTCATTGCTTCGCCAAACAGTCACGAGGTTTCCATTATTCCTCGTCTCGCTCACCTGCTCCTGCGAGCGAAGGGACCCCGGGCCGTTGCCCCCCAACGTCTTCAGATTCCACGTATTGCTTTCACCGGGCTCGGAGGCGAAAACCTCCGAGGAGGTCGCGAAGATAGCAAGCAATACTGCGGCTGAGATTATCTTGCTAAAAATGCTCGTCGTAGTGTTTTCCTTCACATATTCCTTTCAATAGTCTGGATTTGATCCAACGACCAAGCCATTCCTGACGCAATCCGATCCAGTGGAGCTTGGTCGCTGAATTATCCTTGTGAGTTAATAAACACTTCTATCGCCCAGTCATTCCTCGCTTGTAAGGCATGGCGCCAAAAACCTCCCTGCAGCGTGCTCGGCGTCGTCGATACCCGATCTCGGACTATTTGAACGTAAGCGTCAGAATAACCCATATTTGCGGAGGTTAAGTGTAAGTGTTGAAGATGAGTCATGAGCGAGGAGCGTGGGGTTGGGATGAAGTGGCGAAGCCGCATCCTGTACCGTGCCGCGAATGCTTCCGAATGTAGACTGAGCACTCAAGGGATTACTTAGTTAGGAGAACGATTGATGCGATAAGTAGAAACATGCGGAGGACAAGTGTCGCTCTGAGGGAGCAAGTAGACAAAAGGCCTCTATTAGTAAACAAGACTTCCTCCAGTCTTCCATAACAGGATGGGATGTACCTTGGAGTAGACAACGAATGTCATAAGGACGGCATAAGCGATTGACGTGCCTTTACGACTTACTTATGACTTTTGCTGGCGGGAACGTGGTGTATGTACCGGGTTCACCGCAAAACAATAGGAAAGATCAAGAGGAAATAAAAAGATTGTTGGAAGGGGAAACCGTCGGCCTTCAGGGATTTGCGTCGGGTGACTCGCTGCTACGATCCTCCACTAAAACGCCGGGGCACAGCCGCGATCGGGGCCAATGTTAACAGAGTGATTCCACAACGCAAGTCTCCCCAACAGGCGAGCAGAAGGCTCTAGGCATATACCCAAAACAGGTAGTGAGCGTAAAAATCCCGAGATAATTAAAACATCGGAGCACAGCGCGATGCGTCCGCTCTGATAGCCCACTCGTTCCACATGTTATCGGGCGAGTATGACATAGCGGAAGATATTCCGCGACGAAGTCGTGTCCTTGACGTTGAGAGTATGGACACTGGTATCCGGGGTAGCCTCGAAGAACTATAAGGACAACCTTGCCCTCCTTCAAGAGAGCGTCAAAGTTGACCGTTGCGCCTTCGCGTGTTTGAAGAGCGAAATCAGGCGCTTTCTCGCCTACATCGGGCGGTGCCGCTTCTGCTTTCAAACTGCCGATCGCAAGAGCGAGCACCAAGAGAAGGAGAACACCTGGTACCATCAATGCCGCACCCGGAACACGAGTGCCACCCTGCAAATTGCGGTCTGGGTCGGGTTTCATCGCGAACTCCCCTTTTCTCGCTCAATCAACTGGCTGGCCACGTCCCTGAGATTCGCTCCACGAATCATCGGAGGTGGACCGAGAGGAAACCACGCTGTTCCCGGCCGCTGAATAAAAGCAATATCACATCCGGCAGCTTTTGCTCCCATCAGATCCCAGGGATGCGATGCGATCATGACTAGCTGTGACGTGTTGACCCCAAGAGCGTTCGCGACGTGCCGGTAGGCGTCTCCCGCAGGCTTGTACTTCTTGACGGCATCGACAGAAAACAATCGCTCGAACATCGCTGAAAGCCCGGCCTTACCAATCTGCTGTGTCGCCACTCCTTCCGGCGAGTTCGTCAAGGCAACCGTCCGGAATCCACTCTCACGCAATCTTCCGAGTTGCTCGCCTACTTCCGGATGGGCGGGCAATGAGCGTATCGAGTCAATGACGCCGGTAATGTCGCTCTCGGTGAGATCAATCCGGTGAATGTCCGCTATCATCTGCAAGGAAGCACGCGCAAGCTTGCCGAAATCCACGTATTCGCCTGTTTGAGTGATGGTCTGCGAGTATAACAACATCTGTGGGAACCATTGCTTTAGCACTTCAGGGTCTTTGAAGATGCGTTCGAATTGAGGCCGAAGCGCGTTCACGTCCAAGAGAGTTTCATTCACATCGAAAACCAGAATGTGAGCTGGACCTGCATTCCGCTTTAGCATGACTTAGCACTCCGTTGAATGAGACCATCGACTCGATCAGCGCTGTCTGAGGCTCGGAAGAGCTTCTTTCTCTCGGCAAGTACAAATGTGCCTTGGCAAATGTTGCCGAGGCGGCGTTTCACTAAGCGTAACCCTTTCTTGCGACGACCACGCCATAACCAAGCTGGCCCGCTTGCACCGCCATGGACACCGCGTGCGCAAACTTTTTTGCCTGTTCCGTGTCCAGTTCGGGGACGTTCAGCTTTCCGAGCCCCTTGAGCACATCGGCGACAAGCAGCTTGGAGCGAACGCTGTTCACCATGTCAATGAGGCAGTGGTCGTGCCGCTCCATGGTCTCCAGTGCGAAGCCCGCTGCCGTAAGCCATGCTCCGTACTGCTCGAGCGGCTGCGCGTCTCCAATACAAGCGATCCATGCGAGTAAGCCATCGAGTTCCGGTAGCGGAGCGCGCGTGCGTGTCAGGTCGCTGATGGCTACGACACCGGCCGGCCTGAGCACACGCGCAAACTCGTCTGAGGACCGCTGCTTATCAGGAAAAGTGCAGAAGGCACATTCGCAGATGATTGCGTCGAAGGTTTCCATCTCGAATGGTAATCGCTCTGCGTCGCCTAAAAGAAAGCTGACTTGATGGTTGAGGCTCCGTGCAGTTGCTTCGGCGGATGCCTGCTCAACATTTGTGGGGCTCAGATCGACGCCGATGACTCTACAGCCGATGGTCTCGGTCAAATACAACGCGCTCGTGCCCTTACCGGACGCAACATCAAGGACCACCGACCTCGCTGTGAGTTTTGCCAATTGCGCGAGTCTTCCAGTGAGTTCCACGCCTCCCGGATGGAAGCTGTCGCCCAGCAGAAAGCGTGCTGCCTCGCTGCCGTAAACGTTGGCGCAGCACTGTTTCACCTGGAGCGGTTGCATTGGCTACTTCCTCGTCCCGGAGGCTTGCACTTGAATTGGCGTGAGTCCGATGTCTCGCCTTTGCATGTCAAACGTGACCGGACGAACAGAGTAGGGCCGTCCTTCATGTCGCGCTCTTCGCCGCTCCGTCTCCATAGCTTCAAGTTGTGCCCGGGCTTGCTCTCGATATCCAATAGTGTTGTATGAACAGAACGGAATCTGCTTGCCGCCTGGAAGCAGAAACTCCTTGCAGCACTTCATAAGGTTCCTCTGATTGAAAGTCCAGGGGTCCATGAAGTCCTGCAGCATGATCATCAGCGTGTTGTTGGCGATATCCCCAATGGTCAGGCTTTCCGGCAGGCCGCACTCTTGGCATGAGATCGCAAACTGTTCCGCGGATCTCTGCGAACCGGAGACCGATGAGGATGACCACAACCCTTCGAGCGCTTTTTTGATTTCGAGACTGAAGTCCGGCATCACGCGATTGGTGATGTAGTCGAGATAGTCATACACATTTACGATCCGCGAGAGCGGGGTGACCCGGTCTCCGTCGATGAACGCGTATGTGACTGAGTTGCACGTGGGGAAGCAGCACGGCACAGGAATGAAGTCGGTTGCGACAAACTTCCCGTTCGTTTGCTCCTCGATCAGCCGAACGATGTCAGGAATCGTCATCCGCTGCATCGGGTCGTGCTGCATATGGCGGCCGGTGTGGAAAGCGGGTTGAAAGTTGATTCCACGGACTGCCGGGTGCTGAATAGCAAGCTCGATGATCCTGCCGATTTCATGCTCGTTCACGCCACGTTCGATGGCTGGCACAAGGGTGACGTTGAGGCCACTGGATGCGAGACGGTCCAGCGCGAGCAGTTTTTCCTCCAGTAGGTCCGGTTCACCGCGAATGATGCGATAGGTTTCACGATCGAAACCATCGAATTGGAAATAGAGTGAGGGCCGAACGTCGGTGAGTTGTTCGAGGAAGCGGTCATCTCGCGCAATGCGTCTGCCGTTCGTGTTCACCATGACGAACGGTATGCCCCGCGCATGGGCTGCCCGCACAAAATCGATGATTTGCGGATGGATTGTCGGCTCGCCGCCAGAGAACTGAACCACCTCGGGATTTCCCTCGGTGCGAACGAAATCGTCCAAAACGGCTTCCACCTCTTCCATCGTCAGGCTGAAACCTGGCCGCGCATCGGCAAAACAGAGCGGACAAGCCATGTTGCAGGCACTGTTGACTTCGATGATGCCGAGGCAGGCGTGCTGCTGGTGGTCTGGACAAAGGCCGCAGTCGTAGGGACACCCATCCTTGATCTGCGTTCCATGCGCAAGGGGAATCGTGCCCGGCTTATTGAATCTGCTGAAGTTCGTGTAAGCTTGCGCATCCCCATAGACCAGCGCCTCGAAAGGCCCGCAATCCGGACAGCGCTTGGACATGTACACCTTGTTGTCCCGGAGCAGGATTTTGGCGTCAATAATCCTCCGGCAATTGGGACAAATGCTTCGTGTCAGTTCATAGAAAACGTAATCAGCATCTTTCTTACGCGGAGCTGTCGCGGGTGGTTTGGATGCCGCTGATGGAAGCGCGTCCTGCATAAGCATTGGTCCTCATCTCTTTAGCGGGAGTGGGCCCGCTGTTTACGCGTCTCCACTATCGTAATTGTGATGCAAGGCCGCCGCTAGGCAGCGCGCGCGGCCTCGAGGCGGTGATGCGCCTCTCCGGCAATTGCTCTCAGGATTGCCCCGTAAAGCAGGTGTTCTATCAGAGCTGCCACCGATCCGGCGATGCCGGGACCGGAAGACCCGAATATGCCCATGCCAAGCATCGGCATGACTGCGATCTCGAGCATGAACCAGAGCATGCCGCCCCAGACGAGCCCTTTTGGCAGTTCCGGGAAGCGCGCGAAAGAGCAGGAACGTAAAAATGGCGGGAAAGATCAGCGTTCCATTCATAAAGTGTGCCGCCATTCCTGCCGCCGATGGAACATGCATCATATTTGCGAGATTCTGGGCGATGTCCATGCGGACCCCCATGAGCGGGCAACGAACTTCATCATCAGCGTCAGCGCGAGCGTTCGCAGGAAGCCGCCTAGAATAGCCCTTCCGAACGCAGGTTGCATATGCCATTCCTCCTCAGCGACAAGATTCCCGGCGGAGGGCAAGGTTACAGGTGGTTCGGACAATTTCTAAGCTATCGAGCGCCAGTCCTGTGAAGCTGAGCCTGGCCCGTACCTAAGTTCCAAGGTGCTGTTTCAGAAATTCGTCCAGCCGAGCCTCGTACCCCGACGGGAACCTCGAACGTGCGCTCGTCGCCCGAGATGATCAACACCTTTCGCACGCTGTCCACCAAAACCGAGCAGCGTCTGCACCAGTACAGATGGTGTTCGATTTCGGCGCGAAGCTCGAGGCTGACCTCTCCGTCCACGAAGTCGGACAGATCGGCTGCTACTTTCCTGCACGGGACCATGGATTCATTCCTTTCATCAGCCGGATGGTATCGGTGAAGCGTGGTTGAAAAGCTGGGCGCAGTTGCTCCTGAACTCGCAATCGGGCCCGGTGAAGACGTGTTTTAAACCACGCCCACCGTCACTCCCAGTGCTCCGCGATCATGGCGTGCCTGACCTTTTTGCCATCGGCCAATAGGTAGACTTCTCGATACGATTCTGGGAGGTTCTCCACCGCCTTGCGTACGGCTTGGCGAAGCTCTTCATGTTCCAGGGCTTCGTCAGGCAGGTCATGCCAGTCGGCAAACTGTCGAGGGTACGACGTTTCTCTCTCGTCAACTTCCGTGATTGACTCGTATAACCCTGACCGACTATGCCGTCGATGCATCCGTGCCTCATTCACGATGATGCGCAACAACCATGGCTTGAACCGTGCCGGCTCCTTGAGTTCAGCTAAATGTAGGTAGGCCTTCAGGGTCCTCTGCACCGCTTCTTCGACGCGGCGGTATGGAGCGATCAGTTCGTGAAAAAGTGACTTGTCGCCCGCACAAACGCGCGCGACCAGGTCTGCATCGCGTGCGCATTCCCGATCCGATACGCCAGAGTTCATCATCTTTCCTGAGCGACAGGATGCTGGCAGAACGACAAAGTTACGGACGTTTTGCCTAATAATTGTGATTTGTCCGTAACTTCCAGGCGTAAATAGGCATCGTGCTCGGTAGCCGTCCAGATCTCAGGATGGACACCTCGTTGGACCTAAATAGGAGCCGCGCTAGAAAATCAGCAAGAAATGGACTTTACGGTGGTCGAGAAATCCGGACGATTGGCCCTCACGATTCTAGCGCACGGCATTCTCCGAATCGCCAGCAGCGCGAGCGGGGTGCTCATCGGCATCTACCTCGCCTCTCTCAGCGGGAACGGTGTTCGCGTCGATGCTAGTCTGCTCGGTACTCTGGGCGCAGTCTCCTTTGCTGCGGAGCTAGTCGCTTCCATCCCCTTCGGCATAGCCTCGGATGCGATCTCGCCGCGCTGGCTGATGATCACCGGAGCATTGACCGGCGCACTCGCCGTTCAACTCTTCGCCCTCAGTTCCCATGTTTCAGTCTTCTTCTTGAGCAGGACGCTGGAAGGTGTCGGCGTCGCTGCGGTAACTCCGCCCCTGCTCGCATTCCTGGCTGAATCGACTAGTCACAATTCCGGTCTACGGGCGCGAGTAATGAGCTTTTTCGAACTCACTCTCCTGGCGGGGCTAGCACTGGGCGGCCTCATGGGAAGCCAGTTTTGGAAAAAGTTCGACGTTCACGCTTTCTCGCTCGTGGCTCTCGCATATGTGGGCTGCGCACTCCTGCTGTTCGTGGGCGCGAAGGGCAGCCAATCGCACGGCAGTCGGGCGGCCTTTCGAGGTTTGCTCCGGGCCTTCAAAGATCCTTCCGTGCGCTCCCTTGCGCCCGTGTGGCTCTGCGTCAATGCGGTTGTGGGCCTTTGGCTCGGTCCCACATTGCCCTTCCTGCTGACGGCGAAGTCCACCGGGTCTCAATATCTGAACGGCATCTTTACAAGCAGCCCAACCCAGGTTGGCTGGCTTCTTCTCGGTTATTCGATTGTTTTCGGAACGGGGGTCTTCGGATGGAGCTTTGTACTTCCGCGAATACCGATTCGAACTGCGTTGCGGATATCGCTCGCCGCCATGCTTCCCGTCTGTGTCGGACTTTTTGCGATTAATCACTCGACACATTTGCCGGCCAGCGCTCGCTGGTCGCTGATCGCCGTCACGGCTCTACTCGTGATGATCGAGAGCGGCTTTACTCCGGCGGCGCTGGCATGGCTGGCGCAATCTTTGGGAACCGGGGCTGGAAAGGGAGCATCCATGGGCGTCTATTCGGTGTTGTTGAGCCTCGGTGCCATCGGCGGGTCGTTCCTGGCGGGCATGCTGGGGAAAGCGTTGCAGATCGACGGCCTTCTACTCGGCACCTTCGCCCTGGCGATCTGTGCACTCCTTCTGCTTCACAATGTAACGGCGCTGGCGATTCCAGCCAATGAGGAACATTATGAGCACGCCTGAATACGATCTCGCCATTCTCGGGGCCGGTGCATCCGGTCTGATTGCTGCGGATTTCGCTGTCCAACTAGGTGCTCGAACGGCGTTGCTGGACAAAGGACCGATCGGTGGAGACTGCACCTGGACAGGATGTGTGCCCAGCAAGTCGCTGATTAAAGTTGCCACCGTCGCTCACCATACGCGAGTGGCGGCAAAGTATGGGGTTACCACCGGCGCGCCGGTCATCGACATGGCCAAGGTGCGAGACTACCTTCGCGCGACCATTCAGCAGATCTACACGCATACCACGCCGGAAGCGCTCCGCGAAAAGGGTATGAACGTATTCATCGGGCCAGCGTGCTTCATTGATCCCCATACGCTGGAAGTAGGAGGTGAGCGGATTCGCGCTCGAAAGGTTCTAGTGAATACCGGTGCGGAGCCACGCATTCCTCCGATCATGGGTCTGGCCGAGGTTCCGTACTTCACATATCTCAAAATCTTTGAAAGGGACTGCCTGCCGAAGCACTTGCTCGTTATTGGCGGCGGTCCCATCGGTTGCGAAATCGCGCAAGCCTATCGCAGGCTCGGTTCCCGCGTGACGATCATCGCGGAACGTCTGTTGCCGCGTGAGGAGCCGGAAGTAACGGAACTCCTCGACCGCATCTTCGCTCAGGAAGGCATTGAACGCATTGGCGCGCGCGCTGAATCCGTTTGCAGCGAGGGCGAAGCCATCACTGTGCATACCAACGCCCGAGATACAACCGGTGATCTTCTTCTGGTTGCAGTTGGGCGCGCTCCGATGGTCAAAGGTCTCGGTCTCGAGGCGGCGGGCGTCCGCTACTCTGAGCGCGGTATTGTGGTCAACGAGCATCTGCAGACGACTGCTCGCCACATCTACGCTGCCGGCGACGTGATCGGCGGCCCACAGTTCTCACACCTCGCTGGGTGGCAAGGATTCCAGGCGGTCCGGAATGCGCTCTTGCCGGGCAACAATGCGGGAACGAGCGCTGCAATGCCGCACATTACATTTACGGCTCCCGAGATTGCCCAGATCGGAATCACCGAAGAGAAGGCACGCAAGCAATTCAACGACGATGACCTGCAGATTATGGCGTTCGACATCAGCAAGGTCGATCGCGCTGTAAATGAGGACGACCGGCTTGGGCTTATCAAAGTCATTGCGCGCACGAACGGCACAATCCTGGGTGCAACCATCGTTGGGGAACGCGCAGGAGAGACGATCACCGAGATAGCCGTCGCGATGAGAAACAAGCTGAAGCTGAGCGATCTTGCATCAACCATTCATCCGTATCCGACATATTCGACCGGCATCCAGCTGCTTGCCACAAAGATGGCCTTAGACCGTGCCCTCTCCGGGACGTCTGGGAGAATCATCCGCAGCCTCTCTGCTGTGTGGCGCTAATGCCGCTCGAATTTCGAGGCGCTCATCCGTTCCTCACTGCCCAGCTGAGACAACAGCAGTCAGCCGAACAGAAGTGACTTCGTAGCTGCCGCGACATCCGGCTGTCGCATCAAGCTTTCTCCGACCAAAAATGTCCTAACGCCAGAGGCGGAGAGTCTCACGATATCGGCATGACTCGATATCCCACTCTCGCAAACGACGACACGATCCTTAGGGATTCGTGTTGCCAGCTCTTCGGTTGTCTTTAGAGAAACCTCAAACGTGCGCAGATCGCGATTGTTGATGCCGACAAGCTTCGTTTCCAGTGGAAGTGCCCGGTCAAGTTCGCGCGCATCATGTACTTCGACGAGAACATCCATTCCGAGATCCCGTGCAGACTCGACAAGCTCCCGCGCCTCGACGTCACTGACACTTGCCATAATGACGAGAATGCAGTCCGCACCCCATGCGCGGGATTGGTATACCTGATAGGGCTCGAATAAAAAGTCCTTCCGTAAAACTGGGAGACCGGATGCTGTGCGTGCAAGACTGAGGTAGTCAGGGCGGCCTTGAAATGACGGCTCATCGGTCAAAACCGAGAGACAGCTGGCGCTCCCTTGCACATACGCCCGCGCAAGCTCGGAAGGGTCGAAATCTGCACGAATCAGCCCTTTGGAGGGACTTGCCTTTTTTATTTCCGCAACCAGCGCCGGGCGGCCTTTGTTGAGGTGATGCTCGATTGCGGACGCGAATTCGCGTGGCCGGGACGCTTGCCGAGCCAATTTCTGCATGGCAGAAGGCGCTATTTGTTCCTTCGCGGTTGCGATCTCTTGGCGCTTATAGGCTTCAATGCGGGCGAGTATATCGGGTTTCGCTTGTACTGCTTGAGTCATCGTTTAGTTCTCCATTATGTGGAATTGAAGATTTGTGTCAAGGAGCGCCAAGATTGGAGTTCTCGTCTGGCTGTACAGCCAGATGCCGGACCGTTTTTAGGATTCTACTGAGCAAAGCCGTTCCAACGCTTGATGAACTCTGCCGCAAACCGGCGAACCGGACTTAGACCGCTGCGCCCGAAGCGTTAGACGCCATGGCAGCTTCGTATCGCGATGCTTGCTCGCTCTCCAATCACCACGGAAGGGGCCATAGTGTTGCCCGTGGTGATACGAGGAAGCACCGAAGCGTCGGCGATTCGAAGTCCCCGCACTCCATGTACCAACAAGTCGCCGCCGACTACTGACATGTCATCGTTACCCATCTTTGCGGTACAGCTCTGGTGCCAGAAGGTTTGTACGGTACGTCGCAGGTAGCCCTCCATACCTTCATCGTCGAGCGTCCCCGGTTCCAACTCGCGATCAACGACTCCTCGCATAGAAGGTGAATTCCCCAACTCACGACAGAAGTTGATGGCGGTTAGGGCAGCATTCATATCCATCGGATCTGATAAGAGGTTCGGCTCGACGCGCATGCCGTCGGAGGCCTGCGGACCGGTCAAGAGCAGTTGGCCACGGCTTCTGGGCTGAAGCACAGCTGACCGAATTCCCCAGATCAGTTTCTTCGGCTTGCCTACTCCATTCTCCGTGGCAAGCGGGCGTGCAATAAGGTACGCAGCCACGTCCGGAGAGAGTTCCTCAGGAGCGCTTTTCCACAAGGCAAAGGCCTGCGTCAACACAGAAGTCGATTCGGGGGAGTCTGGTGCTTCCCAGAGACAGCCCGATAGCGGGTGGTCCTGAAGGTTCTGGCCAACACCAGGCAGGTGGTGAATGACTGGTATACCAAAGCGGACGAGTTGGTCGCGTGGACCAATCCCGGACTGCATCAGCAGCTTTGGAGTCTGTATCGCGCCAGATGAGACCACGACCTCCACACCCGCATGTACGGTGGTTACTTTGCCCAGATGAATGAATTCCACACCCGTTGCCTTATTGGCCGAGAAGAGAATCTTCGTGACGATTGCCCTTGTCAGAACGGTCAAATTGGGACGTTCCATCACGGGATAGGTATAAGAGCGGAAGATGGATTGGCGCCTTCCATCCTGGACATTCAACTCGGCTCTGGAGCAGCCGCCGTCCGATTCCATCAAAGGACCATTCTGAGTGTCGAACCGTGGAAGTCCGGCCGCCTCCGCTGCTTCGAGAAAGGCGGGCGCTAGAGGTGTGTTGGGATTCGGTGCTACATAGACTCGACCATTGCAGCCGCGGTATTTAATATCTGCTTCTCCGCGCCAATCCTCGATCTGGTGAAATAGCTTGCGAACGGCTTCGTGACTCCATGCCGGATCCCCTGTACATTCTGCGAAGAAGTCCCAGTCATTCTTATGACCTACGGCCCATACGCACGCGTTGATGCTGGACCCTCCACCAAGAACCTTGCCCATTGGGTATGGGATGGTGCGCTCTTGAAGATGCTTTTCTGGCTGTGTTTCAAACTGCCAGGCGAGATCTGATTTGAGGGTCGACGGCCAGCGATTGGGATCAGTACAAGAGGGCAAATCATCAGTTCCTCCTGCCTCCAGCAGCAGTACCTTGACGTTGGCATTCTCAGAAAGCCGTCGAGCTACCACCGAACCGGAACTGCCGGCTCCGCAGATGACAAAATCGTATGCTGTGTTCATATGCATGCGCAATCATTTGTTCGCGAATCTAATGAATGCGGCGCTCGTCGACTTGCTCAAAGAGCTTGTGATTGTCCCGATAATCAACGTGAACCCCGATGAGAACTGGACCGGGAGTGTCGAAGGCCTGTTTGAGCACAGAGGTGATTTGATCCGGAGACTGAATCATAAAGCCATGTGCTCCGAAGGCCTCGGCGTATTTCACAGGATCGACCGGGCCAAAGTTTGTTCCTGATGGCCGGCCATACTTCTGTTCCTCCTGAACGGCCACCATGTCGTAACTTCCGTCGATCCAGATCATGTGGACGAGATGAGACTGGAGCCGCACTGCCGTCTCAAGTTCCATTGCGGAGAAAAGGAATCCACCGTCACCGGAGATTGATAAGACAGTGCGG
>DASYBJ010000416.1:0-1935 GCA_036500845.1 Acidobacteriaceae bacterium
CAGCACAGGCCACGAAAGCCGCCTCAATCGCACCTTTGGAGCTCACTTCGGGGACGAACTCTACAGCAAGGAAGAACTCGTAGCCGAGATGGGCGCGGCGTTTCTCTGCGCCATCGCTGAGATTGCCAACGAGCACACCGACCGCAACACCACCGCCTATATCCAAAGCTGGATTTCCAGACTGGAAGAGGATAACCGGCTCATCGTTCATGCCGCCGCAAATGCACAGAAGGCTGTCGATTTGATCGTCGGAACCACCTTCGAGGAGGAAATTACAGAGCAAACCGGGGAGGTCGCTGGTTCCGGCTTCTCTTCCGTCGAGTGGCTGGCGGCCTGATTCTCACGACCGCGCCTGAAAAAATACTCAAGCGCGGTCGCTCCCGTTTCAAAGAGCCTGGACTGTCATTCACGGCGAACTGCGCTGAATCCTTCAGTCGAGCGGAGATTTCGTCGATACGGCCTCGGTCGATTTTGAGCGAAACCAGGTCAGAGGAGATCGTTCAAACCAAATCCTCGAAAAAATTCCCTAAGCAGACTTGCTGCCAATTCGGTGCGGTCTTCGAAGATGCTCATAGTGCGGGCTATCTGCGGTACGAGCGCTGAAATGTTCTTGCCAGATAGAGCGATTGACAGTTTGCTTCGGATGTTCGGGGCGGTTGCGCGCTGCGCGTCTTTACCAAGAAGGAATGCTCCGGCAAGTACAGTGTCAAAACCAACGAGCTCCAGTTCATCCGCCTCTTCTTTGTAGAGGCGATCCACATTTCCAGCGTCCGTATAGGTCTCCAGCAATCTCCGAATGTCTTGCACATCCTTGCCGTCGCGGCGATCTAGCCAGGCGAACAACTTGAGGACTGCGAGCCCAGGTAGCGAGGGAACCGGGATGAGGAGACCTGCTTCAACCTCTACAACGAGTAAACTCGTGAATACGTCTGAGAAGGCGGCCACGTTCATCACCACATTTGCATCCGGAGGCCATGCTATTGTGCGATCCGCCGCTTCTAGCTTGCCGAACGGGATGATGTCGATGATGATCTCGAAAGACGCGCCGGTTGGCCGGTAATAAACACGTTGCTTGATCCGTCCTTTGTCCGTAAATCCCGGAGCATCAAGCAGCAACTGTTTTACATTCCCGAACTGCTCCCATGAATCCACGTGGATGGCGAAATCGAGGTCATACGTGGCGCGAGTAATGGGGTGGCCATACACGTGGTATAGGAGCAAATCTCGTGCGGTCGCTCCCACCAGCATGTAGGGTATGCCTGCGGTGCGAAGAAGCCCGTCAATCAGCTTAAGAATTTGGCGTGTGAATGGATCGACGGGACGTTCATTGCTGATGAACAAGTGGTTCGAGAAAGCGCTCATAGACCTCTTTTGCGGCCTCCAAGTTGCGCGGGTCGGCAGTCGCCATCAGATCGGCGTAAATCAAAAGCGGAGGGGCGATGGTCGTCAGGTTCTCAACGAGCTCCGGGTGCCAAAACGCTTCCAAAATCTCGGTATTTCCGTCCGCTGCCAATCGCATACGGGTTTTCGTCATCAGAGCAGCCGGAGGCGTGCCTGGTACATATATCGTGAAGCGTTCGGCTTTCAGATAGCGAGTGAGCTGTTCGGCACCGTATTCTCCTCCCCAATAGGCTCCAAATTGGCCAAGGTCAGTTTGCGTCAATTGAGCTCGATCGGCCTGATACCGCCGGGGACGAAGCGTTGGTCGTAGGTTCGCAGGGTAATAGGTTACCCATTCGTTGAGTAGCTCTTTCCTTCTGACGAGAGTGCCTATCGTTGTCTTGCCTTTTTGTAGGTATGTGCGCTGAGCAAGGTCATTGAGAACGGGACCGATAGCGCCAAGGGCTACCCGAGCGAACTTGGCAATTTCACGGTATCGAGCGCCAGCCAGTTCCGGTCGGCACAAGAGAGCGAATATGATCTTGAGACCGGCAG
>DASYBJ010000417.1:0-10124 GCA_036500845.1 Acidobacteriaceae bacterium
CATGGGCTGATCGCCACACTCTCGCACGATGCATACGTTCAAATGCCGATGAGTACACTCTTTCTCTTTGGACGTCCCCAAGACTTGTCTTTTGCGCGTGCGGCGCCCATTGAGGTCGCAGCGATTCGGCATCACCTGAGACTCTGGAAAACTACGGAGACGGTGGGGGGACAACCCTTGTGGGTCGGTTCAGCCACACACGACAACGGTTTCGAGCGAGACGAACGCAACGGCAATGTTACCCACCACATTGATCCGAACATCGACCAGGAACGCGATTTCTTGGAACAAAGCTTCGCTGGCGCTGGCGCGCTGGAAGGTGCTGCGTACGTCTTTCCTACAAATCCCCTCACCTCAGCTAGAACGGCTACTGGTGGGAGCTTCTCATCCGACGGCCGTATCGTAGTAATGGATCTGCGGTGATGATGTGCGGTAGGGAATTTGCGCAGAAGTCAAAAAGCCCAGCCCCCGCCCCGAGTCCGGACTCTGGAGCCGGTTCCTGGAGCCGCTTCCCCGGAGCCGGATCGATGACTGCCAGGTTTTCTTTGTACTTGCCGTCCGCCTGGGACGCCGGTTTATTTGGGGCTCGGCGAGCCTACGGGCGTCGACGACCCTGCCAGGGGAGGGGGCTGGAACTGGGTGAGATGTTTCTTGAACACCTTCCTGGCTATGTCAGGCCAGAACTCGTCGAAAACTCCTCCGATTGTGCCTTCCGCGGTTACGGTAAATCCCCGCTCGAAGGTCAAACCCACGCCCCTATCCGTTGAAGGGTAGTAAAGGTTCGAAATCCCCCCGGCCGCCAAATTGCCCAGCACGTTTGCATAGTTCGGGCCCCACTGACCGTCGTCTCGCTTGCACCAAAAGGTGGTGGAGACGGCATAGAGAAAGCGACGGCTGAAGGTCCCGTTTCCCTTGCGATAGTAGCGCGGGTCCTCATGGAGGAGTGACGGAAAGACCGCATTTCCAAGGATCGTCCCGTCAACCGTATCCGCATAGGACGCACCAACGCGCTTCCCATAGCCAAGCCAGCCCTGTCCATACCCCGGAAAGTCGTTTGTCGCTTGGCTGATAGCCGCGTCGAGCGCCGATGCAAAGAACACAAAAGGGTCGGCCGAGCTCCTAAATGCCAGATGGAACTTCTGCCCGACCGAAAGCGGGGCCGTATCTTGACCGAGATACGTCACATTGAAATTGGGTACTACGCCCATGACTCGTTGCTTTTCTTCTAACTTCAGCTGCTCAGCAGCGCTTGTCCGGTTCTCTGGGACTGGTATGTCGTTGGTCATCGGTTTTTGCGAGGATGCTTGTTGCGATGTCGAGTTTTGCGCCACCTGTTGCGCAGCCGGCTGTTGCCCTGACGGTTCTTGCCCCGGTTGTTCTTCCCCCGATTGTTCTCCCGGTTGTTCTTCCAATGACGAATTCCGAGGGTTCGGGTTCTCGGGCAGGGTTTCGCTGGCTGCTCCAGAAAGGGGTTCAGGCGAGGTCTGGCTCGCGGGTGGGGTAGTGCTTTCTTCAGAAGCCTTTAGGATCGGTCGGACCGTCGACCTGAAGATGTTTGTTGTTTGTGCTGGCGCAGAATTTGCCACAAGAACAGCGCTCACCAAGATTGCCAACTTGGTGAGCGTCGGAGGACCGGGATTAGTCAAGCAGTAGAGTCCTTCATTCTTTTCTTTGTCTTCTTTAATTATTGGTATCTTTTGGGCCGAATTGCAGGACTGCTGGGAGGTGTAGAGTGAACGCCCGCGCCGCAGCCACAACGTCGCTCATTGAAGGACGTTGCCGAGCGCCGGAAGGATGCAGCAGGGCTTCAAGTTCGCTGGAATTTAGCCTGCTTCGTTTCCCGAGCTACTGCATCCAGCACACCATTGAGGAAGTTTAGAGATTCGGGAGCAGAGTAACGCCGGGCGATCTCCAAAGATTCGTTAATCACTACCGGAACCGGGGTGTCGGGAAAACCGAGCATTTCCGCGACGGCTGCGCGCAAAACATTGCGGTCGACCGCCGGCATGCGCTGGAGCCGCCAATGGGCAGAATGAGACTCGATCAGACGATCGATCTCTTCCTCCCGCGCGATCGCGACACGAAAGATATCCTCGGAAAAACCGCGGGTTTCCGCGTCTACCTCCTCGCGTGCGTCCCAAAAGGTTTGACGCACCTGATCGGCGGTCTGCTTCCCGACGTCCGCCTGAAAGAGCATCTGCATGGCGAGTTCGCGCGACTTCCGCCGTTTACCGGTAACGCTCATCTCCGGCCGCTTCCGGCAGCTATCTTTTGCTTGAGCGAAACCATCTCGATAGCAGCAATTGCCGCCTCAAAACCTTTGTTTCCCGCCTTGATGCCGGCGCGATTCAGAGCTTCCTCCAGCGTTTCGCAAGTGAGCACTCCAAAAGCATGTGGAATGCCCGTCTCCTGCTGCGACTGCCCAATGCCGCGAGAGACTTCGTTATAAATGGCTTCGTAATGCGCGGTTTCGCCTCGAAGGAGCACTCCCAAAGTGATCACTGCGTCGACCCTGCCAAGCTCAGCTACCTGCCGCGCGGCCGCTGGGATTTCCCACGCACCGGGAACCCGGATAATGTCGATATCCTCTCGCCTTGCGCCTGAGCGAAGAAGCCCATCCAGAGCTCCCTGTAGCAGGCGATCGGTGATCACTGCGTTCCATCTGGAGACCACTACCGCAAACCGCATACCCTGAGCGCTCAAATCGCCCTCGATTGCGGCTGGTTTGCCCTGCAAGGGGTCAATCCACTCCCAAAAGGCAAGAGCAAATCCCGGCACTGGCTCGACGGTGAACACCCGGCCCTTCCAAAAAGTATCTACGGCTGGAGTTAGCTTTTTTGCTGCCTCCTCGCTGCCCCACTTCTGAAGAACCCAGGAGCGGGCCAGGACCTCAATCGAATCGAGGCTCGTCACCTCAACCCAAATTTCGGGATCAATCGATACTGTGCCTTGTGTAAACTCCAGATTCCCGACCGGCGCCAGAAAGGAAACTCCCCGGTTCTGTTCTCCATTCCAGCCACGGCCCGGCTCAAACCCCAGCCCGGAAAAGAAGCTCGCGAGTTCGTCAAAATCCGCTGCTGTTCCCGCCGGCCGCACGATGGTAATGCCCTTGATCATCTCTTTGACTCTACCATTCCAAAGTAGCTCTTCCCCTTGATATGCTGACTCTCGTGGTGTACCCGCAATCCCTAATTACTCCTAAATGCCCTAGACCGCGGCTCCGCCCGAACACTTCGTTCCGCGTGCTTCCCGTTTTCTCCGTTCTCCTGCTGGCTGGCTTTGGTTGCTCGCGGCAAGCCCGGAAATCCGACAGCTCGATAACTGCAACAAAATCCTCGGCCGTCTCGGTACAAAGCAGAAAGACCTCACAGAACAAAGAAGATATCGCTAGGCAGGAACTGGAGCAGATCCCTCCTCCCTCCAAGAACCGATACTTGAGCGTTCGTAGCAAGGACGCCTATCAGAATCCGTTTCTTGTCATTCATTCCGAGACCGCTACCCTCACGATCATCTTCCCGGATCAAAACCCAAATGCATTCGACACCGGGGGCATGTTGCGGCCGGCCAGCGCGCGCAAGGAACAGCTCGAAGTCCGTCTGGCCGATCTGCCCAACGCGCTTTCCTCTCTTCCGCCAGGTGTCTGGCCCTACGGCCGGGTTGTGGCGGTTGAGGAATCGCCTGCGGCGCACCGTGCGGATCGCGTGGTGATTCGCCGGAGCGTCGAGGCAGCAATTCGAATTCTGAACGATCTCGGCGTCGTCGTAGATGAGTGGACCAGCCCCAATGGAGCCCTCCTGAGGTAGCGCTCGTCAATTGTCCTCCGATTTCTACCGGTGGCCTCACGTCCCAGGCCGCCTGCTACGGCGTTTTCACAATTGGTGTAGTCCAGGGATTGGAGTCCGAACGCGGCTTTTCATCAAGAAAAGCTGCACATAACCAATTCTGGCCAGATCATAGTAATTGTGAAAACGCAATAAGATAACTCCGGTTTGCAGCTCTCCACGCGAGGCTCATGGCTCCAGGACTCCAACCGATTGCGCTCGCTGTTTTCTGTTTCTTCTTTCTCCTTGTGACAGTTACCGGCTTTATGGCCGTCCGCTGGAGAAGGGCGGATCTGAACAGTCTGGACGAGTGGGGATTGGCAGGGCGCAAATTCGGAACACTGATCACGTGGTTCCTGATCGGTGGCGATCTGTATACGGCCTATACGGTGATTGCGGTTCCTGGAGCGCTCTACGGCGCGGGCGCCATGGGTTTCTTCGCCATCCCTTATTGCATCATCGCTTACCCCTACATGATGTTCTTACTGCCGCGTCTTTGGCGCGTTTGCCACCGCAATGGCTATGTCACCGTGGCCGATTATGTTCGCGGACGGTATGCGAACCGCTGGCTGGCGGTAGCGATCGCGTCAACAGGGATTCTGGCCACGATGCCGTACATCGCGCTGCAACTGATCGGTATGCGAGAGGTGATCGCAGCGTTGGGCATTCGCGGAGACTGGCCGCTCATCGCCGCTTTTGTGATTCTTGCGGCCTACACATATTCCAGCGGGTTGCGTGCTCCAGCGGCCATCGCCATCGTCAAGGACGTGATGCTCTACGTCATGGTGCTGACTGCTGTGCTGCTGATTCCTCCGCGGCTCGGAGGCTTCAGCCATATTTTCTCTGCCGCCGCATCGACGCTCGCCCAGCACACGCCCCCAGCCTCGATCATCTTGCGCCCGCCGCAATACTGGGGATATTCAACGCTTGCTTTGGGCTCCGCACTCGCTCTCAGCCTTTATCCGCACAGTGTCACCGGAGCACTCAGCTCAGGGAGCGAGAACGTTCTGCGCCGCAATGCCGCGCTGCTGCCTGCTTACAATCTTCTTCTTGGCCTAGTTGCCTTGCTGGGCTACATGGCGATTGCCGCCGGCCTCCACGCTGCGAATTCCTCGAGTGTTGTACCGTTGCTCTTTTTGCGGATGTTTCCCGGCTGGTTTGCCGGTTTCTGTCTCGCCGCAATTGCCATAGGCGCACTCGTTCCGGCTGCGATCATGTCAATCGCCACCGCCAGTCTCTTTACCCGGAACATCTACGGCGAGCTCTTCCATCGCGCGTTTTCGAGCGAGACCATGACGCCCAGGCAGGAAGCATCGCACGCCAAGATTGTCTCTCTGGTCATCAAGTTTGGCGCGCTCGCTTTCGTCTTCCTGGTGCGTTCTCAATTTGCCATTGAGTTGCAATTGCTCGGCGGGATCTGGATTCTGCAGCTCTTCCCCTCGGTTGTGGGAGGTCTGTTTACCCGGTTTCTGCGTGGGAAGGCATTGCTTTGGGGATGGGCCGCAGGAATGGCGAGCGGCACGGCTATGGCGGTTTCGCTAGGCCTTAAGAGCTCGGTCTTTCCCTTTCACATCGCAGGCCATACGTACGTGGTCTACGCTGCCATTCCGGCCTTATTGCTGAACCTTGCGATCGCAGGACTTCTCTCGCCGCTTTACAGCCGCTTCGGTGATCCAGATATTGATTCCACCCTAGATCGGCAGCCGACGGATAGGCAGCCGGCGCCCGCGATGACGCCTGAGACCCGGTAAGCAGGTCACAATTGTGCCCTGGACGACTTATGCCAAAAGCTTGCCCGGAACAGGTCATTGAGATTCCAAGTAGGGGATAGGTTGTTACTATCTCGTTAGAACATGTCGATTGCGGATCCTTTTCCGATTCTTGCGAGTGCGCCAGCTCGCACACCGCTCGCTCACGAAGCATTCTCCGCCTCGCGAGAGCTCGAGCAAAGACTGCGCGAGAAAGTACGCGGAGAAGTACGTTTTGACGCGAGCTCTCGTGCGTTGTATGCGGTCGACGCTTCGAACTACCGTCAAGTACCGATCGGGCTGGTCGTACCCCTCGACATCGCGGATGTCCAGGCGACTGTAGCCGCTTGCCGCGAATACGGAGCTCCATTGCTCTCCCGCGGTGGTGGCACGAGCTTGGCTGGTCAGTGTTGCAATGTTGCCGTTGTCATGGACTTCTCGAAGTACATGCACGCCATTCTGGAATTAGATCCAGTAACGCGAAGCGCTCGCGTCCAACCAGGAATTGTGCTCGACATGTTGCGTGACGCCGCGGAGAAGCATGCGCTCACGTTTGCCCCCGATCCCGCAACCCATAGCCGCTGCACGATCGGCGGCATGATCGGCAACAACTCGTGTGGCGTTCACGCCCTGATGGGTGGCAAGACGGTCGACAATATCGAGTCGCTCGATATCCTGCTCTACGACGGCACGCGTTTCACGGTTGGAGCGACTTCCGAGGAGGAGTTGCGCCGGATCATTGCAGCCGGAGGGCGTCGCGGGCAAATCTACTCCGGGCTCGCTCGTATCCGCAATACGTATGCGGATCTAATTCGGAAACGCTTTCCGAAAATTCCGCGGCGTGTTTCCGGCTACAACCTTGACGAGCTGCTGCCGGAGAACGGGTTTCATGTGGCCCGCGCATTAGTTGGCGCCGAGGGAACCTGTGTCACGATTCTCGAAGCGAAGTGCCAGCTCAGGCCCAGCCCGCAGCACCGCCGGCTCGTTGTCCTGACATTCACTGACCCATTCATCGCGGCCGATCATGTGCCCGCAATCCTCGAATACAAACCGATCGGGCTCGAGGGCTTCGACGGATTGCTCGTCGATTACATGCTCAAGAAGGGCTTGAATGTCGAAGATGTGAAGCTGCTTCCGGAAGGGCGCGGCTTCCTTTTGTGCGAGTTCGGGGCCGACTCGCCGGAGCAGGTCGAACTCCAAGTCGCGGAGTTTATCGAGGGTTCGAGCAGGATGGCTGCGCAACCCACAGTGCGCCTCTATGACGATCTGGAGGCGGCACGCGTGTGGAGAGTACGCGAATCGAGCCTGGGCGCGAATGTTTTCGTTCCTGGCAAGCCGCACGGTTGGGAGGGGTGGGAGGATTCTGCGGTGCCTCCCGAGCGGTTGGGCAGCTATCTGCGTAATCTCTACGTCGTTTTGGAAAAATACGGATACACGACGCCGATGTATGGGCACTTCGGGCAAGGGTGCGTTCACATGCGCATCACATTCGATCTTGAGACGGCGCAAGGCATCCGTAACTTCCGCGCATTTCTCGAAGAGGCGGCTGACGTCGTGCTCGCGCATGGTGGCTCGCTCTCGGGTGAGCACGGGGACGGCCAGTCACGCGCAGTCCTTCTGCCCAAGATGTTTGGCCCCGAACTCATGCAGGCCTTCCGCGAGTTCAAGGCGTTGTGGGATCCCGACAACCACATGAATCCGGGAAAACTGATCGACCCTGTCGCGGTTTACGATCCGATTGAGAATCTACGGTTGGGCGCCGGCTATCACTCGAAAAAGCCGGAGACATGGTTTCGATATCCGGAGGAAAAGGGCTCCTTCGGCGACGCCACCATGCGTTGTGTCGGGGTGGGAGCCTGCCGCAAGCATGACCACGGGACCATGTGCCCGAGCTATCGGGTCACGCTCGAAGAAAAACATTCCACGCGCGGGCGCGCCCATCTGCTTTGGGAGATGCTTCAGGGTGAGGTGGTCTCGGGAGGCTGGCAGAACGAGCAGATAAAAGAAGCGCTCGATCTTTGCCTTTCATGCAAAGCATGCAAAACGGAGTGCCCGGTCAATGTTGACATGGCGACTTTGAAGGCCGAATTTCTGGCGCACCACTTTGCCGGACGTTCGCGCCCACTGCAGCATTACGCCTTCGGCTTTATGGACCGATGGTCGCACCTGGCTTCAAAGGCGCCTGGGCTTGCCAACCTGCCGCTTCGAACTCCCGGCGTCAGCGGACTTCTCAAGTCGCTCCTCGGCATCGCCCCGCAACGTGAGCTACCGCGCTTTGCTGAAGAGTGCTTCCAGTCGCAAAAGCGGACAAACGCAAGCAAAGCCGCCCGAGCGGGCGACCTGGGCCCCGTACTTCTCTGGCCCGACACATGGAACAACTACTTCCATCCATCGACGCTGAGTGCTGCCTGGGAAGTCTTAAGCGGAGCAGGATTCGATGTGCAAATGCCCGCCGGTCACATTTGTTGTGGGCGCCCGCTCTACGACTTCGGCCTGCTCGATCAGGCACGGAAGTATCTGCTCGATGTTCTCGCACGACTCGGCCCTGAGATTGAGGCTGGTTTGCCTCTTGTAATTCTCGAACCGAGCTGCGCCAGCGTCTTTCGGGATGAACTGACAAATTTCTTTCCTGAAAATGAGCGGGCACTCCGCCTGCGGAGCCAGACATTTTTGTTAAGCGAATTTCTGGCTAGGCATGCCCCAGGCTATCAGCCGCCTCAATTGGCTGGGCGAAAGATCGTGGTGCACGGCCACTGCCATCAGAAATCTCTCATGGGGATGGGGAGCGAACTTGCCGTCCTGAAGGCCACAGAGGCAAAGGTCAGCCTGCTGGATTCCGGCTGTTGTGGAATGGCAGGTCCTTTCGGCTTCGAAAAGGAGAAATACGAAGTCTCGCAGGCACTAGGTGAACTCGTGCTATTGCCCGCCGTGCGCTCCGCCTCTCCTGAAACAATCATAGTTACCGATGGGTTCAGTTGCCGGGAGCAGATTCAGCAAAACACCGAGAGACGTGCAGCGCACTTGGCCGAGGTTCTCGCAGGCCGCGTCTAAACTGCAGTTGTCACGAGTTGCCGCCAATTGGCCTGGAAGAATCTTGGCTTTAACCGCAGCTTCGCTGGTCTATTTGGCTTGCAGCTGGGCTATCAGATTGTCGCACTCTTCCACAATCTGGTTGAGTCCGCTGGGGTCATTTAGCTGTGGAAGAGAGCGCCAGAAGTCGCGTAGTTCGATTGCCGTGTTCAGCGCTCCCGGGTAGTGGATCTGTTGGAGTCCAAGGATCAACTGATAAGTCTGACCGTACCGTTCCCGGAGTGGCGCGTGGGGCGTCGTATTCTCGTTCCACCACCCCTGTGAAAGAGAAGGTCCTGTGGATCTCCAAAACGCCAAGTCTTGTCGTAAGCGGCGGTTCAATTCTTCTCCTACCCGTTCGCCTCCTGCCTTGGCAATAGCGATGACCAATTCAGGCGCCTCATCGGCGAATGCGGGATCGTCCAACATCCCACCAATCGTTGGTACCGCAGAAGGCCCGGACTTGCCCAACTCTTCGAGCGCAAATTGCCGGGCTGGGAACAAGTCTGAACGCACATAGGGTTTGAGCAGCCGTGCCCGAGCCTCGCCGTCCTTTGTAGCGAAAGCTGCTGTTATGTTCTCTTGAATTCCTTCGATCTCCACAACGCGGCTCCTCAGTCCTCGTTCGGAATAGCGCGGCATGGAGTGAAGCACGCTCGGCCCGGGGATCACCATCTGGGTGAAGCAATACAATTGGTCGCTGTCTATCCACACCGTAGAAGCTTTCATGGACTCCATTCTGTTGGGAGTCTGCCATCCATGACGTTCCGGTGCGTTTGTTCTTTTTGTGGGCACTTGTTCATCCGTGCTTTTCAGAAAGAGAACCATGCGCGAACCCACTGGTTGCCTTGGGATCAATTCCGAGACTCCACCACCAATCTCTGCTAACGACGATTTTGGATAACGAGAAATCGGAACGGCGTTGGAGGCTGGGATTAGCTCCGGAACAACAAGGCGCTCACCAACACGAAGATCGCCCTTCCATGATTCGACGACTTCAAAGGTATCGTCCTTAGGTGTGGTGATGACCAGAACAATGTGGGTTGCGCCCCAGGCTGAGTGGTCGAGCGAGAATGAGGCGTGAATCGCAGGAAAGGCTGGATGGGCCAGGATTGCCAACAGCAGCAGAGACCAGCACACACGGAAGATCCGCATAGCTTTCTTGACTACTCAGGTCGCCTACAGCCAGCATGCTATACGAAGTCTGGGTGGTTGTCTGTTGCTCTGAAGGGCGCTGAGGAATGCGGGTTTGAACCAAAGCCTCGTAGCCAGAGTGTGTTTCATAAATTCCGGAGCGGGTCTCTTCCGGAGCCACAAAAACAATACATGAAACACACTCTAGCGACGAGGCCAGGGCTCTCCTCGGGGGTTCGCGTTACCGCAAGCTGGCGGGAGGAAATGCGGAATTGGACAGCTCCTTATACTCCTCGCTGGTCAGCTCAAGTCCTGCCGCGGTGACATTTTCTTCCAGGTGTTTCACAGAGGA
>DASYBJ010000418.1:0-9191 GCA_036500845.1 Acidobacteriaceae bacterium
TTTTGGGCGGCGGTGGCGGCGCGGGAGCGGGTTGGTCCTCCTCGCCGGCCGGCTCCTCCACCGGCTGATGGATGCCCTGCTCAGCGAGAAGTTCCGATCTGCGGCGTTGTATCTCCGGGAGGGTGGGCAGGCGGGGAAACTTTTGAGCCTTAGTGGTGGCGCGCGCCATATTTCGACACTAGTACGGTTTCAGATACTTGTCGAAACTCAAAGGTCACAAGAGCACGCAGTACCAAATGTAACTAACGACGTTGCTGCTTTCGCCTGAGAATTGCATCTAAGCGAGAAGCAACAAAGTTAGGAGATAGCAGGTTCTCGTTTAGGATCGTTCTCGTCTGTCACGTTTTTTTGGTGTGATTTGGGCTCCTCGGAAGATGGTTAGGCAAAGGTCGTAGAGCTGCGACTTTCGACAAGTCGAGCTGCGTGGATGGGGGACGCGGTTCGGCGTTTCCAAGCGATTCTGAGGATCGCAATTGTGGGGCATCGAACCTACCGGCAGGAACATGTCGGGGCTGCGATGGATTCTCTAAAAAGACGATACTTGCCGTCGCGCTGCGCGCCAGCCACCGCTGCTCGTTTTCCTGGGTGTCAGCGTACAACTGTAGGACCTTCCGCATTTTTACAGAACCGCTAGACCACGCGTATCTAGCGATGCTTCCGGGTCTTGGATATTCTTCAATTCGCATTACGCTACCTCCGCAGGTGCATCGGTGGCCTTCGCCTCCGCCTTGTCTTCGATGGGTGCTCCAGCGCAGCGAGGATGACAGCGGAGGTCTGCTGGATGCGTTCCAAGCTCTCGGTCAGCAAAGAAGCATTTCCGTGGTAGAAGTGGATGTAGTCGGCGTATGCGTTGGCGTTCTCCAAACCGACAGCCTTGCCAACAACAAAAGCTATGGCCTCGGCCTCCGTCTCGCGAACGACTTTGGTCGTCGCCGTCTGGCGCTCGGCCTTGTGCAACATCTCCTGCCACCTCATGCACAAGAGTCAAAAACTCCTCAGCCTTCGATAGACTCGGCAGAATCGCAATCCCTGCCGCCGTAGCTCATGCCCAGCGCAGGGGCAATGCGCTCGGTAAAGACAAGCTCGATCCCCTGATGTTCGATGAACGAAAGCAAACGGTCGCGATTGTCTCCCACGTCGCCGCTGATCTCACGGATCGCGGGCAGCTCCTCGCCCCTATTCCTGCGTGTCAGGGCACCTGATTGTCAGGGTCGGCGTTGCGGGCAGGACACAGGCCCGCAGAGATTCTCTCTAGTTTCTCAAAGTCTTTTTCCCACTTTTAGCGGTGTCCAGAGGGAATGTTTCCTTTTCAGAGCGAGGCCCAGCGAGATCATGAAAGCAGACAAGCTGCTGATGTCAGCCAAGGGGTTGACTAAACACAAGAAGACTTAAGGGGAACAATCTTGCATTTCCGCCTTAAGCTGTTAATCAAACCAGTAATTGCCGTGTAGGCGGTGATCCTCCCGCAGCCCAAGAAAGCGCCTTTCAACGGATCGAAAACCTCTTGATGAATGAGTTGGCGATTTACTAGTAACCGAGCATAGCCGCAACCGACTGTGTATGATGAACTCGTGCTCGGGGCCGAATCTTCGGAATTCTTCGGGAGCATAAATGCTTGCAGGTCGATGTATCTGAATCTGTCCGAGAGTCGTGCTGGCGCAATAGCCAACTGCCCTATGTCGGCAGGTGCATCTGCTTGAGAAGTTCAGCGTATCTCGGGTCATGCCGTAGACTTTTTAATAGTGGATCGGTCTTGATCTCGGTAAGTCCGGGGTCTCGCTGTTTATAGGCATGCTCCAACCATTCAAACGACTTGTTGGACTCCCCGCGATATGCATACACCTGGGCGATCTGATAGGACCCTGCATCGCCGTGTTTCGCGATAAGACTTCCTAGAGCGGCGTTCGAATCCTGTTCACGGCCGAGCGCATGATAAGCCAATGCCTGCCCCGTGAGCTTCCCCCAATCGATTGGCTCCTTCTCAATCTCTGCCAGCGCCTGCTGCGGCTTTCCCTTCACGATGAGAGCTTCCCCCATGGTGAGATGGACATAGGTAGCCTGCGGGTTCAGGTCCAGAGCCTTTTGCATCGCGGCCTGGGCTTCGTCGTATCGTCCACCCACGTATAGCAGGTATTCCAGGCCAGAATAAGAATTGGGACGAAGCGGATCGAGCGCGACCACCTGGCCATAAAGCTTGATTGCCTGGTCGACATTGCCCGAGATCCTGGCTAGATGCGACCGGAGACGGAAAACTTCGACGTTGCCCGGCTCTAAGGCCGCTGCCTTGGTAAGGGAGATATCGGCGGCGTCCCAAGCCCAGTCGTAGTCGATTTGTGTATTCGCAAGCGCTAGGTAGGCTGGGGCCAGGGAAGGATCGAGCGCAATCGCCCGCTCCGCATCGGCGCGGGCCTGTCGGTAGCCCTCTGCGGGATCGGTCAGGCCGTACTCGGCCATTTCGTTCTCCACCGACGATCGCAAGGCCCGCGCCGGTCCATATTTCTCGTCCAGCGTAATGGCTGTATCGGCATAGGCGAGCGCCTTGCCGAGTTCTTCCTTGCCGTGTCCCCGACCACTAAAGTATTTCGCCTGCAGGTAAGCCTGATATGCCTCCGGACTCGTGCTGCGCAAGTTCGAAGCAACCGGCTGGCCGTTGCCTCCCAGCAGTTTTAATTTCAATGCCTCGGTTGCGGACAGGGCGATTTCATCCTCTACGGCGAAGATGTCCTTGATCTCCCGATCGTACGTCTGAGACCAAAGCTGAAAGCCATCATCCGTCTTGATCAGTTCCGCGGTGATGCGTACATGGTTGCGGTCGCGGCGCACGCTTCCCTCAAGAACATTGGCCACGCCAAGCTTTCGTCCCAGATCGCGCAGGTCTTCGTTCTTATCCTTGAACTGAAAGGCGGAAGACCGTCCGACGACCTTTAGACCTGATACCTTGGCGAGGTCGTTGATCAGTTGTTCGGCGAGCCCATCTGAGAAATACTCCTGGTCTTTGGCCGGGCTCATGTCCGTAAAGGGCAGCACGGCAACGGAGGTGATGTTCAGCGACAAATTCGCCCGGTGTCGAGCGACCCGGAAATATCCGGCCACCATGGCTACTGCTGTAACTGCGGCCAACACCGGTATAATCGCAAACTTCCACAGAGTGCGTTTATTAGAAGAACTCTTCCGTTCTAGAGAAGTTGTTTCGGGTTCAACATTCGCAGCCGTTGCAATCGCTGCCGCCGCGGGGGATGTGGGCAGGTCTGGCGACTCGCCCGTGCTCTCGTCTATTACAGGAGCAACAAACCGGTATCCCCGCTTGGGCAAGGTTTCAACGAATTCCGGTTTGTCTGGCTGGTCTCTCAGAATCTTTCGGATTTCAAGGATGTATTTTCTGAGGCCCTCCGGATTGACGTAGGTCTCCGACCACAATGCCTCCAGGAGCTCGTCCTGTGTGACTAGCCGTCCCGCATTTTCGACCAAATAACGCAGAACATCGTAGGTTTTCGGGGGAATCGGCACACGCTCGTCTTCGTGCCAAAGGCAGTGATTCTCCGTATCAAGGCGGAACGACCGGAAAGATTTCATCTACCGTCTGCAGCCCAGCTGCCAACCGACATCGAGTTCTAATCTTTTCAGCGAGATAGCTCCCCGCACAAGAAATCCACGTAAGCATGGCGTCTCAGATGCTTCGTTTGCGCCGCCAACGTTCTCCATTGTTGTTCCTCAGCAGTTATTTGAGGAGAGACAGAAATGACAACAAACCAACGTTTTCTGCCAATCTCGCATCTGCTTCTCAGCGCAGATGCATTGGGGCCGCTACCATCTCCACGACAAGAGCAAACCCGTCGTCAAACCCATCATGACTCATTTCCTCTATATGGATCGTGAGGACCCCACCAAGGTCAGCCAGTGGTTCGGTTCGTTCGGGGCCCATTCATTTCTAAAACCGCGATACACTGCTTGCTCCGCGGCTGCTCTCACACGCACCGCGGAGCACTCCTTCGAGCATCAAAAATAGATGCGAACAAACGACTCGCGCCGAGACACTCTCGCTACCTTGCCGATGCAAACCCAAGTCGCAAAGTCTCGAACAAAACCGCACCCAGGCCCCGTCCGTCCCGCGACCCGCCGGATCGCAATTGTCGCGGTGACGCCTGTCCGAATGCTCGATGTGCTCGGCCCCGCAGAGGTATTCGGCGACGCCAACCGGCTTCGCGGCGACCGTCCTTTTTATGAGATTAAGATTATATCCGCCAGCGATGACCGTGTTGTGAAAGGTCACATTGGCATACCGTTCGTGGCTCATCACACATTTAGCGAAACGCACGGACCCATCGACACGCTACTCGTAGCGGGCGGATTGGGTGCCCGCGAGATGCGGTACTCGGCCAAGTTTCTTGTGTGGCTCAAAGAGCAAAGCAAGAAGGTGCGGCGTTTCGGTTCGGTTTGCACTGGAGCACTCATTCTTGCCGACGCTGGCCTACTTGACGGGCGTCGTGCCACCACGCATTGGAATTGGTGTGGTGAGTTGGCGCGGACACATCCGCGAATAAAAGTTGATCCCAATCCAATCTACGTGCGAGAGAAGGAGCTTTACACCTCTGCGGGTGTAACGGCCGGCATTGACCTCGCGCTTGCCATGATCGAAGAGGACCTGGGTGCTTCGCTCGCTCTTCAGGTCGCCCAGATGATGGTTGTGTTTCTGCGGCGCCCAGCTGGACAGGCCCAGTTCAGTGCGACGCTGACAGCTCAGACCAGCGAGAATCGAGCGCTGCGGGAATTGCTCGCTTGGGTGGCAGACCACTTTGCGGATGACCTCTCCGTTGAGACTCTCGCACGACGCGCGGCGATGAGCGCACGAAATTTTGCTCGCGCCTTCACACGCGAAATTGGGCAAACGCCGGCAAAGCACATCGAGACACTTCGCCTAGAGGCTGCTCGGCGGCAGCTCGAAACAAGTTCGTTGAGTGTTGATCAAGTTGCTGAACGTAGTGGGTTCGCGAGTGCGGAAGTGCTTCGTCGCGCATTTGCCCGTCGTCTTGGTGTGACTCCAGGTCAATATCGGTCGTCCTTCGGGCAGCGCGGTTAACCCGTCTTTTGGCAGAAATCGTCTCTTTTCCGTCCTTCCTGCCGCTTACGTCAATTTGAACCGTGGCCCACACTGGGTCCATCGGTGGGCACGTAGGTTCGGCAGGTGAAAGGGACGAAAAGAGATGTTCAAGGGTTTAGAGAAAAAGTTTCACGGCGTGTTTTTGCAGAGAGCATGGCAGCATCGCTGACCGTCGCATCTCAAAGTTCGTTTGCGATGTTGGCAACGGGAACTCTATCCCACAGGAATTCTTTTCACGACCAACCGAAAGCGGTCAAGAACGGTCATCTGACGATCGGCTGCCTAGTCTATCCACGGCAGGATCAGATCGATTTCACAGGTCCCTTTGAAGTTCTATCGCGCATACCAAATTCGACGGTGCTTGTTATCGGAAAGGAAAAATCCTCGTTTCGTGACGTAAAGGGCCTGATCCTGACGCCGGACATCGCCATCAAAGAAGCTCCGCAACTCGACCTCTTGCTGGTCTCGGGTGGGCTCGGCCAGCAGGTGTTGATGGACGATCCAGAAGTCCTCTCATTTACCAAGAATCAGGCAGACTCAGGGCGTTACGTGTTTTCGATCTGCACGGGGGCGCTTCTTTGCGGAGCGGCAGGGATTCTCCGCGGCCGAAGGGCCACAACCCATTGGGCTGCTCACAATCTGCTGCCCTACTACGGAGCGATTCCAGTCAAGTCGCGAGTGGTGATCGATGGGAACTATATCAGCACGGCGGGTGTAACGGCAGGCCTCGATGGCTCCTTCAAAGTGACGTCCATTCTGAGAGGAGACGCAGTTGCCGAAGAAATTCAGCTCGACATCGAATATGCCCCAGAGCCGCCGTTTCACAGCGGGACACCAGAAACGGCGTTACCGGAGGTGATTCGTGCATTTTTTGAAAATTATGGGGCGGTCAAGGAGTCACGCGAGGCCGAAGCACGCCGGTTCGCGAGTGTCGCCCAACCTTCCCTAACCCAAAAACCGAGTAGTTTCCGGGTTGCCGGTGATTCGCCCGCAGCCCAAGAATCCGCCTTTCAATGGATCAAAAATCTCTCGATGCGTGCCTTGGCGATGATGTGCTCATGGACGGAGGCGCAACGTAGTCTCCGTAATGTCTCGGTCGGAAGAAGCAATATTTCGACTAGACCTGACGGGACAACTATTGACATATATAATGTTGCCGTGGCCCGAGTAAAAGCAACACTAGACACCGAAGCAAAGCAAAAGCGCGGCGTGCATTCGCGTCAGCAGGACGTAGTGGCAAGCGTCCTACGCACCGCAAATTACTTGGACCGTTTTTGTGCACCGGTGTTCGATCAACATGGCATCACCTCCCAGCAATTCAATGTCCTGCGCATCCTGCGAGGCGCAGGCTTCGAGGGGCTTCCGACCCTGGACATTGCAGATAGAATGATCGAACAGACGCCGGGTATAACCCGCTTGCTGGATCGTCTGGAACAGAAGAGGCTCGTGCGTCGGGAACGCCCTGCCGAGAACCGCCGGCAGGTTCTCTGCTACATCACCAAGCCTGGGCTCGACCTCCTGCAGGAACTCGATATCCCCCTTAGGAACCGGGTCAGCCAGGCGTTGCATCGGCTGGATGTAGCCGGGATCGAAGAACTGATCCGTTTGTTGGAACTCGCACGCGGCGAACAACCTTCCCGCAGCTAAGCCCCGTTACCCGGAAAAGTTTGCATCCTAGCTCCTCGACACGCGTCTTATTAGTTGACTGGTCAACTGTTAAATAGGCGACCGTCATCAAGAGTGCCCCCATAAGGGGAAAAGGAGGCAGTATGAATCGAATGTTGAGAATTTCACTTTCCGGTATCGCCCTGTTCGCAGGGCTCAGTGTGGCCCAGGCGCAAACCGCGACCAATGCCGACGTAACCGCCGTCTCGAACCTGGAAAAGGATGCCGTCAAAGCCGATCTCGCCGGCGACCAAGGCTTCTACCAAAGGGTTCTGGCGGAGGACTGGACCCGCGGCGACAGCGACGGAACCTATTTCACCAAAGCCACTCTCCTGAATTTAATGGCCGACAACAACAGCATTAAGACAAGCAGCGAAGAGATCTCCGAACTCAAGGTGCGCGTCTACGGCAACACCGCCATCGCAACCTACAAGGACACCTATGACCTTCTCATCAAAGGGCAACGGCGCGCGCACAGCATCATCGTCACCGATACGTTTATCCGGATGGGCGGCGAGTGGAAGCAAATCGCCAGTCACGGGTCGGAGACGAAGTAGCCGCCTGCTCAACACGGCCCAGGGATCGAGTTTTAACTTCACAATCGAGAAGGAGACGATCGTGCATAAAACCAATACGGTAATCGTCGGCGCTGGTCAGGCCGGTCTTGCTCTCAGTTTTTACCTCAAGCAGGACGGGTGCGAGCACGTTGTGTTGGAACGAGCACCCGCGATTGCCGACGCCTGGCGCAATCGGCGTTGGGATTCTTTCACCCTCGTGACGCCCAACGCTCAGGTCCGGATGCCTGGAGCCGAATACACCGGGAGTGACCCCTGGGGATTTATGCCGTTGGCAGAGGTCGTCAAGTACTTCGACGACTATGTCGAGCGTTTCGAGTTGCCGGTGCATTGCGGGATAGAAGCATTCAGCATGGAAAAGCTGGACGCCGGATATCTAGTGCACACAAGCGAAGGGGACTACGAAGGCAACAATGTAGTGATTGCGACCGGCCTCTACCAGACACCCATGATCCCATCCTTTGGTGCGGACATCGCGCCGAACATTCTGCAGATTCACTCAACTCAGTATCGCAATCCCTGGTCCTTGCCGGCTGGTTCAGTCCTGGTCGTCGGCACTGGACAGTCGGGTGCGCAGATCGCGCAGGAGCTTTACCAGAGCCGGAGGAAGGTCTATCTCTCGATTGGCAGGGCCGGCCGCGTCCCTCGGCGCTATCGCGGAAAGGACATCGCCGATTGGCTCATTCGCATGGGGATGTTCGATACAACAGTCGACGAGCTGCAATCGCCTCAGGCCAAATTCGATGCCAATCCGCAAGTCTCAGGCCGGAACGGCGGCCGGACCCTGAATCTGCATCAGTTTGCCAGGGACGGCGTCGTTCTGCTCGGACATGTGCGCGATGCACGTGACCGGCAGCTGATCCTCGCCCCTGACATGAAAGAAACCCTCGTCAAGGTCGATCAGTTCGAGATCGACACCCTGAGGAAGGTGGATGAATACATCGCTCGCGCCGGCATAGCGGCTCCTCCAGAAACCGTCCCACTCCTGCGCGATGGATATGAGCAGCAAGTAGTCACCGAGCTGAATCTGGAAGAGGCGGGAATCTCAACCATTCTGTGGGCAACCGGATATTCGTTCGACTTCAGCTTCGTCAAGCTCCCCGTCGTCGACGCGGATGGCTACCCTCGCCAGAAGCGCGGAATCACCGAATACGAAGGCTTGTACTTTCTCGGAATGCCGTGGCTTCACAACAGACGTTCGGGAATCTTGTTGGGCGTGGGCGACGACGCGGCTTACTTAGCGGCGCACATTGCGAACCGCAACGCAGGACACCAAGAAACCGCAGGCGCACGAACCCATCGTGAACGGCGGACGGATGAACCGTGTGCGGCTCTCCAATGACAGGCCTACCTGAACTTTCGCCGTCAACTGACGACTCCAGGGCTTAGCACTCGTTGACGAGGTTCCGGGAGGTTTGTCGCCTATCCGTAAGTGCCTATCCGTAAGTTACTGGTTAAGCATCATGCCGCCAAGAGTGTGAATCCGGCAGCGCGGCACTTTGTAAATTCCGCTTCTCCCAGACCCCAAAGCGACTCTTTAGTACGACGGGCAGGATCAGTCCTGAAAAAAACGCGCCAGGATCCTGTATCGGGATCTCGGGTCCGGATTCCGGGAGCCATTAGGGCTTCCTTCAAGTCGTTGTATCTGAAGCGCCCGTCAAGACGAGCTCAATGGCGAAGTTTCGCTCACGGGCGCTTCAGATACAACCCGAAGACATCCCGGTACTAATCACGTTCTCGATAAGTGCTTTGGCGGAGATAACCGGCCAATCTTTTTGAACTGCATAAATGAAAACTAGCTCGATGTGGCGCGGCCAACCAAGGTGTCTTATTTTCTTTCAGCCGGTTTTCTT
>DASYBJ010000419.1:0-17738 GCA_036500845.1 Acidobacteriaceae bacterium
TCCTGCATGCCGCGTTTGCCGCGAGCGCTACTGCGCCGGCGCAGGCGAGCCCCGTGCTGGCTAGAACTACCCCACCGACGATGGCTCTTCTTCGAATTCTCATTTGAACTATGACTCCGCGATGAGCGTTGTTAACTAACCATTGAAAGCCTGATCGAGCAATGCAGGTGTGTTGATTCCGGTAATAAGTACTGAGACAGGAAGATTGTGCGAATAGTTCAGACAATCTAAAGGTTCAACAGCCGCGCTCTTCAAAATTACGCCGCTGCCAAAACATTTCATTCCCAGAACGCCAGTCTTCTGCTCTATCGCGCGCTGCGGCCTTCGTTATAATCCCACGCGTTGTCCAGAAAATTAATGCCTCGGTCCAGGCCTTCATGGATCAGACGAATAGCGATGTCCTCAGTTACCGTAGGCTGTCCCAGGTGCGAGCCACCTAACCCGATAACCGAAACTTCGATGCCAGTAGATCCAAGCTGGCGGTAAAGCATTTCGCCGCGCATCGTTCACGCATGTTCTACCCGGGGAATTTGTTTGGCGGCGTTACCGGTCGCGGACTCGGTCAGTGAAGGTTCGTCTCGATCTTCATCGCGGGACTGTCCTAGCGTCTTGGAACCTGCCGTGCACAAGGCTGCTGCAGCGGTACCCGAAAGAAAATCACGTCGAAGCATACCGAACACCCCGACAAGTAGGATGCAGAAAAGCAGCGGATAAAATAGCTAAGAACTCATAGGGGATGTAAAACAGGTCACGTCGCGAGACATCACGAGGCGCGTCTTCGTAGCGGCATTACAACCTCGCAGTGGACCTGTTTACCGGAAGACGACATCTACGGGACAATAACTGCTACGCGCAGCTCGTGGTTAGTAGGGCGATCGTCCGCCAGTAGCGCCATATACTTCACCGGTCACATAGCTGGCATCGTCGGAAGCCAAAAATACGAAGATCTTCGCTAGTTCGATCGGCTGTGCCGGCCGACCGAATGCCGTGTTTGATCCGAACGTCTTCACTTTTTCAGTTGGCATCGTAGAAGGGATTAGGGGTGTCCAAACCGGACCGGGCGCAACTGCATTCACTCGCACTCCCTGTTTCATTGCCAATTCTGCAATGCTTTTGGTCATGCTCAGAATTGCCGCTTTCGTAGCGGCATAGGCTACCAATTGAGGACTTGGGTCATATGCCTGAATCGAAGTCGTGTTTAAGATGACGCCGCCGGCGGGAAGCTTTTTGAGCGCTGCCTGACTCAACAGGAACGTCGCAAATACATTTGTGCGAAACGTGTGATCGAGTTCTTCTAGCGAAAGTTCCTCGATATCTTCGTGCGACATCTGATAGCCAGCATTGTTTACCACGATGTCCAAACGACCGAACTGAGTGTCCGCGGTGGAGATCAGCTTATGGAGGGTTTCGATCTGTCGGATATCTCCCGCTACTTTTACAACTCGCGCGCCCGTCTTCTCGATCACGGCCGCAGTATCGTCGGCATCAACTTGCTCCTCAGGCAGGAACGAAAGCACGACGTCTGCGCCCTCTTTCGCAAAAGCGATTGCCACGGCGCGACCGATTCCCGAGTCCCCGCCGGTGATGATGGCGACTCGTCCATGTAGTTTCCCTGTGCCTTCATAGCTTTTCTCACCATGGTCGGCAGGCGGATTCATATGACGAACCGATCCCGGATGCGTCTGCGGTTGTTGCGGAAACGGGGGCTTCGGCCCTGCTTCTCGAGGGTCGCGTGTTGTGGGCATATCATTTGCTCCGATGATCGAGTTATGCGGCCTTTTCGGCCCAAGGATCGATGACAATCTTCGTCACCTTGTCGCGCTTGTCACGCCATACCTTATACATTTCCGGAGCCTCATCCAGCGTGATGCGGTGGGAGATGATCGAACTCGGATCAATCTGACCTTTTTCAATGCGTTCCAGGAGAGGCTTCATGTAGTTGTGCATGTTTGTTTGTCCCATCTTCATCGTGATGCCTTTACCGAAGGCTGCACCGAACGGCACCTTATCGAGAAGGCCCCCGTAAACGCCAGGAATTGATAGAGTGCCGCCTTTACGGACCGCCTGAATTGCCTGACGCAGGGCACTCGGCCTGTCCGTTTCGAGCATCACCGCAGTCTTGATCTTGTCGTATATCCCCTGGAGTTCGGTAGAGTGCGCCTCAAGCCCAACCGCGTCGATGCACGAGTCAGGGCCCATTCCGCCTGTGAGATCTTTGATCGCGGTGAGGACGTTCACATCCTCTTCCGAGTAATCAACCGTGATCGCGCCGAATCCGCGAGCCATCTCCAGACGTTCCGGCAATCTGTCGATCGCAATAACCCGCGCCGCACCCAGCATGAAGGCGCTGGCAATCGCAAAGATTCCAACGGGACCACAACCCCAGACGGCAACCGTGTCTCCCTCTTCGATTTGTGAGTTCTCGGCAGCCATGTAGCCGGTGGGGAAGATATCGGAAAGAAATAGGATTTTCTCGTCGGACAGATCGTTTTCTACCTTTAACGGTCCGACATTAGCAAAGGGAACCCGAACGTACTGCGCCTGTCCTCCCGCATATCCTCCCATCATGTGGGAATAACCATAAAGGCCCGATCCCGAATATCCGTATGCTGCTTCCATCAGATGAGCATTGGGATTGGTGTTGTCACATGCTGCCCAGATCTTCTTTTTGCAAAAGAAGCAATTGCCGCATGCGATGGTAAAGGGGACAACAACCCGATCTCCTCTTTGGAGATTCGTTACTTCCTTCCCCACCTCTTCCACGATGCCCATGAACTCGTGACCAAGTATGTCGCCAGCCTCCATTGTGGGAATGAATCCGTCGTAGAGGTGGAGATCGGAACCACAGATTGCTGTATGCGTGATCTTCAGGATGGCGTCGTGTGGATTGAGAATCTTGGGATCAGCGACCGTCAGCGTTTGAATATTACTCGTACCCATCCAGCAGACTGCTTTCATAACAAACTCCTTTGCGCACCGGGGCACTCGTCACCCCCGATGGCCTAGTTAACTTGCGATCCGTTGATTTCCCGCCGGAGTTGCGATGGTCTCGCCGTACAGCGATTTTTTTGCCTTCCCACTTGTTCCTCGTGGACCATGCGGCTGGCCTTGCGTGCGAGGAATTTCTCCCGTCTCGACCAGCGCTTTGAAATGACGAAGATTTTCAATGACTGCCTGCTTAGGATTCCGGCCTGTCATTGTTTCCCACGCGGTCGCCAACTTACTCATACGAAATTCCTGCAATACTGTGACGATCGTGCCCCGTCCGCCAGGCGCGGTCTCAAAGACCACCTCACCGGCATTGTCGGAGTCACCATCGATGGAACGCCAGGCAATGCGTCTTCCTGGCTCAGCATTGAGTACTTCCGAGTCCCATTCAATAGACCTGTCAGCATCGTCGCTGGTGCGCATGATCCAGTGCGACGTCTTTGGACCCGTCGCTCGCACCTCTGCGATCTGCTCCTGCCACAGGGGCGCTTTTTCGACATCTCTCCAAAACTCATATAGCTCGGAGGCAGGCCTCAGGATGAGTACGCTTGTTCTGACCCACTGCTTTCCATCTTTATCGGCCGGCGGCGGGAGGTAGTGTCCGTTCAGAATTGTTCCTACAGTGCCGGATTGTGGAATTTTTTCCGCGTGCGGCTTCTCGCTGAATGTTCGTTCCATAAGATCCTCCGTGACTTCAGGTGAAACTATTTCTCGCTTAAAGGTTTGGCCATCTTCTCGTGCCGGGATGCCTTGACGGAACCCGGAACGAGGTTCGCAACTGCGCCTTCCAGTTGGGTGGTTGCGGAATGGGAGTAGACATGGTCTTTGCCCGCGAACAGAGCATCGATACCGTCCTTTGCGACATCGTCCGAGTGGCTTTGCTTCTTGCCGTCCGTCCCTACCTGCGTATCGTCCATGCCGGCGCGGTGGAAAAAATCTGTGTCTGTGGGGCCGGGCTGGAGCGCCGTCACAGTGATTCCTGTATCTCGCAGCTCGTAACGGATACTGTGAGCAAATGACAGCACGAAGGCCTTGGTGGCCGCGTATACCGCTTCGCGCGACGCGACCATTTCGCCAGCTATCGATGACGTGAAGAGTATTTTCCCTGTGTTCAACTCCCGCATCTGCCGGACGATATGCTTCGCGAGCTGTACCGTACCGGTACAGTTCAGCTCAACCATCTTCAATTCTTCGTCGATATCCGTCTCCCAGAACTGACCACCAACTCCGATGCCCGCGTTGATACAGGCCACGTCTACCGGTCGACCGAGATTTGCGATCTCGCGCCACAACAATTCGACGCCTTCTCGAGTGGAGAGATCTGCCGTTACTTCAATGACGTTGGTGCCGAATGACCGAATCGTTTCAGCCGCTTCCGGCAGCCGTTCACCGGAGGAACAGACGACCAGATCATATCCGCGGGAAGCAAGTTCTTTTGCGAGGGAGAGACCGATGCCGCTCGAAGCACCGGTGACGACAGCAACTGTATCGGACATACGTCACTCCGGAATCCATTTTGCGTACGGTCGTACCTTGGCAGTAGGATGCAGGTTCTCTCCGCGGGGTCCATCGGCATACATTGCAGCAGGTGTGTGATTACTTGCGATGATCATGCCCTTAGGGTAAGACGCTCGATCTCCTTCTGGTTTCGTTTTGGGTTGGTAGCGAGTGCCTCGTTCGCGGATCGCCATTTATCACGGCCACCTGACGGCAGATTTCGAACTCTCTCGACGTCCGGATGATCGTTCGGGTCGAGGCGTTTTGCTTCTGCAATGGCCTCAGCCTGAGCGTCGTGAAAACTGCTCGCGCGATCAGCGTTCTCTGCTCGAACAGCGTACTTGCCTTCCTTGGTCTGTTCGATGAAGTAGTGCTTCGCAATGGGCATATTTTTCCCTTTCACGATTTCGATGCTCAGGACGCCTTCGCAAGACGAGCCAATTCGATCGCCTTCCTTGCCGCCGGCGCAATCTCGGCCCACACCTTCTCTGCAGTCTGCTTTTCTTCTAGCTGAATGGTTCTCGCGAGCCTTTCGGTGATGGAATCGCCGATGCTCTTCGCCGCTACTGCTAGAGACTCATACATGGCGACCTCTGCGTTTTCGACTGCATAGGCCATCATCAGGTCTTGTGTGAGCCGTTCGCTCTCGTCGTGGCCAAGCTGCGCAAGCTTCGGGGCCGCGTTGAATAAGTGCGCCAAGAACGTCTTCGCCGTAGAAGGAGAAGCGGCTAGGCTTTCCAATCGGTTTGTGAGTATCTCATATTGCTCGCGGGTCTCACCCGCGTGTTGACTGAACAATGCTGCCGCGGAAGAGCCCTCCGTCTCTTTGGCGAAGCCTTGCAGTTGAGTTTCGAAACTCTTCTCGGCTGCGATCGCATCCTGGAGATAAGTACTGATGCGCTCCTGGGCGTCCTTACCCTTTGCGATTTCCGCTCCAAATGCATCAGCGGCGCTTCCTCGAAGCAGATCCCAGACTTGGTCGTAATCGTCACGCTCTTCCTTCTGTAAAGTGCGTGCAAGCTCAACGACGTCAAGTTCGCCAGCAGTTTCTGCAGCGGAAGCCAGCGACTCATACATCGCCATCTCAGCCGCTGCCGCCGCGAATGTAATCATCAGGTGTTGCGTGTTCTTCTCAGCTGCACCTTGGCCTAGTTGCGCACTGAGCGGCGAAAAAGCAAGCAACTGAGCGAGGATGGTCTTCGCCTCCGACGGGGAGCCACCTCGACTTTCGAGAAGGGCGGTGAGCCGCTTATGTTGTGTCCGGGCTTTTACGGAAAATGAGGACAACAGTTGTTGAACTGGTTCCTGGACGCCTACATCGCCGAATTTACTGAGTGCATGTTCGAAATTTCTTTCCGCAGCAATGGTGTCCTGGATGTAGCGATTGATGCGATCTTGCATGGTCTCGGCCATATGTCCTCCCGTCGGGTAAAGCCCCGTCTTGGATTCGATCGAACTCGTTTGTTCCGCGCTGGTCGCCTTGCAGACACAGAGGGTAGCAAGCAACTTCGATGCATTTACTTGCCATCGAAGTTTTATGTGTTAAGCAGGCCGCTGCGTTTTTTATTGGGCGAACAATGGCATCGCGAATCGCGCTTCCCAATGTGTAAGCCCCTCACGAGGCCCTATGTTTCCGTTTCGGTGCACATCATTCTGCTATCGGTATCTCTCCGCCTTCTCAGTGATGATTCTGATGTTGTTTTCCGGATGCCGCCAGGTGCATCCAGGCCTGCCGGCGGCACAGACAGGCGGCTCATTGCGGCAATACGACGGTCAATTCGAAAAGGACGATGGCCAGTGGCTTCGCGCGACGAAGGATTTTGCAAACACCCGCTTCAGCTCTCTAGATCAAATTAACCAAAGTAATGTAGGGCAACTCCGAACGGCCTTCACGTTCTCGACTGGAGTGGATCGTGGCCAAGAAGCAGCTCCGATTGTCGCAAACGGAACAATGTATATCGCTACGCCGTGGCCCAACATTCTCTACGCCCTTGATCTCACGAAACCAGGCGCTCCTCTCAAATGGACGTACGAACCAAACCCGTCTCCGGCCGCGAAAGGGGAGGCGTGCTGCGATTGGGTAACGAGGGGCGCTGCATACGACAACGGCAAAGTATTTTTCAACACCCTGGACGGCTACACCATCGCTCTCAATGCGAACACCGGCAAGGTGCTCTGGAGAACACATCTCGCGGATATTACTAAGGGTGAGACCATCACGATGGCTCCGATGGTCGTCAAGAATCATGTCCTGGTCGGTGACTCGGGGGGCGAGTTCGGTGTGCGTGGCTGGCTGGCTGCACTTGATACCAGTTCAGGTACGGTCGCCTGGAAGGCATTCAATACTGGTCCGGATAAGGATGTCCTGATCGGATCTCGATTTAAGCCGTTCTACACAAGTGATCAGGGAACAGATCTCGGAGTAAAAAGCTGGCCGCCAGACGCTTGGCGGGTGGGTGGTGGAACGGTTTGGGGTTTTCTTGCTTATGATCCCACGCTGAATCTTATCTACTACGGCACGGCGAACCCAGGACCGTGGAATAACGAAGTACGTCCCGGGGATAACAAATGGACTTCGGGTATGTTCGCTCGAGACCCTGACACCGGCGAGGCTGTGTGGTTCTACCAGATGTCACCTCATGATGTGTTCGACTGGGACGGCATCAACGAAGACATCCTGCTCGATCTGCCTCTCAATGGCCAAAGCAGGAAGGTGCTTGTGCGTCCTGATCGCAATGGCTTTATCTATGTGATCGATCGAGCCACCGGTCAAGTGCTCTCGGCGACTCCATATGTGCAAAGCACTACGACCACAGGCGTCGATCTGAAGACAGGACAGCTGCAGCTGGTTTCCGACAAAACGCCACGCACGGGACAGGTCGTTCGAGACATTTGCCCAATGGCGCCGGGAGCGAAGGATTGGCAGCCATCATCCTTTTCGCCGCGCACAGGCCTCCTCTACATTCCCCACGAAAACATGTGTATGGATGAGGAAGGAACGGAAGCAAACTATATTGCCGGCACGCCCTATATAGGGGCTTCCGTCCAGTATTACGCTGGTCCCGGCGGCAACATGGGGGAGCTACTTGCGTGGGACCCCATTCATGCGAAGCCTGTCTGGACGATCAAGGATAAGTACCCTATCTGGAGTGGCACAGTCACGACAGCAGGTGACCTCGTGTTCTTCGGAACGATGGACGGCTGGTTCAAGGCCGCCGACGCCAAAACGGGAAGGATCTTGTGGCAAAGCAAGCTTGATTCCGGAATCATCGGTCAGCCGGTGAGCTACCGCGGACCGGACGGCAAACAATACATCGCTATTCTTTCGGGCATTGGGGGATGGCCTGGCTCAATCGTCTCAGGAAAACTGGACGCTCGTGACGGCACTGCAGCAAACGGATGGGGAAAGGCACTACCGAACATTCGAAATGAAGTGACGGCGGGAGGAACGTTATATGTTTTCTCGCTACCGTAGTTGTCTTGGTGTGATTGCGTTCCTTGTCGCCAGTATTTCAGCCTCGGCTCAATCTCCGTTGCGCGTCTGCGCCGATCCGGACGATCTTCCATTCTCGAACGCATCGCGCGCAGGTTTCGACAATAAGATCGCGGAGGTTCTTGGCCGTGATTTGCAGCGTCCCATCGTCTTCGTTTGGGCAAGAGCGCGGCGTGGCTTCCTGCGCGAACAATTTAATAACAATGCATGCGACGTCGTGATGGATGTGCCCGAGGGCATGAAGCACGTGCACACGACGATACCGTACTACCGTTCGAGCTATGTTTTCGTAGCGCGCCGAAGCGATCATCTCCACCTCACGCACTTCGATGATCCCGCGATCGGCAGGCAGCGCATCGGCCTGCAAATCCTTGAAGAAGACTTTTCTCCCCCTTCTCTCCCGCTGATTCGCTCTGGCCATGCAGCACAGTTTGTTGGTTTCGATCCATTTGGCGCGAGCGGCGGAGACATTGTGCGGGCCGTTGCCGATAAGAGGGTGGGGTTTTCGGTTGTTTGGGGGCCATTAGCGGGGTACTACGCCGCGCGGCAACATGTACCGTTGAATCTCTCGCCGGTTGAGCCCCCCGTCGATTCTTCGGGAATCCCATTCTCGTTCGCGATGACCATCGCGGTTCACAGTAATGACACCAAACTCGCGAACGATCTGAACGCCGCGATTCAACGGAATCGCGATAGCATTCGCGCCATGCTGAAGATGTATCACGTTCCATTAATCGCGAAGAACGGAGGCAGCCTATGAAGGGCAAATGGATTTTGCTTGCAGTGCTTTCCCTTCCTCCGTTTGTGGGCTGCAAACGGGAGCAACGCGTCTTCGATCCTGGCGCTTGCGGCGCGACTCCCGCGGGTGCCACAGTCTTGAATGAAGTATCTGCTGGGCAGCCGCCGCCACAAGGAGCGCCAATCGGATATCAGCAAAGCGCCTATACCGTCGCTGAGGGGAAAAGACTCTATCAAGCCTATAACTGCGTTGGGTGCCATGCGCAGGGTGGCGGTGCGATCGGACCAGCTCTCATGGATTCGGAATGGATCTACGGCAGCTCCCTCGAACAGATTCATTCAACCATCGTGCAAGGCAGGCCAAATGGCATGCCCAGTTTCGCGGGCAAGATCCCGGATTACCAGGTATGGGAGATTGCCGCTTACGTTCGCTCGATGAGCGGGCTGCTGCCGTCCGATGTCGCGCCCTCACGATCCGATCACATGCCCGCCTCCGTTCCTGAAGCGGCTAAAGAGAAAGAGCATCCCGAACAAGAAAATCAGCAGCCGGTCGAGGGCCCGAAACCGTGATGGCGCTGGTCACTGCCGTACCTGGCTTTCACGGGCCCCAGACGCCACTCGATCCGGCGGGACCGCAGGCCCTACAGATTGAGCACACGCTGTTCCTGATTTTCTGGATTACGTCTCTTGTGACCGCGATCGTTTTCGCAGTATTGACTTTTGGCGTGCTACGGCAACGTTCCAAAGGTGGGGTTCCTCCGGTTCTCGAGCTTAATCCGGCAACCGAGCGACGAGCTACCTGGATCGTGGGCGGCGGTATTGGAGTCACCGTCATCCTGATCTTCGTGATGATGATCTCCAGCTTCATCACCAGCCATAGGACGGCCGTTCTTGCCAATTCAGCGACCCTCAAGATCAATGTCTACGGACATGAATGGTGGTGGGAAATTGAATACCCCAATGGGGAACAGCCCTACCGCATCATTCGCACCGCAAATGAAATTCATGTTCCAGTAGGCACGGTCGTGGATATTCACGGAACCTCGCGCGATGTGATTCATAGCTTCTGGGCACCCAACATTCATGGGAAGAAAGACCTTCTTCCCGGTTACTGGAACGATTTGACGTTGGAAGTGGACAAGCCGGGAACCTGGCGCGGACAGTGTGCGGAATTTTGCGGCCTGCAACACGCACACATGGCGTTTAACATCGTCGCGCAATCCAGGGAGGATTTTGACAGCTGGTATCTTGCCCAGCTCAAGCCGGCCGCCGAACCCCAGACTACCCAGACGATTCATGGCCGGGAGGTATTTCTATCCCATCCCTGCATGATGTGCCATACAATCCGCGGAACCACAGCCAATTCGACAGTCGGTCCTGACCTAACCCATATCGCTAGCCGCTCCACCATCGCCGCCGGAACTTTGGCAAATAACACGGGCAATCTCATGGGCTGGATCGCCAATGCGCAGAGCATCAAACCTGGATGCCGGATGCCACCGAATCCGATGCCATCAACCGACCTTAATGACCTAGTCGCCTATCTGGAGACTCTGCGATGAATGAGCAACGTGCCCGATTGATCGTAGAGGACTCGCCGTCCGAGTCTCCGCAGCTTCGTGCAGAGAATCTTGCTCGGATATGGGCGGAGCCCATAGGTTTCTGGGGCTGGTTCAAGGCCGTTCATCACACAACTATTGGAAAGCGGTATATCGCCACGTCGTTCGGTTTCTTCCTGGCGGCAGGCCTGCTTGCCGGCGCGATGCGTCTTCAGCTTGCCTTTCCGGAGGCGCACATTATGGGGCCGGACCTCTACAACCAGGTCTTCACCATGCATGGCACAGTCATGATGTTCCTTTTCGCCGTGCCCATGATGTTCGAGGCCCTCAGTGTATATCTGGTACCCCTCATGGTTGGGACGCGTAACATCGCGTTTCCGCGATTAAACGCCTTCAGCTACTACCTTTTCCTCTTCGGCGGTATCACACTCTTTGCTTTTTTCTTCGTCAATTCGGGGCCGGACCGCGGCTGGTTCGCATATGTGCCGCTATCGGGTCCCGACTTCGCGCCGGGTAAGCGGGCTGACATCTGGGCGCAGCTCATCACCTTTACCGAGGTTTCAGCCCTTGCCGTGGCAGTAGAGGTGGTAGTCACGGTTTTCAAGCTGCGCGCTCCGGGTATGTCTCTCAATCGCATCCCGGTTTTTGTCTGGGGACAGGTCGTGACGGCGTTCATGGTCATTTTTGCCATGCCCGGGGTCGTGATCGCGAGCACAATGCTCCTTCTCGACCGTACGGGTTCGACTCAGTTCTACAATCCGGCCGTCGGTGGAGATGTGCTGCTCTATCAGCACCTTTTCTGGTGGTTCGGACATCCCGAGGTCTATATCATCTTCATCCCGGGTACAGCCATCGTCTCGACAATCGTCGCGACTTTTTCGCGTAGACACGTATTTGGCTATATGGCGCTTGTCCTGTCGCTGATCGCCACGGGGTTTATCGCCTTCGGGCTTTGGGTCCACCACATGTTCGCGACCGGAATTCCACAAATGAGCGAAAGCTTCTTCACAGCCGCGAGCATGATGATCGCTATTCCTGCAGGCACTCAGATCTTTTGCTGGATCGCGACGGTTGCGACCGGAAAAGTCGTACTGCGGACTCCCATGCTCTGGGTGCTCGGATTCTTTTTTATCTTCATCATTGGAGGAATGACCGGGATATTCGTAGCGTCGGTTCCTGTAGATCTCCAGGTCCATGACACCTACTTCGTCGTCGCTCATTTCCATTATGTTTTGATTGGCGGAGCGGTGTTCCCGATGTTTGGCGCCTTTGCCTACTGGTTTCCTAAAATCACAGGCAAAATGATGAGCGAGAAGCTGGGCGTGTGGAGCTTTTGGCTCTTTGCCATTGGTTTCAACGTGACATTCTTCCCGATGCATATCCTCGGGTTACGCGGTATGCCGCGCCGTGTTTACACCTATCCGGCGGGAGCGGGTTGGACCCTACTGAATCAGATTGAATCCTGTGGATATATTCTGCTGTTCCTCGGCGTACTGCTTTTCCTTATCAATGTGTGGCGAAGCCTAAGGAACGGCCCGATCGCATCGTCCAATCCCTGGGGAGCAGGTGGCTTAGAGTGGGCCACAGACTCGCCTCCAGCTCCATACAACTTCCTCGATCTTCCGACGGTCAACGGAAGTGAGGCACTTTGGGATGCAGCGCCGGATCAACCTGTGGTCGTCGGCCTGCATGAAGATGTCCGTGAAATTCTGACGACGCGGCTCATGGATGCCGAGCCGGAAGGACGAGACGAGTTTCCGGAGCCCTCCATCTGGCCCTTTGTGGCTGCGGTTGTTACCACCGCCCTCTTCATTGGCAGCATTTTTCGGCCCATCGCGGTCTCGATCGGTGCAGTCCCGCTCGCGATTGCATTGATTGGGTGGTTCTGGCCCACACGCGAAGAGAGCGCTCGCAGAAGGGAGAGAGACATATGGCAGAAGAACGCATAACGCCGCGACGAATGCTTGATGTCTCCGCCTTACCCGATGTGACCTTCGCTTCGCGAAGTATCACATGGTGGGGTACGCTTGGGATGATGGTCATCGAGGCGGGTGTCTTCGCTCTCGCGCTGGCCTCATATTTTTACTTGCATTCCCGCTCTGACACGTGGCCCCCTGGCGTGCTGCCGCCGGATCTTCTTTGGGGTACGTTGAACACGTCGATCTTCGTTTTAAGCGTTATTCCAACTGAGTGGTACCGAAGGCGCGCGCGCCACGGCGATACCGCCGCAGTACAGATCGGCCTTGTCCTTGCCTGCGTAATTGGGATTGCAACTTTAGCGGTGCGCTACGAAGAAATGATTCATTTGAACACCGATTGGAGCCAGACGGCCTATGGGTCAATAGTGTGGCTCATCATGGGGTTGCATATTACCCATCTCCTAACCGACTGGACGGAAAGTGTGGTTCTCACTGTTCTCTTTTTCTCACCACACATCGAAGGCAAGCGTTTCGTCGATGCGGAAGAGAATGCTAGCTATTGGTATTTCGTCGTCCTTACATGGATACCCATTTATCTGGTCATTTACTGGGCGCCCCGTTGGCTGAGGAGCTAAATCTATGCCGACACCCATCAGTATTTTTCCCGGTGACGAAGACGAAGGTATTAACTTCCGGCTATGGCTCGGGATTCTGCTGCCGCCGTTCGCTGGAGGAATCAATACCCTGGTCGGTTACATGGTGAGCAACTACGATTGCAACGTCCACAATCGCCATCTGGTCTTGTTTGTGAACGTAATTAGCGCAATGCTCTGCATCATTTCTGGAATTACCTCGTATTCGACCCGACGACAATTTGAGAACCGTTCTGATGACGCATCGGAGTCTCTGCTCCAGACACGCCGCTTCATGCTCTGGCTGGGCATATCGTTCGCTGTTGGTTTTCTGCTTTTCGTTACTGCCGGAACTACATCCACATTTCTCCTTCACCCTTGTGATCTCTGACCGATGTCTATCCTCTGCCAATTCGTCGGCTTGTTCACCATGCCCATCCTTCGAGATGATGACGGCCCGCTGCCGATGCCTGGAACGCTTTGGCAGCCGGAAAATTGGTCATGGGAGTTTTCGATTGTTTTCCCTCTTTTCCTTTGGGGAATCTGGTATCTGATCGGCGCGATACGCCGGGGGCAGCAGGATGGACTTACCAAGCATCATGTCGCATTTGCTGCAGGCTGGACGGCGCTCTTTTTGGCGCTGGTCTCGCCGATTCATCGCCTTGGAGATGTGCTCTTCAGCGCGCATATGTTGCAACATGAAGTCCTGCTTCTGATTGCAGCGCCGCTCGTTTCCGCTTCTCATCCTGCTGTGACATTGCTTTATGCGATCTCGCGAAATACGCGCCAACCCATAGGGTCCTGGATCAGGAACGTCGAGCATGCTCCGCCTCTCTCTGTAATGCTCGCGCCACTTGGAGCCTTTCTGATTCATGCCGCTGCCTTGTGGCTGTGGCACATCCCGTACCTGTATCAGGCCACACTCGAATCCGATCCCATCCACGCGCTGCAACATTTGAGCTTCTTTCTTTCTGGAGTCCTGTTTTGGTCGGCACTGATTGGAGCCGGACGCTCAACGATGACCTATGGTGCGAGCGTGCTCTATGTCTTTGGCACCGCCGCACATTGCAGTGCGCTTGGCGCCTTGCTCACTTTTTCCTCCGTGATCTGGTATCCCATTTATTTGGAGAGAACTCAACTGTGGAAGTTGACGCCCCTCGAGGATCAGCAGTTAGGTGGCCTCCTGATGTGGATACCGTCCGGTGTCGTGTTCATTGTGATCGGAATTTGGCTCTTTGCCCGGTGGCTTACGACATCGGAACAACGTCTGAAACACGGAACCTTAGCTGAAATTGCCACTGCAGGCAAGGAGCGTGCATGAGCTGGGCTCTTGGACTCCTTCTCCTACCCTTGTTAGTCGTGGGCTGTTCAAACACGGGACTCGACGATGTCGCGAAGCGCGGACGCGATCATATGCAGTATTACGGCTGCGGCTCTTGCCATACCATACCGGGTGTACCTGGCGCCCATGCCACGGTTGGCCCTCCACTCAATCGCATGGGCGTCCGAACGTATATTGCGGGAACGCTACCGAATTCTCCGCAGGACCTTGCGCTCTGGATCCAACACCCACAACAGATACATCCCGCCACGGCGATGCCTGAACTAGGAGTCACCCCCAGGGATGCGGAGGAAATCGCGCAGTATCTTGAACAACTGCGTTGACCAACTCGATCGGCATAAGCAACGCCCAACGCTAGAACAGCCTCCATCTAAGCACAGGTCGAAGGCCACAGTTTTCCGCCTGCGCAAGCTGATCGTGAAACTGAGGAGAAACAGTGATGACTTCCGATCACAACTCAATATCAAGACGTGCCATGATGACGCAGTTTGGCGCCGGCATCACTGGCATTGCAATGACGTCATCACTCTCCGCTGAAAGTCAGATGTCCGGGAGCGGAACCGCAGCCCCCTTTGTTGATCCAACGGCCAAGTATCCGAAGCCTCACACGACGTGAAAGCGGCACGATACCGCCATAACTAAAAGCCTGCCATGCGATCAACACACGAAAGCCCTCTCCTGCATCAGCGGAAGAGGGCTTGTGTTTACGTTACAGCTTTTTCTTCAGGTCGTATGCCATGTTCTTATGTGCGGCAACCATTGTTTTGCCCTTGAGTACGGCGGCGCGAAACTTTGGGTCTTTGGTGTCCTTGGCTTCGGTGGTGAAGGCATCCAGAGCCTTCGCATGGTCGCTCACCATCTGCTCAATGTATTCCTTGTCGAAATCAGCACCGGAGAGCCCATTCAGCTTTTCGTATTCTTTCTGATGATCGGCGTCCATATCCGTCGGCGGCGTCACTCCCCACGATGCGGCGAACGGCTGCATGCTCATGCTCATTTTATTGTGCTCGGCGACCATCTTTTGCGCGAAAGCCTTCACCGCTGGGTCTGTCGCTTTTTGCTCGGCCAGCTGGCTTAACTTGATTTCGTTCACATCGGATTGTGCCGCTGTCGCGAGAAATTTCTTATCATCGTCTGATTGGGCGTTGACTTTGGCAGTCATGGATAGCGCGGTGATGCTGAGGATCGAACAGCATATTAGTTTTCCTATGGATTTCATCGTGGGTAACTCCGGGCCTGCCGAGAGATACGTGCAATAGTTCGTATGGTGGGAGTTTCAACACGCGGTGGAGGTTGTATAGCCGATAGATACTTCTGTTAACCCGGCGAGATCGAACTCAACGAGACAGACCTGTACAACCTACATACCCAGCGGCTGTTGGAATTTGAGATGAGATAGGAATGAAGCGTTTCAAAACGGAATGCGCATCTGCCTACGATTTGATTCCTGGCAAATAAAGGGCGAACATGGAGACAGGTAGGACATCAAGAACGCATGAAACGCTCCGGTACCGCCGACCTTCCGCTCCACGGCGGAAGTGTGCCTCCATGGCTCGCTAATCGGATGACAGAGCTCGGAACCGCCATCGCCGAGCAGGTCATCCTGAATTACGGGCAATCCGAGTTCCTCACGCGATTGAGCGATCCATTCTGGTTCCAGGCGTACGGCGCTGTGATGGGTATGGATTGGCACTCGTCCGGCATTACCACGTCGGTGCTCGGAGCGTTGAAGCGCGGCATGAATCCACGGTTTTCGGAACTTGGGTTGATGTTCTGTGGTGGCCGGGGAAAGCACTCTGTACGGACGCCTGACGAACTGCGCTCGTTTGCACTGAAGACAGGACTCGACGGGGATGCGTTGGCCCGTACGAGTCGACTCACGGCTCGAGTGGACAATAACGCCGTAGCTGATGGATTTCAACTCTATCTGCATTCCTTTGCGATCACCAGTTCCGGCGAATGGGCGGTCGTGCAGCAGGGGATGAATCCCGAGAATCGCCAAGCAAGGCGATATCACTGGCACTCGGCCACCGTACGGGATTTCGTCTCTGAGCCGCATACAGCCATTGTGGGCAAGCCGCAGGGGGAAATTCTCAATCTAGTGGACGCGCGCGCGGCGAAAGCACAAGGGGTGTTGCTGACGATCGTAAACGAGCCCATCACAATCACCTTGGACGATGCTCGCAAGCTCATCATGCCGAAGCATCATGATGTGCGGACCGAGGATGTAGATTTGAAGCGGTTGGGTGCTGTCTTGGCGGTAGCGCATGAGCAGGAACTTCGCGATTTTGCCTCTTTACTTCTCGTTGAAGGGCTTGGCCCACGAACGCTGCAATCTTTAGCTTTAATTGCCGAGGTCGTTCACGGAGCACCCAGCCGCTTCTACGATCCTGCACGCTTCTCCTTCGCTCACGGCGGCAAAGATGGGCATCCCTTTCCGGTACCGCTCAAGACCTACGACGAATCGATTGCCGTTCTTCGTCGCTCTCTGGACGCGGCTCGTCTTGGGCACAGGGAAAAGCTCGAAGGCTTTCGGCGACTGGATCGTCTGACCCAGAGCCTGGAGGAAAGTCGTGACCCACTTGCGGACTTCGATGCCGCGATAGAACATGAGCGGACGATCTCACCCTCGCTGAGTGGACGGACGGTATTCGATGACAAGTTGTCACGAAACGCAGACCTTTCAACATCCCAACTGAATCTGTTTTAGAAGTTAGAACCCTCGGAAGGGATCGTCTCCCTTACTAAAATTCATCTCTCGAAAAGTTTGATTAGCCTTTTCAATCCCCTCGCTGTGAGATCTGTGCGGCACGAATAAGATTTGGCAACTTTAGTGAAGTCGAGCGCAGAAGCTTCGCCCCAATAGTCGCCTCCAATTGCCCTAGCGACTGTGTGTGCTCTTGCGCATTGCGCGCACAAGAGCAATCGGACGGAATATAAATGTCGAAGCCCCTCATGTTTGCGTCATGCGCCGTGACAGTGATGCAACTGTTCGAAGTCAGACCGGTCAGAATCAGGGTCTCGACCCGCAGATGTTGGAGTAGCACCTCTAGGGGCGTCATGTAAAAGGCGGAGTGCATCGGCTTCAGCACGAAATAATCTTCGCTATCTGGCAACAGCGGACGTACAAATTGTGCTCCCTTCGCCTCCAGACAACGGCCCATCAGTACTTCCTTTTCGCTTCGCCAGTCGCCGAAGTTATCATTCACATACAACACCGGAATGCCGGCGTCACGGGACCGCACTTTCAGCTTCACGAGACCATCCCTTACGTCCAGCGCACCTCGCAGGATCGCGTCTCCATCCGGAAACTGAAACGTCGTCAACACGTCAATGATCAACAGCGCGACGGGTACCGGCGAAGGACTCGTCTGCGCATGCTTCCGAGACCGCATGCCGTGTTTGATGCCGTTACTCGCGTGGAAGCATCGTTTCGGCTTAAGCCATTACTTGCTTGGCGAATTGAAGATGAGCAAGGACCGGGCGTGCCCGTCCCGCTTATGTACTATTCGGGCTTCCGCTCGGATCTTCTGCCCTTAGGGCGGAATGGGAAGTGAAAGCGGCAGAAAG
>DASYBJ010000420.1:0-21013 GCA_036500845.1 Acidobacteriaceae bacterium
CTCCTACAGCAAAACCCCACGACCGCGGAACAGTCTCGTGCGGGTAAATGCCCTTTCATCCTTCGATAGAGTCGCGATAGGCTGGAATCATGCTGAGATTTCTGTCGCCAAGAATGTCGGGAGGTTGTTTCTTCCTGAAAACCGGGAGGAGAGCTTCCCGGATGCACTCCCACTTTTCTTTTTTATCCAAGGCATCCACCTTGGGCTTACTTTTGATTCCTTCTTGCTGGGCACAGACTCAGAAGACCCCGATTCAGATCACTGCCGATCTCTCCGATGCACCTCGCGAGCTCTATCACGCCGAGGTGGACATTCCGGTGACTGCCGGACCACTTACCCTGACCACACCGCAATGGATTCCGGGCAACCACCGGCCTACCGGGCCCGTAAAAGATATAACCGGTGTCGTTTTCACTGCGGATGGCAAGCCTCTCCCTTGGCGGCGGGATGATGTCGATCTTTATCAGTTCCATCTAGATATTCCCAAGGGAGTCAGGACGCTGCATGCGCATTTGGATTGCATTGTCACGGCACGTGTGACGCACAAGATGGCTGTTCTCGAGTGGGAGAAACTCCTTCTCTATCCAGCACATGTTCCCGTTCGCGAGATACCGATCCAACCATCCTTGATCGTTCCCGCTGGCTGGGGCGTCGGCACTGCGCTAACTCCGATCAATGCGTCCGTATATCCGGTGCCAGCGACGGGAAGCACTACGCATTTCGCGGCCACGAATGTCGAACAGCTCGAGGACTCGCCAATCATTACGGGAGAGTATTTTCACGAATTTCCGCTCGCGCCCGAGATCACACCCAAGCACTATCTCGACGTCGTCTCGGATTTTCCCGACGACTCGAATCTCCGCCCAGCCTTTCTATCCGAGGTTTCAGACCTCGTCCGCGAAGCCAGTGCTGCGTATGAATCGCACCATTACTTGCAGTACCACTTCCTGCTGACGCTTTCGAACGTTGCCGGCGGTGAAGGATTGGAGCATGGACAATCCTCGGATAACGGGGTGGACGAGAAAGGCTACGCGGATGAGGCTCATCAGCTCGCGGAAGCCGACCTACTCGCTCACGAGTTCACCCATTCGTGGAACGGCAAGTACCGGCGGCCAGTTGGCCTGTATCAGCCGGACTTCGCTACACCACAGCAGGGTGCTCTGCTCTGGGTGTATGAAGGGATGACGCAGTATCTCGGCAATGTGCTTGCGGCCCGGTCGGGGCTGAAGTCGCAGGCTCAGTACCGCGACATTTTGGCGGCCTCAGCAGCGAACCTTGATTACAAGCCGGGCCGCGAGTGGCGTTCGACGGGAGATACAGCGATCGCCGCCAGCGTGCTGCGAGGGCGGGAGCCGGAATGGTCCAACTGGAGACGCGGGCAGGATTATTACCAGGAGGGCGAGCTGCTGTGGCTCGATGCAGATACGCTGATCCGGAAGACAACCAAGGATCGGAAGTCGCTGAATGATTTTCTTCACATCTTTCTCGCGAAAGGTGGCAACACCGGTCCGCTGATCGTGCCTTATACCTTCGAGGAACTAGTGCAGGATCTCAATCAGGTAATGCCTTACGATTGGTCAACGTTCCTGCACGACCGCGTGGACAAAATCAACCCACGAGCCGATCTGGACGGCATTGAGCGGGGCGGATATAAGCTCATCTACGCCGACAAACCGAGCCCCTCGGAGCAGACCCTAAAGTCGATCGGCTCGCGCCGCATGAACTCTACTTATTGGTATTCCATCGGATTGCGCGTCAGCAAAGAAGGCGGCATCAATGACGTGCGATGGAACGGTCCAGCTGACAAGGCAGGGATTGCGCCGGAAGAAAAGATCATGGCTGTCAATGGACAGGTCTATTCCGAGGACGTCTTACGCGCCGCGATTCGAGACGCGAAAGGCAAGACGGAGCCGATTCACTTCATACTGCAGTCCGATACATACGTAGTGACCGCAGACGTGAATTACCACGACGGCGAGCGATTTCCAGTGCTGCAGCGGGTCGACGGAAGTACCGACTATATGGACGAGATCACGAAGCCCCTCCGTGCGGATGCGCAAGAGCAAAGCGACACGGCGGCAGACAAGAAGAGCGGAATGTAAAACACGGCGGCAGCCTCATCGTAGAACAATTGAACGCCCGTCGTTAGCCCTAAGCATCTCGGGATTTGAACGCTGCCCTTGCAGTCGCTCCTAGGCGCATGCGGCGGGCAGCGGCTTACTCGAGATAGCTTCTCACTGCCGCAATCCGAAAGGTCACAGACACAGACAGCCCGGAGAGCATCTGCGCTCCCAAGTAAGTTGGACTGCGAGTAGTTTTCGTGCGGCTACACAGTGTTCTCACCCTTGCGTTTACGCGCGGGTTTCCCTTCCGTGCCGGTAGCTTTTTGTGGCGGCTTCTTGCCGTCGCCTGCAACGGCTTCGGCGGGTACTGGAGCCGCCGCCCCGCCGCGCTGCTCGATGCTCTTCTTGAGGGCGTCCATCAGGTCGATGACCGGCGCCAACCTGCGCCGCTCCGGCTGCGACCCAACTATGGCCTCGCCGGCCTGTTTCGTTTCGATGAGCTTCAGAACCCGGTCCTGATATTCATCCTTGTACTGTTCGGGCTGGAATTCAGCAGTGAGCTGATTGATGAACTGCTCGGCGAGCTGTACTTCTGCCGTCTGAACGTTTACATCTTCGCTCGTGCCGTATTCGCTGATCTCGCGAACCTCCGCGGAGTAATACAGAGTGTGCAGCAGGATGCCATGGTGATAGGGCCGGATGAGGACAATCTGCTCGCGCTGGTGGAGCGTAACCTTCGCAATCGCGGCGACCTCCAACTTCTGCATGGCTTGCATCAAGAGCGTATAGGCCTTGCGCCCAGGGTCTTCCGCGACTGAGTAGAATGAGCTCTCGAAGTAAATGGGATCGACCTCGCTGAGCTTGACGAACTGGAGAATCTCCATCACCTCGGATGAGTCCGCTTCGAGTTCCTTCAGCTCTTCGCTGCTCACCAGGACGTAGGCGTCTTTATCAACGGGGTATCCCTTAGCCAACTCACTTCGCTCGACGACGCGTTCGCACACGGGGCAATACGTCTGCTGCTTGATACGCGAGCCGCACGGTTCATGAATTTGATTGAAGCTGACGTGTTGCTCACGGGCAGCGGCGAAGAGGCGCACCGGTACAGAGATCAACCCGAACGAGATGTATCCCTTCCAAACAGTTGATGCCAATTCGATCTCCTTGAAGCGGATCTCCTATAGATAACACCTTTGGACGTCGAAACGCGCAACCGGGAAGGACAGGGTACGCCTTTTCTCAAGAAAAATCAGCTACTTCCCTCGATGAGGTGTCGATGACGTCACCGCTTTGCAAACACGCAAATTACGCGCTTTCCTAGCCAAAACAGGAGCGCTGCCCCTCACGTCGAAGCAGGCATTCGCTTCAGCTGAGGCGTGTGGGAAGATTTCGATATCCGAGTTCAAGGAGCGAAGCATGATCGTCCGCGAATATTGGGCCACAACTGCGGAATACTACGATTCGTTCCACTCAAACCGCCGGGAAGATGTCGAATTTTGGACCAACGTGGCGAGCCGGATCGGCGGACCAGTGCTCGAGATCGGCTGCGGCACCGGCCGTGTGGCACTAGAGATCGCCCGCAGCGGAATCGATGTTTACGGAGTCGACCAATCTGAAGCGATCCTGGATGTCTTCCGCCGAAAGCTCACGCGAGAGCCTGAGGACGTGCAGCGGCGGGTTCGATTGCACTTGGGCGACATGAGGGCATTTGAGCTGGGGCAGCAGTTCTCTCTGGCATTGATGCCTTTCCGACCGCTCCAGCACATGCTTTCTCTGGAGGAGCAAATCGCCGCATTCCAAAACGCCCGCCGGCATTTGAAGGCAGGTGGCATTCTGGGGTTCGACGTCTTCTTCCCGAATTTCAGTCTCTTCGATGAGCCTGACGGCGTTGAAAAGCCCGAGCGGGAGTGGCTCGATCAAGAGGGGCGAACGATCCGGCGGTTTTTTCTGCGCCACCGGGTAGACAAGGTGAACCAGGTAATCTATGCGTCTTTCATTTTTCGGACCTATGCCGGAAGGGAGCTGATCAGCGAAGAGACATCACCACTCAACATGAGCTATTACACCTATCCGCACTTGCGGTTACTGCTGAAGCTAACCCATTTCGAAGCTTCGGAGGAGTACGGTTCGTTCGCACTGGATCCAATCACAAAGCAACAGGAGATGATCATTCTGGCGAGAGCTGTGTGAAGCAGAATAGCGAGAAACCACGGAGCCGTCAGGTTATCTGGGTCTCGCCGACGAAGGAGCGGTTCCCTTGCGCTTTGGCCTCGATCTTGCGAAGGATCATGGCAGCGGAATAAGCCGCTCCAAATCCATTATCGATATTCACCACGGTCACATTCGGAGAGCACGAGTTCAGCATACCCAGAAGCGCAGCCAAGCCGTCGAATGAAGCTCCATAACCAACGCTTGTGGGGACCGCAATCACCGGCGCCCCAACCAAGCCACCGACAACGCTCGGGAGTGCACCCTCCATACCGGCGCAGACGATCACCACAGCGGCTTCCTGAAGGCTTTTGCGATGCGCCAGCAAGCGATGCAGCCCAGCCACCCCCACGTCGTAGATACGCTCAACGACCGCGCCCATGCACTCTGCGGTGACTGCTGCTTCCTCCGCAACGGGCAGGTCGCTGGTTCCCGCGCAGAGAACGGCAAGGGGGCCTCGCAGTTCCTGGCGCGGGCCCTGAAGGAGTGAGATGACGCGCGCGGTTGGATTATATTCCGCTGCAGGGACCAATGCGGATACCGCGGTGAAAGCGGCCTCGTCGGCGCGGGTCGCGAGTACGTTGCCACCCATCTTCTCGCCCACTCGGGCCATGCGGAAGAAGATCTCGGCAACCTGCTCCGGTGTTTTGCCGGCGCAATAAATCACCTCCGGCAATCCAAGCCTGAGCGCCCGGTGATGGTCGATCTTAGCAAAGCCCACGTCCTCAAAGGGAAGGTCCACTAAGCTGTCTGCTGCTGCTTCAGGTCGAAGGTCACCGGAACGCACGCGACGGAGCAATTCGAGTACGGCTTCCTTTCTCATTCAGGTACTCCCACGCGGCGGACTTCTGGCGAGAGTTGCGTCGGACGCGCCGTTTCGGTCTGCCGGCGCCACTGTGCAATTGCGGCTTGCATCACCGTCTTGACCGGAACATCACAGGCCTCGGCGGCATGCCGGCAATCCTCGAACTCAGGAGCAGCGTTCATTTCCTCGCCCTGCCAGGAGCCGACTTTCAGCCGGACAACTCCAAATTCGGTTTCGATCGGGACAAGCTCACGATTAAGACAAAACCTGTCTTCCTCGCGCACTCGCACTCCGAGCGTTGTCGTCTCACGAAACAACAGTTGTGACATGTCTGCTGCATCCGCAGGCTTTGCGAGTACGGTCAAAAGGGTACCGAGCCGGCCTTTCTTCATGGTCACCGGAGCGCTCATCACATCGAGCGCTCCGCGTTCGAGTGCCAGTTGAGCGGTGTTCGCCAAAATCTGCGGGCTGAGGTCATCGATCGCGCATTCGATCACCGCCACCCGTTCAACCTCAGAACCGCTGCTCTGCGCAGGTATCTCTGCACGCAAAGTGGCTTCGCCTATGGTCAGCCGCAGCACATTGGGAAACCGCTCCGGGTCGCGTGTACCCGCTCCATAGCCAATTGATTCTGATCGTATTACGCCAGGAGGTTCGCAGAGGCAATCGAGAGCACGCAGCAGCGCCGCTCCGGTCGGAGTCACCATCTCGACCTGCGGACCGGCAGAATAAACCGGGAGACCCTTGAGCAACTCAGCTGTGGCCGGAGCTGGAACCGGAAAGCGACCATGGGCGCATTGCACAAAACCGCCGCCAACATTGATGGCCGAAGCGTACCAGCGATCAACTGCAAGGGCATCGATCGCAACTGCGCAGCAGACGATGTCGACAATGGCGTCGACTGCACCCACCTCGTGGAAATGGACCTGCTCGAGGGGAATTCCATGAATGCGAGCTTCTGCTTCTCCGAGAAGTTCGAAGGCGCGAATCGCCAGTGTGCGGGCGCGAAGAGTTAGAGCAGCGTCCTTAAGGATATTCCGGATGCTTGTCAGATTGCGGCCGTGGTGGCTGTGCGCAGCATGATCGTGCGCAGTCTGATGAGGATGATCGTGCTGTTGCCGCGGGGGGTGTTCGTGACTTCCTTCCTCTTCATGGGAATGGGTTGAAGAATGGTGGTGATGATCCGAGTTTGCGTGCCCGCCACTTGGAGCAGCGGCCTCGACCATCCTGCCGTCCACAATTACATCAATTTTTGTAGAGTGAATGCCGCTGCGGTTCACTTTGGAAACCCGCAAATCCGCACCAAGTCCGAGGGAACGAGCTGTGCTCTGCAGAGAATGTAACGGCGCGCCGGCATCGACGAGCGCCCCCATCAGCATGTCGCCACTTATGCCTGCGAAGCACTCCAGGTATCCGACGCGCATCGATTCACCCGACTCGTTTCGATTCGCTCTCCAAAGAGCGAAACGCATTCCATTACGCTTTGATGCTCTTGCGTTCGGCACCGGTTAGAACTTCCAGCGGCAGGACCTCGTTCATAGAGCCTGTACGATAGCCCTCGCAGTCGAGGGCGACGTATTGAAAGCCCGCAGCACGAACGACGGCAGCGATCCTTTTCAGTTTACCGACTACGAGTGCCGAAGCCATCTCCTCCTCGGCGATCTCCACCCGTGCGATCGATCCATGGTGCCGCACACGGAAGCTCCGGAAGCCTAGTTCACGCAGTGACTCTTCAGCACTTTCGATCATCCGCAGGGCCTCAGGCGTTACCCTGCGGCCGTACTCCACTCGAGATGAAAGGCACGCCGATGCAGGCTTGTCCCACACTCGCAACTGGGCCTGACGCGCGAGAGCGCGAACGTCCGATTTCGTGAGGCCCACCTCAGCCAAAGGCGCGGTCACCCGATGCTGTGCGGCCGCTTTGTGCCCTGGCCGGAAGTCCTTTTTATCGTCGACATTCAACCCATAGGCGAGGGCTTGAAATCCGCCGCGTTCAAGCTCGCCTTCGAGCACAGTAAAGAGCTCATCTTTGCAATGAAAGCAACGGTCCGCACCGTTTTGCGCGTACTGATCGCGCTCGAGCTCATGGGTTTGAACAACCCGGCAGGGAATACCCTGCTCCTCGGCGAAGCTGCGCGCATCGTTCAGCTGGGAACGCGCCAGGCTGGCCGAATCCGCAATCACAGCCAGCATTCGCACGCCAAGGACCCGGTGCGCCGCGTACGCGAGATATGCCGAATCGACCCCTCCGGAGTAAGCCACGACCACGCTGTCTAATTCGCGCAGCCTCGACTCCAGCTGCTCTCTTTTTCGTTCAAGACTCATTTGCCATCCCCACGAAAATGCTTATGCGATCCTTCTGCGTATCGCAATTCATCCCAGCCATTGCGGATTGTGACCGGTCCCATCGAATTGTGTGGAAGTCTTATAGGGTTCGAACCGTCCTGCTTGAGCAACATTCGCCGTTTTACTCAAAATCGCCGCCACCTGATCCTGGCTCAAAGGCCGGAAGCTTCGCGCGGCATCGAGCGCCTGGTCAAGTACTTCCATCGAGTCGCACCCGGTGATGACGGTCGTGATTGGCAGGTTCATGGCGTAATGCAGGCACTCCACCGGACCGGCTGTCTTGCTTTGGAGTATGAAGCCGTCCGCCATCGGCTTCATACCTAGAATGCCCATGTTCAGGCTGGCTGCTACCGGAAGCACCTTTTTAGTGAAGCTATCGAAATGCGCATCCATTACGTTCAGAGGCATCTGCACTGTATCGAACGTGTAGCTGTGCTGCTTGGCGACATCAATCATGTGCAGGTGGATCTCTGGACTTTTGTGGCCGGTAAATCCGATGAAGCGTACCTTGCCTTCCTTCCGGGCCTGCTCCAAATACTCGAGCGAACCGCCGGACGCGAAGACCTTTTCCGGATCACTCATGCGGATGACCTCATGGATTTGGATCAGGTCGAGATGATCCGTCTGCAACCGGTTGAGCGACTGCTCTAGCTGTTGCTGGGCCGACGCGCGTGTACGCCCGTCGATCTTCGTCATTAAGAAGGCCTTCTTGCGGTAACCGTTTTTGAGCGCCTTGCCCATGCGCACTTCGCTCTCACCGTCGTTGTAGTCCCAGCAGTTGTCCAGGAAATTCACGCCGGAGTCGAGCGCGGTCCTCACAACGCGAGTCGCCTGATCGGCCGACACTACAGAGCTTCCGATGTGGTATCCGCCAATTCCGAGCACAGATACTTTTTCGCCGGTGCGGCCGAGCGTGCGATACGGAATCTCTTGAGACTGTGGGGCAAAGGCTTCGGCCGGCTGTATCGTGGTCGTTGCGATCGCAGCCAGAGCCGCCGATTTGAGAAATTCTCTACGCTCCATAAAGCTCCTCCTTGCAATCGTTTTGATGCATCTTCTGCGATATACAGCCTTCGCCTCTCGGAACGCCTCTAACTGAGGTCACACCTCACGTTGCAGGACACAGTTCCAAAACCACCGGACCAATACTGTAACCCAGCACGGTAATCGGCACGGTAAAGTAAAGAAAAGCGATGGCGATTCTCACCTCGAAATATCCGCTGAGCGTCGAAGAGCGGCGCGAGCGGCGCAGGCTCATCCTCTCTGACACACTGTCTCTGACTACCTTATTCGCCATCACGCTCGCGCTTGCCTTCGTGACAAATCGCTTCTATCAATCCTACGCCTCCCATCAAGCGGAATTGGCGAACCGATGGAGGGTTCGGGGGGAAGCGGCCCTGAAGGCCGGCCATGCTCAAGCGGCGATTGTTGCGTTGCGCTCGGCATTGGCCTACGCGCCGGGTGAGCGCAAAATCGAGATCGAACTTGCCGAGGCGCTGGCATCCGCCGGCCGTATTCCGGAGGCTACGTCGTACTTCAACACACTCTCGGAGAGCGAGCCCGGCAGCGGGATCATCAACCTTCAACTGGCTCGGCTGGCTGCCCGTCAAAACGATGTGCGGCAAGCGCTTGAGCACTATCACCGGGCCATTTACGGCGATTGGGAGGGAGATGGCTACGTTCGACGCCGCCAAGTCCGCATGGAAATGATCAATTTCCTGATTGCCAAACATCTGGACGATGAAGCGCGTACGGAGCTTTTGGTTGCGGCAGGAAATGCGCCCGAGCAGGACCTTCAATTCCACATTGAGGTTGCTCAGGCTATGGAACAGGCACATGATTTTGTGGACGCTCTGCGCACCTACCGTAAGATCCTGCAACACAACCCGTCTTCGCTAGCGGCTGCTGTGGGTGCAGGACGCACGGCCTTCCAACTGGGACGGTATGCCGAGGCGAGACAGTACCTTGAGCGTGCTGTGAACAATCCCAGCATGGCTGGTCAACCAGTTGAGGTCAGTCGCACAGCCCGCGATCTGCTGCGAGATGTGACCAGGCTTCTGCTGCTTTATCCCTCGCCTGAGCTTCGTGCCAAGGCCCGAAGTGCGCGCATTCTCGAGGACCGGCAAATCGCCTTGGCCAGGCTCCAGTCCTGCCTAGCTCGCCAAGGGACAACGCCAGAGAATTCTCAAAAGGTAGTAGCAGCTGCGCCGGCTGCCGGGAAGCGCGAATCGGGTTCGGTCAGCATCCCCCGCGCCCTCCAAGGTTCACTGCAGAGCCTCGAATCAACTTTCCAACATCATCCCCAAAAGGCGGAGGCTGATAATGCTCCCAAGCCGGCTCAGGGAGCCGCCGGCCTTGCGGACGTGCTTGCGCGCTGGAATGAGCAACCCGAGAAGATCACGCTTTCCCGGCTGGAGAGCGATCCTGACCTGGCCCAATCGATCATCCAACTGATCTATGACACAGAACGCGTAACTGCGCAGGTCTGCGGACCACCCGGGGGAGACGACGCCCTGTTGTTAAAGATTGCCCAAGCGCCGAATGCGGTAGAGCAAGAATGAACATTCAGAATGGCGGACTCGATACTGAAACCCTCGAAGAGCAGAGCAGGTATACCCCCGAGCCGCCGGATATTCAGAAGATTGCGCCGCATAGGGACGAGCGGCTGTTCCTGGTGCTCTCGATTTTCTTTGGGATCCTCTCCGGCCTGCTGGTGGTCTGCTTCCGCGTGGCGATCACCTGGTTTCAGGTCCTCACGCTCGGTTCTGCGCCTCACCCTGGCCAGTTGCGGCTTCTGTTTGTACCTATGGCCGTTGGCCTGCTGGTGGGCGCCCTGGTCCAACTCGTCTTTCCGGCGGCCCGAGGCAGCGGCGTAAACCAGACCAAGGCCGCACTCTACATTTACAACGGATTCATCTCGTTCAGAACCGTGGTAGGCAAGTTCATCACGTCAGCGCTGGCAATCGGCGGCGGGTTCTCGCTTGGCCCTGAGGATCCCTCGCTGCAGATTGGGGCCGGTGTGGCTTCGATGGTCAGCCGCCGTCTGCGCTTATCGCGTGACCGGCTGCGTATGTTTGCACCCATTGGCGCCGCTGCCGGTTTGGCAGCCGCCTTCAATGCTCCGATCTCGGCCATTCTCTTCGTGGTTGAGGAGGTCATCGGGAATTGGAGCGCCGCCGTGCTGGGCTCCATTGTGCTGTCCGCGATCTCAAGCGTGGTAGTTGCGCGCTCTTTCTGGGGACCGGAACCCATGTTCCGGATCCCATCGGTCACCATCGAGCATTCCGGCGAGCTTCTAGCCTATGCTGCCCTGGGCGTAATGGGTGGGGTTTCGGCTCTGATCTTCTCCAAAGCGTTGGCCTTTCTGAGGCCGCGACTTCGTCAGCTACCCCCCTGGACGCGTTTCTGCCAACCACCGCTCGCAGGATTGATGGTCGGAGCAATCGGATTTTTCGGCGCGCCCGAAGTCATGGGACCCGGATATGGTGCCATCGATCAGGCGATGCACGGATTTTTTACATGGAAGTTCCTGCTCGCATTGGCCTTGCTCAAGATTTTTGCTACGACGGTTTCATTCTCGAGTGGCACGCCCGGAGGAATGTTCGCGCCAACACTGTTCATCGGAGCCATGTTAGGTGCTTCGATTGCCAGTTTTGAGAAGGCCTTTTTTCCCCAATTTTCGGTCTCGGTCGGCTCCTACGCGCTTGTCGGCATGGGCGTGCTCTTTGCAGGATTTCTCCGCGTTCCCCTGACCTCGGTCTTTATGGTTCTCGAGGTCAGTGGTAACTACTCGATTGTGCTGCCGGTGATTCTCGCCAACACGATCGCCTACCTCGTGTCCCGCGGTCTGCAGCCGGTGCCCATTTTTGAAACCTTCACTCACCAGGACGGCCTTGATCTGCCTTCTATGGAGGAGCAGCGCGAAGAAAGCACACTGCACCTGGAGGATGCCCTTGTCCCGGTAAATGTTCCCATCTTCTCCGGATCGGATCCGGTAGGGAAGATTGCGACCGAAGAAGCAACTGTCGCAGCACCGGTATTCCTGGTCAGTCTTCGCGATGGCTCCTGGTATGCGATGACGCGGGAAGAACTCTCCGCTGCCGCGGCTACATCAACGCCGCAAGCGCCCCTTGAAAGTACGCTCAAGCCGGAGCGGGTACCCCTGCTTTTTCCGGACCTCCCATTGGACAGCGCGATCCCGTATTTGTCGCGATGGCCCGTGTTGCCGATCCAAAACCGAGCCAGCCGCGGGAAGCTGGAGGGCGTCGTCACCATGGATGACGTGATTCGACGGTATCAGCGGAAGTGAGCGAAGGTCCTCGGAGCAAGACGACTGCACTACACTATCTCAGCTGCTGGAGATCGATCGACCGTCGTGTCGCCGGAACGATTTCTTCGAAAGGTTCGTTGCTTTGGCCCATGCCCTCTCGCCGCAGTTGACCATCCCGGAACGGACGCAAGTTCAGGAATTTGCTGATGGACGATCCGATCTGGCGGACCGCAAGTGGAGAATACACTCTGTCCTGGGTGCAGCATTCCTAACGCCGCTTGTCCTACTGATTCATGGGTATCACCCGCTGGCCGATGATGGTGCTATCTATGTCGCAGGAATCAAAAAACTGGTTTACCCCAACCTCTATCAGCCGGATGCCGTCTTTGTTACCTCCCATGTTCGCTTTTCGATCTTCGCTCATCTTTTGGCCGGATTGGTTCGCTACGCACATCTGCCGTTGCCGATCGTGCTGCTGATCTGCCATCTCGTCTCGATTTTTCTTTTCCTGCTGGGCGCCTCGCAAGTCGCTGCAAAGCTGTTCGCTGCGCCCGCTGCACGCTGGGGTGCTGTGCTGTTGGTAGCCTGCTGCTTTACGCTACCGGTCGCTGGAACTTCACTCTTCCTGATGGACCCGTACGTTACTGCGAGATCGTTCGCGACGCCCCTCGCACTGTTCGCATTAGCAGCTACTCTGCAGGGGTCATGGGGCCGGGCGGCTCTGTGGCTCACACTTGCAGCGTTGTTTCACCCTCTGATGGCAGGCTTCACGGCAATCTTTCTTCTCGCGGTTGTGTTTGCCCAGCGCCGGATGTGGAGGATCTTGGCAGCTTTCGCCGGGCTTGGCCTGCTCACATGCTTCGTCGTCTTCATGACCACGCGCGGCGTACCGCTCGGGCTCGCTTCCAGTCACGCCGCCCTCAGCCGGTCTTATTTTTTCCTTTCTACGTGGGAGTGGTATGAGTATCCCGGGCTGGTTTGCCCGCTGGTCCTTCTCGCGGCCACTGCTCGGCGCATGCGGGCAAGGTGCGCTATCGGCAGCATTTCGATTGCCTCCACGGTAATCGGAAGCTGCGCGATCATTGTCGCACTCTGCTTTGTCCATCGTAGTGGGAGCTTTCTGCTTGCGCGCCTCCAGGTACTGCGCGCTTTCCACATGATCTATTTGGTCGGGACGCTCTTGGCTGGGGGCCTGCTCGGCCGGTTGGCGGGGGGTCGACTCTGGCTCACTGCCGCAACTTACGCCACCGTACTCACAATTATTTTCGCCGGCCAACGACTCACCTATCCAGCTTCCGATCCGGTCGAATGGCCAGGCCTGAAGCAGCACAACGCGTGGCAGCAGGCGTTCTTGTGGATTCGTTCCAACACACCGGAAAACGCCGTTTTCGCTCTTGACGCCGACTACATTCAGACGAAGGGCGAGGACGCCCAAGGCTTTCGCGCCACGGCCGAGAGGAGTTCGATTGCGGACTGGTACAAGGATGGCGGTGTGGCATCCATGTTTCCTGCCGCCCAGGAACTCTGGTGGAATCAGGTGCAGTTGACCCAAAATCTCAACCAGGCCTCCGATGGAGAGCGGAGAGCGCGGCTTCTACCAGCGGGCGCCACTTGGGTAGTACTGCCGGTCCGGATCACCACCGGACTCCGCTGTCCGTATGTCAACAACGCGGTAAGAGTTTGTCAGCTTGGTGTAAGGTAAGGGCAAAGCGCGTATATGTCAGGGGACCGTCAGAGATGCTTGCCATCGTGTCATCCGCTACGTCGTCTCGATAAGATTGGGTGAAGATGGGGTCGGGTAAAGGAGCAACTCATGACAACCGAGCGGTGCACGCCGCCCTATCTCACCGGAGAATTCTGACAGAGCGAGAAGCTCCATGTTGAAGTTATCCCAACGGCTAATTCTCGGATATGCGCTACTTCTAGCCCTGCTCTTGAGCGTGACAGTGCGAGCCTCGATCTCGTTACGCCGGGCGTCGGAGCTGGACCGACAGACCGCGTATACGACTGCACAAGCCGCGGCGGAACGCGCCCAACTAGCACGGGCTACTTCGCACATGCTGGTTACCAGCGCAGTTCTAGGCGTTCTGCTCTCTGCCGGCTTCTTTCTCGTAGTCATGGGCCCTATCCACCGTGTGGCGGTTACGGCGCGCCGCATCGGCCAAGGTGATTTGACCCAACGGGTAGTGTGGCGCACGAAAGGAGATCTGGGAGTCATTGCATCTGAGATCAACCGCATGGCGGTGCAGTTGCGCGACCTTCGCGACACGGAGTCGGGCCGCAAGCAGCTGGAGCATCAGCTGTCGGATGCGGTCGTCCAGTCGATATTCGAGCCGGTCATCGTGACCGATGCACGGGGGCAGGTGCTCAAGCTCAACCGGGCGGCGAGCGAGATCCTTGGAGCAGCGGCGACCGACCGTATGGCTCTTACGAACACGCCAGGCGGAGAAAGGATTCTTGAGGCGGTTCGAGAAGCGGTGTCGATGCAAAGACCGATAGCAAACGAGGAAGAAGCGGCGGTGCTGCCGATGAAGATCGGTCAAGCACAGCGCAGTTACCGCCTGCGCACGACACCGATGCGCGACCCTGAGGGGAAGTTGTTGGGCGCAGTGAGCGTGCTCGAGGACATTACGGAAATGCAGGACATCGACCGTTTCAAGACTCGTTTCCTGACCGTCGCTTCGGAAAAGCTACGCGCGCCTCTCGAGCAGCTTCGTCTTAGCCTGTATACGCTCACCCGAGGCTTCGCTGGCGAGTTGCGCCCTTTGCAAAACGATCTGGTCCATGGCGCGGAGGAAGAAGCCGAGCGCCTCAATGACCTGATGTCCGATTTGATCGAGGTTTCCGAACTCGAAACCGGACACCGTGAGATCCGCGTCGATCGCATACGGCCCATCGACGTTCTTCGCGATGCTTATACCCGGCATCGCGAGGAAGCGCGCAAGAAGAATATCGACGTCGAGATTCAAGCGTTTAGCGATCTATCCCATGTAAACGCGGACCGCCGCGCCCTGCGCAGCATCATGGACAACCTGATGAGCAACGCCCTGCGCTATACACCGGAAGGTGGGGCAATTCTCTTGCAGGCGCAGGAACACAAAGACAAAGTTCAATTTTTTGTGCGTGACACTGGACGTGGGATCGAGGCCGAGCGTTTAGCAACAATCTTTGGCCGCTTCAACACCACTTTTGACGGAGGAACCGGCTTAGGACTCGCCTTAGTGCGCCGGCTGGTTGAACTGCTCGGCGGTCAAGTCTCGGTTGAAAGCCGTCTCGGGCACGGAACCACCTTCAGCTTTACCTTGCCGGTCGCAACATCTACGCGTACCCGCCATCCCATCGAAGTCGGCTAAAGCATATGAACGATCTTTCCAGCGAACTCGTCGCCGATCCCCCGGAAAGGGCAAAGCTGCGCATCTATCTCGGCGCGGCACCGGGCGTCGGCAAAACCTACCAGATGCTGGAAGACGCCCACTTGATGAAGAAACAGGGAGTGGAAATCGTCATCGGGCTGATCGAGTCGCACGGCCGCAAGGAGACTCAGGACCAGATCAAGGACATCGAGGTGATTCCACGGCGGATGATACCTTACCGATCAGTCACGCTGGAAGAGATGGACCTGGATGCCATCCTCAAACGGCAGCCCCATACCTGCATCGTCGACGAATTGGCGCACACCAACGTCCCCGGGTCGAGAAACAACAAACGTTACGAAGATGTGCTGGATTTGCTCGACGCCGGCATCAATGTGATGTCCGCTGTCAATATCCAACATATAGAGACTCTCAACGACTCGGTCTCAAGATCGGCCAACACTGTGATCCGGGAGACCGTTCCCGATAGCTTTTTGAAGCGGGCCGACGAGATCGTCAACGTGGACATCACTGTTGAAGAGCTGCGGTCTCGCCTGCGGCACGGCAAAATCTACGCTCCAGAAAAGGTCGAGCAGTCCCTAGCGAACTTCTTTCGCAAAGGCAATCTCAATATGTTGCGGGAACTCGCCCTGCGCACAACAGCAGAGGAGGTCGGCTCACGCGCAGCGGAGTACCGCAGGAGCCAAGGACTCGAACAGGCCCCGCTGCCAGAGAAAGTGATGGTCTGCATCTCGCCGCGCCAGGGCACCGAGCGTCTGCTTCGCATGGGGGCCCGCATCGCCGGTAGACTCGCTACTAACTGGTATGCGGTCAACGTCGAACCTCCGGACGAGGATGATCATCATGCGGATGCCGAGGCCCGTCGACGGCTGGAGGAGTATCAGCGCCTCGCCAGGGACCTTGGAGCACGTGTGGTCATTCTCAAGGATAAGAACGTCGCTGACGCACTTATTGAGTTCGTCAAGCAGGAAAACATTTCGCACGTGATCTTCGGCCAGTCGGCACGCTCTCGCATGGACATCCTCCTGCACGGATCGGTCATCAATCGCTTTCTCGCAGAGGTTCGGGATACGACAGTGCAGGTCGTACCAATGAGCAAGAAGAAGGAAGCGCGCCGATGATGGCCCTAAAAAAAGATACCGGGGGGCAACTTCCGCATAGCCCGTTAGAACAGGGAATAACAAGGTAGTCATGCGGTGAGATCGACGAGTAGCCGACCTTCCCCAACGGCCAACACAGTCGGTGCAGGTACCAAGATCTTCTAATCACAAGTTTTGGCGTACGCAATCGACAATCTGGTGAGTCGCCTCGATCACGACATCCGGTCGATCATTCTGAATGTAGTGCCCGCTGCCCTTTGCGATGATCAGTTTCCCATGCGCTGAAAGATGGCTAAGCTCCTCTTGCATTTGTTCCCATGCCGCATTGTTTGCTCTGTCAACATCAGCAGAGAGGCTTGAATTGCGTAGAGAGGGATCGTGAGAGATCACGAATATCGAGGATCACCCAAAATCGTTGTTCCATTTGCCAGTGCGGCACTGTCGCGGAACGTTCTCCGTTCCGCAGCGTTTTCGCGGGCATCATTGAACGTGCACTCCGCGGCCCGAAGTGCTGCGTCGTTTCCGCAATAACCGAACAAGCGAGGAAAGCCCATTGGAGTGGTGAATTCAAGGAACACTGCTTCGCGAATCCAGCTTGTAGCCACCCGAACGATAGATGGTATCTATTGTAGCGGTCATAATAATCAATTTTACAAATCGCTCCTGGGGCGGGTAACGTTAAGTGTGTAGGCAAGGAAAGGACTCCCTGAAGATGCCTAAACGCCTGACTACTACTGCCGAAGCCCCGGTCCGCGATAATCAGAACAGCCAGACCGTCGGCCCTCGCGGCCCCGTGCTCCTTCAGGACTATCAATTGATAGAGCAGATCGCGCATCAGAATCGTCAGCGCGTTCCCGAGCGCGTCGTCCATGCCAAAGGCGGCGGACCATTCGACACCCTCACGATCACCGGGGATCCGACGCGCTACCCCCGCGCAAAGGTTTTACAGACTGGCAGTATTTGGAAGAACACTCCCGGACGTAACTTCAGTAGTGTCATTCAAGACTCCAGCGCGGAGCAGCATCGAAGTGCCGCAGGCCGCTTCACGCGGATTCTTTTGTGGCTTGCGGAAGCGGTGCCTCTGCGGTTTGTCTCGCTCTAATAGTCGCGATCGAAACGACAGTCGCGATCGAAACGCTCGCCGGCGGTCAGTTTGCGGTGTCCGTCACCTTGTCGCAACTTCTTCCGGATCTGGTTTCCGCGCGGAACAGGTCCATTCCATACCACCACACTTTACCGCTCACGATCCTGGAGGATCACACATGGCTGATGAAGTACGCAAGACGATGAAAGAGAAATTTACCACCACCAACGGTGGTGTTCCGGTTGCATCGGACGAGCACTCAAGGACCGTTGGTCCCGACGGTGCCGTTGTGCTGCATGACGTTTACCTGGTCGAGAAGCTTGCCCAATTCAATCGCGAGCGCGTCCCTGAGCGGGTCGTGCATGCCAAGGGCGGAGGCGCTTTCGGTACCATGACCGTTACCGAGGATGTCAGCCGTTATACAAGAGCTGCGCTCTTCCAACCAGGGACCAAGACGGAGATGCTGCTGCGGTTCTCGTCGGTTGCCGGCGAGTTGGGGTCGCCGGACACTTGGCGTGATGTACGCGGCTTCGCTTTGAAGTTCTACACCAGCGAAGGGAATTACGATATCGTTGGCAACAATACGCCGGTATTCTTCCTCCGCGACGGTATCAAATTCCCCGACTTCATCCGCTCGCAGAAGCGCCTGCCCGACACTCATCTGCGCGACGCCGACATGCAATGGGACTTCTGGACGTTGTCGCCCGAAAGCGCCCATCAGGTCACCTATTTGATGGGCGACCGTGGTCTGCCCACGAGTTGGCGGCAAATGAATGGCTACGGCTCCCACACCTACCTGTGGAGCAACGCCGCTGGCGAGAAGGTCTGGGTCAAGTACCACTTCCATAGCCAGCAGGGTGTCAAGAGCATCGGCAACGCCCAGGCGGCGCAGATAGTCGGAGCCGACACCGACTACTACCTGCGTGACCTGTTCGAGGCGATCGAGCGCGGCGATTATCCGAAGTGGACCGTCTCCATCCAAGTCATGCCCTATGAGGATGCCAAGTCCTATCGCTACAATCCGTTTGACCTGACCAAGACTTGGCCGCACGCCGACTATCCGCTGATCAAGGTCGGGCAATTCGAACTCAACCGGAACCCGGAGAATTACCACGCCGAGATCGAACAGGCGGCTTTCGCGCCCTCGAATCTGGTGCCCGGCATCGACGTGAGCCCGGACAAGATGCTGCTGGCACGGGTCTTCTCCTACGCGGACGCACACCGCTACCGGATCGGATCGAACTACAACGAACTGCCGGTCAACCGGCCCAAGGTGGAGGTGCAGTCCTATGCCAAGGACGGACACTTGCGGCAGTTCTACAATAGTCCGAAGACTCCGGTTTATGCGCCGAACTCTTTTGGCGGGCCCAAAGCCGATCCGGTTCGCGCAGCTGAGTCCGGGGGCTGGACTTCGGATGGCGAGTTGGTCCGTTCGGCCTATACCCTGCGGGCGGATGACGACGACTTCGGTCAGGCAGGAACGCTGGTGCGGGAAGTGTTCGACGATGAGCAGCGCAAGCGTCTCGTCGAGACGCTTGTTGGCCAGTACAACGCCCTGAAGCACGAGCAGGTGCGGGAACGCTTCCTCTGGTATTGGAATAGCGTCGATCCGGGTACGGCTGATCGCATCAAAACGCAGGTCCTGAAGCCGGTGGGTGCCCGCTAAATCCTCTATCGCTTCTCGAGCTATTTGCGTCTTGTGCTCGCGACTGAACTGCCAGGGAACAGTGCCTGACTTGGCAGTTCAGTCACAATCTCTTCAGCGAAGAGAGCCTGAAGCAATTTTGCCACAGCAACTGCATATTTTCAGAATGCAATAAGCGTTGCCGAGATATGGCGGCGGTCAGAACTGTTATGTCCACCTCGGCATTCCGAATCCGACAGAACGAACACGCAGAACTTGGAGACAAATGTGAACAAGTATCTCGCTGAACTCATCGGAACCTTTGTCCTGGTTCTCACCATTGGGTGCACAGTCATCGGCCACGGCGCCGGTCCATTGGCTCCGCTGGCCATCGGTTCCGCACTCATGGTGATGGTTTTTGCTGGCGGTCATATTTCCGGAGGCCACTTCAATCCGGCAGTGACGCTGGGCGTCTGGCTGCGCGGGAAGTGCGAGGCCAAAGATGTAGCGCCATACATGATTTTTCAGGTCATTGGGGCTGTGCTGGCGGCCTCCGCCGTCAAGTTCTTAAAGGGAGGGACCGCTGTTGCACCGCTCCAACCTGCGACAGGACCCGCGCTTCTGGCAGAGTTTCTTTTCACCTTTGCGCTCGTTTACGTGGTGCTGAACGTCGCCACGGCCAAGGGTACATCAGGCAATTCTTTTTATGGGCTGGCGATCGGATTCACGGTACTGACGGGGGCGTTTTCCGTCGGCAACATTTCCGGTGGCGCGTTCAACCCAGCGGTCGCAGTAGGTATTTCTGTTCTCGGGCTGTCGTCGTGGACGAATCTCTGGATTTACCTGGTAGCTGATTTTGCGGGCGCTGCGGTGGCAGCGGGCGCTTTCAAGGCACTCAATCAATCCGAAGCTGTTCCTCGACCCGATTCAAGAGAGCTAGCGCAAGAGCAGACGGCAGCTGCGCGACTGGATACCCGCAAGGACAGCTATTCGCATAGTTAGTTAGATCATCGATTAGGGAAGCTCTGAGCGACCCGGTCATTTAACAGGCAGCGACGAGGAAAGAGCCTTTTCCATCTGACTGAAGGTGGATTTCCATCCCGCATTTCTCCAATTTCCCGAGAACCCGCGATCCATGCGGGTTCTCGGGACACTAAGCCTCCCGCAGGGCCAGCCGTTTGCAGTGCTGATACAGGTTCACTTAGGCAAAGCAGGCGCACAGGCGATCGCGGTTCTTCCTCAGTCCTCGGTATCTCGCCTTCTCAAAGCCAAGGGTGCGACGCGCTCTCGGGTTTCTTACCTTTTGTGGCCGCTTCGCCTACTCGTCATACGTATCTGGCCATGCGCTACTCGACAGCTCAGCTCTCCGGGACCAAGAGTTTGCGGGCGAGATGATGTGGTCTTCGGTGACATTCGTCTACTTGGTCGTCTTCGGTGACATTCGTCTACTTGGTCCCGGCGGTCACGATCACCATCCAGGGATTGTCCGCGCGCGAGCCAGTAGCCATCTCCCTCGCTTCAGACGGGACACTTGAAGCAAGCTCCGGCACGCCTGTGTCGGCTAATAGGCTTTCGCCTCCACGTCGAGAGCAGGGAATTCCCGTGAGTGGAACTAAGCTACTCATCGAGGAGTGGTCTCGCCGTCTTCAAGTTCGAGCGAGTCGGCAACTCGGAAGTCGCTCCAGCGTTAAAGGCTCGACTGCTCCTGGGACGCTATCGAAGAAACTGCCTTCTCCTCGGAAAATCGTGGCGGCACGAGTTCGCTCTCCCTGGAGCGGTAATTTCAGCGAAATCCCAGCAGCACTCATCGTGCGCATGAGACGGTAAGCTACCGGTCGACAAATACCAAAATTCCGGAAAGAGATACTGCGTCGGGTGCAGTCTCTTTACAACGAATGTCGCATAGCACGTTTCGTGGTTCTTCTACAAACTTGATTGCAATCAGTTGCTGAAGTTGTGACGATCCTCACCCTGAGCCTTTTCGAGAATCGTAATTCTAAGGTGCCCTGGTAACTCCCGACGAGCAGCCTGATCGAGCGGTAACCACGCAAGTCACCAAACCGGCTCGCTGGGAGAGTGCTTGAAGATTCAACGAAGAACTTTCCTTCGTTCCGCTCTTGGTGCGACCGCCGCCGCGGT
>DASYBJ010000421.1:0-3881 GCA_036500845.1 Acidobacteriaceae bacterium
TCGGACGAAGCAAAGCAAGTTGTACTTAATCTTGGAACTGCCATTAACGATGAGAGCTTTCAGACAGCCAGAATCTACGTGGCCGACGATATGAAATATGAAGGCCCCTTCGGCACACGCGTCGGAGCAGAAGCATATCTCGAAGAAATCGAGCGCCTTCGTCTGAAGTTTCATATTCAACGGATTTTTGCGAACCAGGAAGATGTGTGCGTCCTCTACAACATTGACACCGCGGGCATCACAGTATTCGCCTGCGGTTGGTTTCAGATCAAAGACGGAAAGGTCGGCTCCCTTAAGGTGACCTTTGATCCTCGCCCTCTTCTTGCTTCCCCAAGAGGAACGAACTGATCGAATTTTCGTAGGACTCTTTTAGACTTTCAAAAACAGAGTGTGGCGTGATGATTGAGAGAAGCTGGGGTGATTTGGGACGATCGGAGGAGGCTTGCGGCAGATCTGCGTAGATCGCCTCATGCAGTTGCGGGAGGATGACGCTTAACCGTAAATTACTAGTTGATTACCAGCTCACAAGATTCCCGCTGCGGCTGCAGAGATAAAGACGCGAGGTCAGTTTGTTGTCAGCCATCATCTCAACTATTGGAGACTGTAGCTTTCCAAGAATTTTCTTCTCCAACTATGCACTCTGGTAAAGCTTTCATCTCCTCGGTCGGCGATTCCTGCCTCACCTGCCGCCCGTCGTTTGCTGCCGCGCTGTTGCTGGTCATCACCTTTTGCGCCGCCATCTACTCGCCGCAAGCCTTAGGCCAGAAGGATAGCAATCGTCCTCAGTCCTCCGGAGTCGGCGCTGAGGCCCGTACCGCGCGCGCTCTCGAACGTGCGCGGCAGCAGGGATCGCCGGCGCTCGAAACTTTTTTCCACACTATGCCGAAAGGGGCTGACCTGCATAATCACCTCAGCGGCGCAGTGTATGCGGAGACCTGGATACGCGAAGCGGCAGCAGGCAATCTTTGCGTAAATTCGAAGACGCTCGCACTCTATCGCACTGCGGCCATGACCCGCAGTTTGCCGCCTCAGCCCGTCTGCGGAGAGCAAGGTGTTCCGGCCGCCTCCGCGCTCGCTGACCAGAATCTGTATGACCGGCTCATCGATGCCTTCTCGATGCGCCTCTTCGTGCCTACGGCCGCAGAATCGGGCCATGATCATTTCTTCGCAACCTTCGAGCATTTTGGCGCGGTGGATCACGCGTATTTGAGTGATTGGTTGAACGAAGTCGCCAGCCGCGCCGCAGCCCAGAACGAACAATATCTGGAGTTGATGCACACGCCCGACCTCAAGCCGCTCATCAGCCTCGCCGAAAGTGCAGGCCCCATCGATATGCAGACGGACTTCACACGCCTTCGCCAGGAATTGTTGGAACGAGGCCTGCGTAGCCATCTCGAGGAGATGCGCGCCAGCTTTGATGATGGGGAGGCGCGGCGTCATTCGCTTGAGCACTGCGGGCAGCCCCAGGCGAAACCTGCATGCAGCATCCAAATCCGCTACCTGGATCAGGTTTTGCGCGCTCTTTCTCCGCAGATGGTTTTCCTGCAGCTAGTCGCCGGTTTCGAGCTTGCCTCAATGGATCCGCTGATCGTGGGAATCAATATGGTGCAGCCGGAAGATAACCGGGTGGCGCTCGAGGATTACCGCCTGCACATGAAAATGGTTCATGCGCTGCACGCGCTCTATCCCAAGGTCCACATCGCACTGCACGCCGGCGAGCTCGCTGTCGGACTCGTTCCGCCTGCCGACCTCGCCTTCCACATCCGTTCCGCCGTCGAAGAGGCTCACGCGGAGCGCATCGGACATGGCGTAGATGTCACGGATGAAGAGGATGCTTACGGGCTGCTCAAGGAGATGGCACAGCGCCGCGTCATGGTGGAAATCAATCTCACCAGCAACGACGTCATTCTGAATGTGAAGGGATCGGACCATCCTCTTCCTATCTACCGGCAATATCATGTGCCCGTTGCTCTTTCGACCGACGATGAAGGGGTTTCGCGCATCGACCTCACGCACGAATACGTTCGCGCCGCCCTCACTTATCCGTTGACCTATACCGATTTCAAGCAGATGGTTCGCACGAGTTTGGAGCACAGTTTCCTCACGGGCGACAGCCTTTGGGAGCAAACGGGCCAGTTCGAAAGCTACGACCATCCCCGCGCTGCTTGCCGGTCCCAGATTGGGCGGGGACAGACTCCTTCAGGAGCATGCGCTGCGTGGCTCCAGTCGAGTGAAAAGGCACACCAGCAGTTCGAACTGGAGCGCCGCTTCTCTGTCTTCGAGAGCAAGTTCTAGAGCAAAAGCATTTCAGCCCTCGTAACTGAGCGCATCTCTCACGCGAGAACCGCCGGAAGCGACCTCTTTCGCTGCTGGAGTGCCTATGAACTTCTTATTAGCCTAGACCTTGGAGCCACCAAAGCCTTCGGCCCCCGCCTCGCCGGGCTTGGTTTTCGCTCGCAACGCTGTTCGCCCTAATAGTGTTAACAGGCCCTAGAGCAAGTCCGTTTCGCTATCCATGCCTGAGCGCCGATAGCTGGCTGGCGCATTCCGCGCATCTCTCTCAAGCGATCGGATTGCATGCTGGCGAGAATCTGATGATAGTAGGCGACAATCCGCTCGCGCTCCTTCGACCGCGAGTCCGGAATCGCAAGATAAAAGTCGAGAACGTGGTCTGTGCGCACGCCCAGGTCCACGCGCTGGAGATTCAGGAAGCTGTGGATCGCGAGTCCTGCTCCGGCAAGCAAAGCCACCGCCAAAGTGAACTCACCGGCAACGAGCATGCGCCGCAGAATACCTAAATGAGCTCGAGATCACAGCCCTAAACCCTTGTCAGGGAAAGACCGGAGTTAGTACTCAGCTTTGACCACCTCATGCTTCTTGATATAGTCAGGATCGATCTCGACACCTAGACCCGGTCCGGTCGGGACCTTGATACGCCCGTTATCATCGCTTCGCAAGGTCGAAGTGGCACATGTATACGGCAGCTCATTATTAAATTGTTTGAACTCGTGGTACGGGCCCGAGTTGGGAATCGCCGAGACGAAGTGCATCATGTACAAATAGCCGAGCCCGGAGTCCGAAATATGCGGGATCGTCTGCTTCCCTATGGCATTTGCCATGCGCGCTACTCGCATGCAGCGAACCATGCCTCCAAAGTAAAACATGTCCTGCTGGGTAATGCCGATTGCGTTGTTGGCAAGGAGCCACCGGAAGTTGTGCGTGCTGGGCTCCTGCTCGCCAAGAGCGATCGGAATCTGGAGCGTATCGGCCACCTGCTTGATTTCCTCGTACCAGTCGAAGGGCACAGGCTCTTCGTAAAAAGCATACTTGTACTCCTGCATCAGCTTGCCGATCGGAATCGCTTGGGCGACTGTGTACGAGCCGTTCGAATCGGCAGAAATCACCATCTCGTCCCCGAATGTCTTGCGGACCAGTGGAATAAGCTTCTCGGATCTGCCCACGGGATACTCAGGATGGCTCATCCGGCCGCCAAGCTTGAACTTAATTGCCTTGGCCTTGGAGATTGCGACGTCGCGCTTCAGATGCTCGATGGTCAACTCTGCCGAGATATCCCGCTCGCTATTGGCCTGGTAGACGGCAATCTCCTTGTTATGTATCTCGCCGATCAATTCGCCGATCGACTTGCCGGAAATCTTCCCGAACATATCGAGGATCGCGAACTCGATCACCGCCAAAGGCACCCAGAGCGCTAGCCCAGTGAGCTTATAGTTGCTCTCATGCACCGTCGATGCCTCGAGCAGGTGTTCGAGATCGCGAGCGTCCTTGCCGATGAAGAATGGCTGTAAGCGCCTGACGAAGAATGGATAGAGCGAATCCAGCTGGAATGTGTTCCCGACCGAGATGCCCTCGGCTCCATCCTT
>DASYBJ010000422.1:0-3745 GCA_036500845.1 Acidobacteriaceae bacterium
TGCTCTTTACAGGCTGCTGAAAAACTAGTCTGCGGCGAACGAACCGTCTATTCCTTGGGGTGCTCCGATTCGGGTGATACATCTTCTTGCGCCTCGCTTGTTGCTTCGGGGCGCTTTTCCGCAGCCTGTTTTAGCCCCGCAAGCTTAACCGCCACGTCTCCCACGTCTCAAAAGCGAGACGTGGGCCACCCCCCTGTTTTTGTGGGGGACGAAGTCCCGTAGTAGAAAGAAGACTCAGACTGAAGCCGACGGGAGGCTAAGTCCTTTGTTTCATGAAGATGCTCAATTTTTTTGTTTTTCCCGCCCCCGGCAGTGGCGGCGGGCGGCGGGGAAATAGTGCGTGAAAAGCGTGGTAAGTCACGGTTGATTGCCCCGAGGTGGCGGATCCAATACTCGAGGTTGCACTCGAGGCGGCCCAACAATCATGCGCACTAAGCGCACTAAGCGCACTAAGTTGCTCTCGCGGGTCGCTGGTTGGTAGACGACCCGACGATCCGGGCATGTGGGCGGTGAACCCGTTGGTGGAATCACGATGGTATTTGCAGTTATATCTTTTATAGATGCGGATCTGGATCGTTTTGCATCAGGAGGGATGCGGATTCTATATCCCGAAGTACTGCAGTTGGCGCTCAGAGTTTTTGGCATACTTCTTCGCGCCACCCATTAATGCGTACTCGCCTAAAATTAAGGAAGTGTCGTGAAACGGACGCCCAGGCGAAGCCATGTTGACTTGCGGAGCGAATCGTGGAGGAGCCAATCATGATGGGAATTATCAATAATCTTCTCATCCACATGGTGGAGAAGCATCACGGATCCGACGGAGTATTGCGACTCTTTACGCTAGCTGGGATCTCCAAGAAGGAGTATCAACCCGAAGTTGTTTATTCGGAGGAAGAATTTCAGGCACTCTATAACGCGGCCAAGGAGCTGTATGGTGCAGGAGATGATGCGGCGCAAAAGGCATTTTCAGACTACTTCATGGAAGTTTCCCCAGTGATGTTTCCGGCTATCTTCAAGATCGCCGGCAGCGCCCGGGGCCTGTTTGAGAAGGTTCCGACGATCCACAAACAATGGCCGTCGGCGGCATCCGCCAAGGACTTTCGGGCGAAGCTGTTTATTCTTGAGTCCAGTAAAGAACGGCTTGTCTTCAAATACGATTCACCCAATCATCTCTGCGGCGTCCTGCGCTTTGTGGCCGAGGGTGTTTTAGCTCACTACGGTGAGAAGGGAACCGTTACGGAAACGCAATGCACGCTCAACGGGGCCCCGTGGTGCGAAGTCGAGATTCGCTTCGAGACGTTATGAGGCTATCGTGACACAACCATCGGACTACAGCGCTTATGTTCGCGAGCAGATTCAGAGCCTGACGGAAGCCCTGACCAGAGTCATGTTCGGCGATTTTTCTGTGGTGGCACGGACCCATGGGCCAGACGAGGCCTTCGGCTATCTTTGCGTCATGATCAACATAGCCATCAACGCCGCACGCAATGCCCAGGACGAGTTGCGGCGCTCGAACGAACAGCTTGCGGGAACCAATGAGTGCCTAAAGCGAAGTGAGGCTTATCTGGCGGAAGGGCAGAGGCTGAGCCACACGGGCAGCTTCGGATGGCGTGTTTCGAGCGGTGAAGTCTTCTGGTCAGAGGAAACCTTCCAAATTTTCCAATACGACCAAACGACGAAACCGACCGTGGAACTTGTTCTCCAACGGGTTTATCCGGAAGACGCGGTCTTCGTGAAACAGACCATCGAGCGCGCGTCGCAGGATGGGAAGGATTTTGAGCATGAATATCGTTTGTTGATGCCGGACGGTTCCGTCAAATATATCCACGCTGTGGCTCATGCCTCGTGGGATGTATCAGGAGGCATTGAGTTTGTCGGGGTGGTGAGCGACGTTACGTCAAGAAAGCGGGCCGAAGAAGACCTGCGGAAAAGCGAGGAGCGGTGGAGATCCGTTTTTGAGAATTCTGCTATAGGCGTTGCGCTGACAGACATCGACGGCCGCTTTATCGCCACCAATCATGTCTACCAGACAATGGTGGGTTACACGGAGGAAGAACTGCGTGCACTTCGTTTTCTGGATATAACCCATGAGGATTATCGCGAAGCCAACTGGGCGCTTGTCACCGAGTTGGTGGAGGGGAAACGGCAACAGTTTCAGATCGAGAAAAAGTATCGGCGCAAGGACGGCAGTTTGATTTGGGTAAGCAACAATGATTCTCTTGTGCCGGGCACCGAGCGGGTACCGCGATTCATAATGGCGCTGTCCGAGGACATCACACAGCGCAAAAGTGCCGAAGAAGCTCTCCGGCGAAGCGAGGCGTATCTGGCGGAAGGGCAGAGACTAGCCAAAACGGGCAGTTGGGCGATCAACCTTAACACTGAGACGTGCGTTTACTGGTCCGAGGAAATGCGACAAATTTTTGGATTAGATCCTCAAAGATGCAACCTCCCAGATCGGGAAGAGATCGTTCGACTGGTGCACCCGGAAGATCGCGCCGGATTTAACGAACGAGTCGACCAGGCATTGCGCGCGAAAGCTAATTTTGTGCAAGATTACAGGATCGTGCTGCCTGATGGCACGATAAAGCACATCCACGCGATCGGACACCCGGTCCTCGATGAAACCGGAAATATTATCGAATACGTTGGTACCGACCTGGATGTCACCGAGCAGCACGCAGCGAGAGCGGCTCTGCAGACTGCGTTTGAACAAATCAAGGCGGAGAAAACAGAGCTTCGACGGATGATCGATGCGATCGCCACTTATATTATCGTGTTGCACCCGGATGGCACAGCCCTTTATGCAAATCAGACAGTGCTTGATTACACCGGTCTCACTTTGGAGGACGTGCGGAAAGACCATCGCGCACGGATCTTCCACCCCGAGGATGTGGAAAGGCTGGGCGAGGAGCGCGCCGCGGCGCTCGCGCGAGGCGAACCTTTTGAATTGGAGGAACGAGCACTTGGGAAAGACGGTAAATATCGCTGGTTTCTTGCCCGCTACATTCCCGTGCGCGATGACCAGGGGAACATTCTCCGCTGGTATGCGACTGGGACGGATATCGACGATCGCAAGCGGGCCGAGGAGAGGATGCGTGGCGAGAACCTGGCGCTGAGGGAGCAAATCGATCAGGCATTCATGTTTGAGGAGATCGTGGGCTCGTCAGCGGCCCTGCAGAACGTGCTCTCGAGCATTCTGAAAGTGGCTCCCACCGATTGCACGGTGCTGATCACTGGCGAAACCGGCACCGGAAAGGAACTGATTGCTCGCGCCATACACAGGCGTTCACAACGTTCGGGCCGTGCGTTTATTAGCGTAAACTGCGCGTCGATTCCTTCGTCGTTGATCGCGTCGGAACTGTTTGGCCACGAGAAGGGCGCCTTCACTGGCGCGATCCAGCGCCGCCAGGGCCGCTTTGAGCTGGCACACTCCGGCACGATTTTTTTGGACGAGGTGGGCGATCTTCCCGCAGAAACCCAGATTACATTGCTCCGAGTTCTTCAGGAGCGGCAATTCGAACGCGTCGGAGGTAACCGGGTTCTTACAACTGACGTTCGCGTCATAGCCGCAACCAATCGTGATTTAACGGCAGCCATTGCCGCAGGAACGTTTCGATCCGACTTGTTTTACCGGCTCAACGTTTTCCCGATTGAGGTTCCTCCTCTGCGCAAGCGGAAGGAGGATATTCCGATGTTGGTTGAGTACTTCGTTAAGCGATATGCGGAGAAAGCAGGCAAGCAAATT
>DASYBJ010000423.1:0-1843 GCA_036500845.1 Acidobacteriaceae bacterium
TGAGGAGAAAGGTAAGCATGGAAGCTATTTTGCTGCTGGCGCACGGCACGCCCGATGTGTTGGGGGAGATGGAACCTTATTTAAAGCTCGTCACCGGCGGGCGGGGCGTTCCTGACGAAGTAGTGCATGAGTTGCAGGAAAGGTACGCGGAGATTGGGCTGAGGGATGAGCCGAGCCACGAAGGCCCGCACCTGACGCGCTGGACCATGCGTCAGGCGGCATTGTTGCAGGAACGTCTTGGCCGGCGTGTCTATGTTGGCATGCGCAACTGGAAGCCATTCATCGCCGACACCGTTGCGCAGATGAGAAGCGACGGCATAAAGAAAGTAAAAGCCATCTGCCTCGCCCCGCAAAATTCACGGACGAGCATCGGCCTCTATAGACGCGCGCTCGAAGATGCGGTTGGGGACTCAATGCAGGTGGAGTTCCTTGCTACCTGGGCGCAGCACCCGCTGCTGGTAAAAGCATTTGCGGAGAGAATGCGGTCCGCTTTGGAGTCCGCACGCGCATCCACAAACGGACGTGTTGCCGCTCTCTTTACGGCTCATTCGGTGCCCAGCAGAACGGTCCAGCCTTCAGCGACTCCTGTGGAATATCACGGCATGTTGCTGGCAAATGAGCCGGACCCCTATGACAAGGAGTGCAGGCGGACCGCCGGACTGGTCGGCACAGAACTGCGCGACGTACTCGATGCACAGGACTGCTACTTCAGTTTCCAGAGCCAGGGTCTGAGCGGAGGCCCCTGGATCGGGCCGACTGTCGAGGAAACCCTTGCGAAGCTGAAGCACGAAGGCTATCAGGCCGTGATCATACAGCCGGTGGGTTTCCTCTGCGATCACGTGGAGATACTGTACGACATCGATGTGGTATTCCGACAGGCTGCGCACGAACTCGGATTGCGGCTCCTCCGCGCAGAAAGCTTGAATGATTCTCCGGCGCTGATCGCTGCACTCGAAAACCTGGCGATTCCGTCTACTGGTCCGCCCGCTGCAACGTCCGTTTCTGCCTAACGAATCTCGGGACCCAACCAACCTAGGGCCATAGTCTGAAGTGAGTGCTAACCCCCTGACGATTTGCCGTCGGCGTTCGCTCAATGAGCTCCGCTGAGGGCTGCGTCGTGCACCTGAGCGGTCACCGGTTGGCGCATGATTGCGGTGGCTGCCTGATCGAGGGTTACGGTTGAAGGTTCGGGCTCGAAATCGGTGCGCTCATCGTCTTGCTGGAGCGAAATGCTCTTGAAGAGAAGGGCGTTGCCCACAAGGTGTACGTGGAAGGCTGTCAGTTGCCAGAGAGATTGGCCGACCGGTTTTTGCTCGAGAGAAAAGGAGCTGCCCCGGTCCAATTTGCCGAGGATTCCTCCGCCGAAGGTAACGTTGTGGACTAGGTGGCCGTTCATGCTGCGGACACGGTGTTGTTGCGTATCGGCGATGAGGTCGCCCGCCATGCTGCTGAAGACGCGCGCTTCACGCGTAGGCGGATGGAAGTTGGGGGCGGGTTCGAAATGGAGGGAGGTGGTAGTCGCGGTTGCTCCGGTTTGCGTCCAGACAAAGGCGATAGGAAGAAGCTTCAGAAGGTCATCGATTTGCTGATAGTCGTGATTACCTTCGGAAAGCTGTTTCTTTTGGGCCCGGGTGTCGTGCAGAAAGCTCTGGATCAGATCGCGTTGTTGGGATTCGGACAGCCTCTGTTCGTTCTTCTCGAGGACCCGATGGACATCGCCCTGCTGCGTAGCCGCGACCCATTGCAAAACGTGTTCTTTCGGCTTGTGGATCTCTTCCAGATAAATCCACCGGGAGTGGTCGTTTTCATCGGCTGCGTGCTCGGTGTTCACGACCTGCTGAAT
>DASYBJ010000424.1:0-23232 GCA_036500845.1 Acidobacteriaceae bacterium
ATCTTCTTATCCCAGTCGAATTCGCGCTCGACATGCTTTCTTCCGTTCGAACCAAGCCTGCGGCCCAGCTCGGGACATTCAATCAGCTTTTGCATCGCGCTCGAGAAGCCTTGGACGAGAGCTTCCCGGCTGGAGGGTTCAACCAGCAAACCGCAGCCTTCGCCCAAATAGTCGATCGGTCCACCCCAGGCGGTAGCGATCACAGGGGTCTTCATCGCCATCGCCTCTAGCACCACCGCCCCTCCACACTCGTAAATACTAGGTAACAGCAATGCGGCTGCCGATTGCAGTCGCTCGGCGCAGGTAGTTTGTGGGAGCCATCCCGCAAAGACTACGCGCTCACTCACGCCCAATCGCCGCGCAAAAGATTGCAAGCGCCCTAGCACCGGGCCATCTCCGATGATCTCTAATCGCGCCGCTGGAACGCGGACTAGCGCCTCAAGGGCGATATCGACGCCTTTCCAATCGACGAGTCTCCCGAGGAAGACGAAATCGTGGCTCTTACGGCCCGGATCGCCGGCGCCGGAGGGGCGCGCACGAGGTGTCCAGATCTTGAGGTCCACGCCGTTCTCAGGCACCTCGATCACCTGCCCACGTACACAGGCGGGCAACGCGCGACGCGTTCGCTCGTTAGCCACCAGCAAAACCTTGGCGAGCTTCTTGCCAGGAATCACCGAATTTGCCAAGCTCGCCATCCGGCGACCTAAGGAAACACTGATGCGGCACATAATTGATTCCGTCTTGCGAAATGTCTCCGGGTACTCCATGCCGCCATTCATCGGGCCAACGAGAACCGGAACCCCGAGATTTGCCATCAAAGATGGAAATCGCGGCGAAACCGGACTTGGTTGGTGAACGAGATCGATCGATTCCCGCCATATGAGATCTCTGACGACCCTCCGTTGGCGATACTGGGTAATCAATTGGTTGAAAAGGTTGAGCGTCGATTCCGCGATTCGCCGGGGAAGCAAACTGCTCATACGACAGAGCAGCTTGTGAAACCAAGCATCTTCAATAAAGAGGATGCGATCCTTGTGGTGGGGGAAAGCCGACTCGAGCTCAGGACGAGTGCGTGCGTGGACCACCAACCATACTTCCATCTTTCGTTGAAGTAAACCTGAGAAGTAGTGGAGTGGCAGTACATCTTGACCTCCGAACCGATAGGAAGCGTGTTCAGCGACGATGCAAATACGTATAGGCTGAGAGGAACACGTAGCGTCCAGAGTTTTTGGCATGAGTTTTCGAGCGTGTCTCTCACACCATCAGGCAAGTTTTGCGATAGTCGTTTTCAGCTCTAGCTCGCATCTTCCTCAGCATCTTTCCGATAAAGCGCCATTGTGGCGGCGCTTCATTCCGCATCGGACCCAACGCCGCAACCCATTCTTCCACTTCAGGATGGGTGCTGCGAAGGCAATCCAAAAAAACCGGAAAAAACGACGGCCACATTGAATCGTGATAGTGCACTATCCTTGCTTGCCGAAGTAAATCCTCCCTGTACCAGCTGCCGTGAGTCTTGCTCATCATCACGTAATCATGAGAGTAAGGAAGCGATCGCCACTTCAGTCCCAATTTCATAACGGCGAAACCGATCGCGCTCATCTCTTTAACCCCCTCACTATAGCCCTCGGCTTGGGTGCTAATGCGGGAATCTAGCAATTGCAGACAAATGTTAAGGTAATTGCGCGAGAAATCGGTTGAGCGACGATAAACGAAGATACCGCCGTTGAAGTAGAGCCGAACCCTCTGGTTTGTCTCAGCCGTGATAACCCAAGGTAAGTCTTCAATGTCGACACCAAGAACACGGCAAAACTGTTGCCAGAGAGGCTCGTAAGGGTCGCCCGGACCAATTGTGCCCATTTCTTTACATTCCACGGGAAACCCGAGAAAATCATCTGAAGAGAGCGGGTCCAGTTCCTCCGGTTCGCCCACGAAAAGAAGATCGCTATCCAAAAAGCCGACCGCTTTAGAGCAAATGATCTCTTCAGCGGTCACTAATGCGAGTGGCTTGTTTAGAAATTTGAACCAGGGATAATTCGTTTTGATCGAACTGCGAAGATGGGTAACCTCCAACCGGTCGAAAGCCTGGCGCGTACTTCTTGACAAGGGTGGCCCGAATCGAGGAGTGACAGCTACGAGAGCGGCTTTAGCGAATCGTCCGCCGTGTTGGCGTAAGCTCCTCACCATCCGAACAGTCTGGCTTTCCAGACTTCCTGACTCTACACAGCAGACAAAAGTAATGGGAGACGTGTTTGTCATGAGAAACAAATGATCTTGGTCAGTTCTAGCTGAACTCTTTGGCGAAGCGGAATTACTATAGGCCAACGATTGAAACGGATCTGCAATAGAAAATCTGAGCTCTTGAATCTCTCGCCTAAGCGACCGTGGATGTCCGTGCACTTGAAGAATTCCCCCCATTTCCGCTGGACTTCTAATCATCCTGTTCGGCGAAAGCCACAGCGATTTGTGAAACTAACTATAACTTGTCGAATGGCAAAGGCGGGAGATCTCATGAAACGGTTAGGCTCAAGTCGACGTGGTCTTTAGCGAAGCCCGCCTGGGCAGCAAGAGCTTTTCCACGCGAGGTCTCAGCGTGCGTAAGGGATTTTCGACCGCTGCGCGCATAACCGACGCGTAAAGCAGAGCGAGCGCTAAGGCAAGGAATGCACCGGCCACTCCGATCGACGGGAATGTACGCTCAAGAGCATCCAAAATTACCTCATGAATCAAATACAAAGAGTAAGAAAGCCACCCAATCCAGCGGAGCACCCCCCACTCGAGCCATGCGATCTGTGGTTTGTAAGAGAAGGCGATACAGTAGTAGAAAATTGGATAAAGCGAGAGTTCTTGAATCGTGTAACGAAGAGTCTCCCGATATGTGGGATCTCTAAAAATTAATGAGAAGACGATTAGAATCAACCCTCCTAAGGCAAGCTTGGCCGCATACTTGTCAAAAAACCTGGAAGAATCGTTGCATCTTGGATTATGGCGGAGTGCCAAAAGACAGCCCCAGGCGATCGCATCAAAACGACAATCAGTTGCGATATATGTCCAAGGTACCGGTCCTGACGTCGGGCTATGGACGGCGAACACCAAGAGAATTCGCCAAAGCAGAGCAACAAGACATGCGGCAAAGAGCAGATTACCTTGAACGGAGCGAGGGACTTTCTTCTTCAGAAATAACATGTAAACAAAAGGAAAGAGCAGGTAGAACTGTTCCTCGATGGCGAGGGACCACAGCACGCTCATGCCGCGCGCAAGCGTGATCACGTGCCCGAACAGCACCGCAAGCAGCACATAGTAGTTGTTCACATACAACAATGATGACAAAATGCCTCCCGGACCAATCGGTCCGCTTGAAACTCCTATGGCTACCAGGAAACATGTGAGCGCAAGAGTGATGTACATAGGCGGCAGGATGCGAAATGCACGCCGGATATAAAAGGCCTTGAGAGAAATATCGCCAGATTTGGCTGATTCCTGACGCATGAGTGTCGTGATCAAATAGCCGCTGAGGAAGAAAAAAATTGTGACGCCGAATCCGCCAGGAACGATGCCCCCAAGACCAATGTGCGAAACATATACAAGTAGGAAGGCGATGGCTCGAATGCCGTCCAAGCTGGGTATGTGAGAACCGCTGTCGTTCCGTGTACTCAATGAGTTATCATCACCTTGGGATGAACGCTGAATGGTTTGTCGGTCTTGCAAACTGGTAACTGTGAACATTCCCAGTCGGACGCGGCTTTCGTCTTGGCGCCCGTCGGAGCTGCCTCGATCGGCTACATACTCTTGTGCAAAATATTGCCGCGGTTTGCGTCCAGTACTCCCCTCAAGGATCAACGATCTAATACCCAACAGCTGCGTCGCAGCAGCCTAAGCGAAAATCTTAACGTAGTTCTGCTCGGTTTGATCTAGAACCGGGGTGGCTTTCGTCTCTTCCGTCCGCCGCATCGAGAGGCTCCAGCCGATGCAAAGGAAGAAGAGCTGAAGAGCAGGAACCCCAAGACTCACCGTCAACAGAGTTGCGAGCATCCCACAAAGCACTCCCAACATGCTGATTGCGAATGTAAAATCCGATTTCAAATATGATTTCCTAGCGGTTTTGATCAAAGCTAACGCTGCCTCGCCCACGATAAGACAGAACATCCAGAGCCCGAAGGGACCTTGTGTCAGGCGCAACCATAGAAATTCGTTATCAATTGAAGATTGGCCGCCTACTCTAGGAAATTGTTCCCCCCAGCCGAATAATCCACCTTCCTGAACGATTGGCTCATAGGCATGTACCAACTCCTTGCGGTAAATCGCGGTTTGCTGTTCATAGGTTTGGGCGCTCCAATAGTCCACCGACGTATACGCATCGAAATATGCGTAGCCGGCGCTGCCAGCCACAACGATCGTGGAAAGAACGATGATTGCGGTAAACCGAACGCGCTTGGCATATCCTATTCGGGAGATCGCAAATCCGATCGCGGCACCCATCCACGGGCCCCGCGACAGAGTCATCACGAGACCGCTGAGAAGCAACCATGGCAACAGGAAAGAGCGGCGAATACCGAAAAACCTTGGCTCGGGAGAGTGCTTGTCGGATTTATCTACGTACGCCAGCCAAAGACCAAAAATCCATGCGGATCCAAAAAATAGACCTGCGGTAATTGCAATTCCGAACGGTCCCTGCGCTCTCGAAAAACCTCCGCGGATCTGTTCAAAGATACCGCCAGGTCGATGGAAAAACCTGTCAAATACATTCGTAAAAAGGTTTATCCCTAACCGAAATTCGATAACCTCCACAACCGCTGCGAATGCAAGAAACGAAAGCATGCGGCCCAGGAAGCGTTGTCGAATACCGGGTTGTTCGAGAAGAAGCTTCCCGACAGCATACGGAAAAAAAATTGCAAACAGAGATTGAACGAAAACATGGATTCCCACGGTGAATCCAAGACGGTGCGAGTACGGATAAGCCTCCCCTAGAATGAAGAGTAGAAGCCACAAATCCGATCGTTGAAAGTGCCACTTGCACTTTATGAGTGCCCAGAGTGCGATCGGAAGCAAGGCCGCAGTCGCCGGGTTGATGATCGTAACGTGCGGAACATCCACCACATAAGCTACCGGCAGCAGTACAAAAATCGGAAGGTAAACGTCGATGAGAGCATCGGTGATCGATCGAGCGGCGATCCACCAGACGCACACAATGAAAGATAGAATAATCGCAAGAAGAAGCATCGGTGCCCGATTTCTTTCAGTTCGACAGATACAGCTTCGCGGCTTTAGCAGTGTTCCAGAGCTCTCTTAGCGCCCGCCCGACTGCTCTGGAAGGAACCAAGAATCAAAGGTCTGCCACGCCATCAGGAAGCGGGTTCGTCCACGGCTCACAGGCCACTTCGGCAGATAGCTTGAAAGCAGCAAAGGCCATGCGCTATTCGATTCTGCCAGATTTGCAGAGCACTTCCAAGTTACCGAACCACGAATCCTGAATACCGGAAGTAAGGATTCAGGTACACATTAGACTTGCGGGCATTCTCCTTCGCCTTTTGTATGACGCGTGATGTACTGCTTGTCGTCTTTCTAAAACTGAAAATACAGGAACGTCGAAGTATTGGTCATACGCCAAAGAACGGCAATAAAAACGAGTGCCAGTGAGGTAGCCCAAAACACGGTCGGTTGCCAAGCGATGCGATAGGTTAAGTTCACGATCTCCCTCCGAGCAACTCGCGCCTGGCCGAGAATCTCCTGGGTGTTCGGCAAGAACCACACGATTGGAAAGAGCAGAAAGACAATCGCTGCAGTCGAGGGGAGCAGGGGAGCAGAACGCGCAAGACTCGTGGAGTGTGCAAGCCAGCTATGCGAGACCGCAGAAGCGGCTGTCACATGGGTGACTCCGAGACCGTTGAGGCCTACCATGCCTGCAAGCAGCGCAAACGCGTCATGGGTGGAAGTACTGCGGAAGAACACCTGAGCCACACATACTGCAAGAAAGGTCATCAGGAGGCTCAGCGGCCGCCAGCCAAAGAGCTTGCCCCAAGCAGACTTCTCCGGGACGAAGATGCGCCAGGCGTGATTTGCTGAGATGTAGATCCCGTGGAGCGTGCCGAAGAGGATGAACTGAAGACCAGCCCCATGCCAAATCCCTGCCAGGAACATCGTAAGCACGGTAGGCAACGCGACCAGCTCGCCGAAGCCTGCTATGGTTTTCGTAGCCTTTCGCGAGTTGCTCTTCCCGGCTGCAGCCCGCCGGCGATTGATCGCCATGGAACACGGATTGTAAAGGTAGAGCGTGAGATAGCGGGTCAGAGTGATGTGCCAACGTTGCCAAAACTCGATGATGTTGTCGGCCTTATAGGGCGAGTTGAAATTGATGGGCAGCTCGATTGAGAACATCCGTGCTAAGCCGAGAGCCATGTCGGAGTACCCCGAGAAGTCGAAATACAACTGCATAGCGTAGTTCAGAACCCCCAGCCAGGAGTCGACGACCGACAATCCTAAAGGGTGAGCGAAAGTGGTATCGGCGAAGGGTGCGAGCCGGTCGGCGATCAACACCTTTTTCGCCAAGCCGAGGACGAACCAGCTCAATCCGAGAGCCACATCGTTAGCTTTGAGGGAGAAGTCCCGCCCTTCAGCAAACTGGGGCATAATCTCGCCATGATGCAGAATCGGGCCAGCAATCAGATGAGGGAAAAACGTCACAAAGAGGACGTAGCTGACGAAATCTTGCGGTTCGGCTGCACCCTGCGCCAGGTCCACAAGATATGCGATTTGCGTGAATGTGAAGAACGATATCCCGAGTGGGAGAATCACGCTGCCTACGCTAAAGTGAAAACCCGCAGCTCCCCTCACGAAATGCAGAAATGGAAAGAGGTACTTGAAGAAGCATAGCGCGCCAAGATTCAATGCGATTCCAATGATCATCCATAGTTTCAGAAGGCCAGGCCGTTCGCGATTTCTCCAGATCAGCGCGGCAGTGGCATAGTTCACTAGAATCGACCCGCATAAAAGCAGCAGAAAGGCAGGGCGCCAGTATGCGTAGAACGCAAGCGACGCGATCGCCAGCCACGCAACCACAGCTCGCCTTCCCCATCTGCCCAGCAGCGCGAACCCCACCAGCACGATAGGGAGGTAACAGAACAAAAACTCTGGCGAATTAAAAAGCATTCTGTCTCTGCTGAGCAATATGCGATGACTTTGTGCCAGCGAGTTGCAGGTTGCTCTCGCTAGCAAGAATTTGTCGTGCAAGTGCGGCTGAGGCGCGCTCGGCGCCCTCTAGCGTCAGGTGGCGATCCAAATCGGAAAACAGATGAATTGGATATACCGGCAGCTGGTTATCAGTAATGCCGTTGAGTGAGGAGGAAATCGTAGCGATATTCTTCGCGCAGGACGGTACCGGAGAAACATTGACGATCACCTGCGTTGCTGAGCTTGAGTACTTGGCGCGCAGGGATCGGATCCAAGCCGGCTCCGAAGGATGCAGCACCCGATTCTGATAGCAAGCCGTCTCAGGCGGCTTAGGTATTACCAACAGTCCGCGCCGCTGTTCAAAGACAGTCTCCGTCATTTCCAAGTCCGGCACCGACCGCAGGGACGCAAACTTCGCTTTGATCGCCCACATCGCGAAGGCATAAGCCTGCTGTGGATTGGTAGCCAAAAGGAATAGCGCTCGCGGTCCTAGATCTCTCCGCACCAGAACCGTGAGCCCCTCGGGCCAGAAAAAGTCCTTGCTGGAGTGGGCGAAGGTTTCAGGGGCAAACTGAAGGACGAGGAACCTGGGAGGCTTATTGTGCTTCAAATATTCATCGAGCGCTCTTGTTCCCATAATTGCCACCACGCTCTGTGACTGCGCGATGTTGCAGGTCTTCAGCCCCGTTGAGGTTTGAACGGCTGTAGGGTCCAATCCAGTTACTGCCGTGGAGTCGCCGAAGATTAGGATCTCGCAGTCTTCATGTACAAGACTGAACGCATAATCGGGAAAAAGGAGAAACGGGTCAGCTGCAATCTTCGGGAACGATGGCGACCGGACAATCGGGATTGAGGACGACAGAAACAGAGCTGGCAAGAGGACAAGAATTGCGCAATAGGCCGCGAATCCTCTTTTCGAGGCATGAGACGATCTCGAGGGCGCCGCAGCCTCGGCAGACGGGATTTGCGTCGTGGTCGTACTCATAGTCCCTTCGATTCCCCTCGCCAACGTCCGTCTCATCTCCTCGAACAGGCTGCAGCCCAACCAGCGGGGATTCACCTGGGAAATTAGGGTTTAAGCTCCGTTGACCTTACGCTCGATCACTTGCACAAGGTGCCCGACATTGTGGAGGGATTCAATCTCAGCCGTCTTGAACTTGACCTTGAAGCGCGACTCGATGGCAACAATGAGATTGATGTGGTTGAACGAATCCCACTCCTTGACATCCTCGGCTGTCATCTCGGGGGTGGGCACAATACTGGAATCATCAAAAACCTCACGAAAGATACTAGTAAGCTGACTGTAGATCTCGCTTGTATTCATGCTGTCCTTCGATGATTTGCATACATACTTGAGCCTCTATGAAGCGAGCCAGATCGAGCTTCCATCGGCTCGACCCATCCGGATGCTCTTCCACATGGGCAAACCCAAGGTTCTTGTAGTGCGCCCGCACCATCCCATTCTTAGCGGTAGGATGGTAGTCCCCGACAATGCTTCGCGCCCCGCGGTCTCGCGCCAGATTGCTCACTATATTGAGCGTTGCTGCTTCCACTTGTCGGCCGAGCACTCGGCAGCTCATCAGCCACGTATCTAACAAAAGGTCGTTCTCGTCGTCCATTTGTCCGATGACGACGGAAATAATACCGTTGTCCCCATATCGGTCCACGAGTCGGAAATGCAGGAGCAGATTTCTAGAATCCAACATCATCGCCGAAACTTCCTGCGCAGTGTACCGCCGAGTGGTCAAGTTGAACTGGTTGGTCTTGTTAATGAGCTGGACGACACGAGGCAGGCTGATAGAGTCGACCTGAGCCCAATGCAACTCCATTTTCAACTCGCGCAAATAGGTCTCTATGTCTGTGACGGAATCACGCAGCAGTTCACGTTCCGCGTTCGCCTTGTACTGTGCCGTCCGCTGCTGGTCTTCGGCGGTCGCCCCGAGGCTCTCGAAATATCCAGCACTGGCAATGCAGGTTGCGTAAAATGACGGATCTTCCGGCAGTTCCGGAACCGCTACCTGCGGCAGCTCACGGCGAATGAGGTTGCGCTCAAAAGCGTTGTCATCGGCAAAGACCAGAGAATCCAGACCGATATTGAGAGCCTTCGCAATTGCACGCAGATTTGTCGCTTTGTCTTCCCAATTTGCGACAAAACAGGCAATGTCTTTCCGCCTGAGAATCATTTCTGGGTGGCGTTCGAACGCTTCGAGGGCATTCGCTGCATCATTTTTTGAGCAGACCGCCAGGATGACACCACGATGAGACAAGGCCAATGCATATTTCTGAAAGGCTAGATGAGCCTCACCGAGGGCACTCCCTTGACCGAGACGAATGCCGCTCAATCCATCATCGCCAATCACACCACCCCAAAGCGTATTATCCAGGTCAAGGACCAGGCACTTGTATGAGCGTCCCCGCAATGCAGCCAAGATGCGCCCCACATGATCTCCATAGACGTGCGAGACGCGAGGATGAATCTCTTGCTTGGAACGATGCCAGAGAGCTTCGTCGTACCACTCCGCACTCCCGTCCACGGCACTAAGCATATCCACGCTCAGCAAGTGAACGCCCTCCGACGCCGATGCCCGTCGGAGCTCCTGGTTCAACGACCAACTCATCGCCAGCGTTGATTGAGGGTAACGGTGTTCGTTGTTGCCCAACACGGGATGAAAGATGGGCAGAACCGTTTGTTGCAGGATACTGCAAGGAAAGGCCTGCTTTGCTAGCTGCCAGCACGTTCGAATTCCACTGAGAACCCCTGCAACAGTCGTGCCCTCCGCACCGAGCAAATGCTGGGCATCGAGACAAATCAGCAGCACGTCTGGCCTGAACGCGTGCAGTCCTGATGCCGGGTCCTGCAGTTCCTGACGGTACATGCCATAGGAACCTTCGTAGACGTCGACCCAGATTTCGCGACGCAACGCACCAATCCGTATGCCCGGGATCAAGTGGCTCAAGGTGGAGGACCCGAGGATTGCCAGCCGGACAGGACGCGGATCGGAGAGCGCGGTACGGGCGTACTCAGCAATTCGCTGGACAGCTCGATCGAGGCGAGCGGTTTGTATAAAGTCCACGCGAGAGGATGCTAGTTCAAGGTAGAACCTTAGCGCCTCCCTGGAATTGAGCGTGCGTGCCGTCTCGAACGTGGTATTCCAATCGATTTTTTCGGGGAGCCATTCAAAATGGGTACTGTTTGCCATAACAGAACTCGTACGTGCACTGGCTTACCTAGCCATACATAAGGTCGCGGGCGCGCGAAGCCGAGAAAGCAGTTGCCAGCTGAGCCTCTCCTCGAGCGATACCAACGATTCGCGCCAAGCTTTCATTGTGGCAGATCTCGGGCCCCACCCCAAAGTTACGGAGGGTTACTGAAACCACACGCTCGAGAAAACCATCTATGCCTGTTCCGATACACCGACCGGCTGACGCATGTCCAGCTTTGCTCTGCTCCTCCCATTCAGGTAACGATCCCTGCTAATTATGGTGGGCCGCTCAATCAGAATGTAAAAAATCACACCGAGCAGGAAAGTCAGAAACAAAACGACTAGCGACTTCCCGATTCCACGATGCCAGGCCCCTAGTATATTGTGGCGGATTACCGGATCAAACGTTGCATGCGTTAGATAGACGCTATAGGAACACAGCGCCACGCCAACAGTTGCCGACCGGAGCCTCGTCTCTAGAACAGTCGTCGGATTCCACCGAAGGTCATAAAGATAACGTACCCATGCGGCGTACCCTACGGCGTAGATCGTGTTCACCAGCATATCCATTGCGGGAGGGCGCGGGTCCCATATCGGAAGGATGATCACCATGAGCGGGCTAATTGGCAGAAGCCACTTAGCGGGCTTCTTCAAGCGCTCGAAGGCCGCGTGGTCTTCTACAAACAGATACGCGAGCCAAACGCCAGCGATCAGCCCGTCACAATGCAAATGCGTGAACCAGAACCACTGGGCGGGTAGCGGCTTATAGATGGTGAGCGTCACAAAACGCAACACCATCGGTACGAAGAAAGCTACCGGCAGCAGATACCGCAGAGATTTCCTCCCCGTCAGCTGATCGGCTAATAAGGCCAACACGGGTAGGAAAAGGTAGAAGTGCTCTTCTACACATAAGCTCCACGACGGGCCAAGCCCCGTCACTCCCAGGTAATTCTGAAGGAAAAGGCCGTAGTACCAGTGAAGCCCCTCTGCGGGGAACGCTAGGTGAACGCCAACATAAACTAGAATCGCGGCGAAATACGGTGGCAGCGTACGCCACCAACGCGAACGCCAGAAGCTCCAGAACGAAAAGGAGCTGCTCTTGGAGGACCGGAAATAGATCCGCCCAATAAGAAAGCCGGACAGGACAAAAAATAATTCAACGCCGCTGCCGAGTGCAGCAAGTAGATTCTTGCCCGCAACTTCCAAGTTCAATCCATGACACACAAAGACGCCTAAGATCGCTGCCGCGCGAGCTACGTCCAGCCCTATGTTTCGTTTATCGACCTGCAATCGGATCTACCCCCTCGTTTTCTTCTGGGCCAAGCACGGTACGCTCTCGTGATCATCAATGGACCGAGCCGGTAAGGCCAATTGAATGTGCGCCAGTGATAGGAAACCGAGGAAGGCGGACCCCTCAAGTGACCTCATTCTACCAGCACGACCCTTTTCGTCGAAGCTCCTGAACCGAGCGAGCGTCTTCGGTTTCAACGCCGGCACGCGACGATGCGAAGAACTCATGCCGACCGGAAGACGCGATAATATCCGCACTTTCTCAGCATGTTTTTCAAGCGTTGTTCCCGCTTGTATCTGGTTGGTGTTAACTGAACGAACGGAACAACCGGGGACGGTTGATCGAGCAAATTTCCGCAATCCATCCGTCCGCTTTGCTTTGCGGCCTCTAGCCAATACTTGGCCATGCCGCCCGCGTGAAAACACTTGACCGTCGCAAATGGCTCGAACCGCAAAAGCTCAGAACCTGGAACGCCTGTCCTGTGTAACAACCTTTTGAGCTGGGTGCGGCGCCAGCAATGCCATATCCTGGGATGAAGAAAGCCGCCTCCGATGCGCATAGCAATCGCCGCCCAGACAACCGCCTCGACGTGCATCACATAGGGGAGAGGCGCGCCTGCCCTAAGCCTGCCCAAGAGCCAGTCAAGCCACTCTAATTCGACGAGCGCTCGCCACTGAGCTACGCCAATGTCCACGTGGTGAGCCAGCGAGATACCTGCCTTGAGGGCCCGGCTCACAAGATCGGGGGGGAGAAGGCAGTTAGGTTTTTGCCACATAAGGAGCAGCCCACTGTCAAGGGTCTGCTCAAAACGGAATCGATTAGGGAAGTAGACGTCAGGGTCGAGGATGATCAACTCCTCGCCTTCTTCGCTAAGCAGGACGGGGTCCGTAACCTTTCTCCAGCAGGGATGTCCATTGCGAAGCTGCTGGAGGTTTGGGTAGGGCGCAAACGCAACGGCCTCTCGTTCCCGCAACTCGTCGCTCGTGTAAACGGCCCATGAATGTTGACCTGTCGTCGGGAATTTGTTGACTTCCTCAGAGAGCGCATCCTTATCGGCAGAAGAGTCGGTAATAAGATGCACGTCCATCGGTTCCAAGGAATTTCGAAAGAGGCTTTCCAGCGACAGACGGGAATATCCCAGCGAGCGGCGTGAGAGCACTACGAAAATTCGGCGCCTTGCCATAAAACTGCCCTTGAAAATCAGTCAGTCCTTCGTAGGGTGATTCTTCTAATCCAAAACTTGTTGCAAATGCCTCTGGGTAGTTCTGGACAACGTCGGCGGCTTTGATAGGAATTCAGACGGCTCCTTCTTCTGGCCCAGCGTGTGAAGCGGCCCCTAGCGAATCCGCAGCCAAGCACTCATTGCGAGTCGACAACGCGCTGTTCAACGCAGCGGCCCAGCCGTTCGCCTCATCGTAGAACTGATTCTGGTAATCTACGCAGGCACGCCTCTTGCGCTCATAAAGGGCCTGGTCCATTCGAAGGTTGAGGATTGCGTCATAGTATCCTGCGGAATCATTGGGACCCACCTCGGTGACCGCGTCGCGAACCGTTTCGAGCGCCGGGCATACTGACGATGTGATGACCGGACGTCCCGCAAGAACTCCCTCCACAACCACCTGATTAAACCCCTCGTTGAAATTCGTCGTAGTCGGGACCAGAACCACATGGCACCTGTTGAACATCTCGCGCATTACTTCGCGGGAGCAATGTCCATGGCATTCAAACGTAGTCCCCAGCGCCGCTCGCTCGCCCCTTTCTCGTAATTCGGCAAGAGCTGATCCGGTTCCACAGATGTCAAAGACAAATCCGGAAACGTCATTTGCCCGGTACCGGCAGGCGATCTCGAGGACGGTAAACACGCCCTTGTTCTCCTCAATCCTGCCGGCGAAGAGAACCCGGAACGGGTCGGGCGCCGGTGGACCTACTATCCCGTCGAATATTGCTTGTCTGTATGTTGGAAAAAACTGAATGATATGCCCCGTCGCGCCTAACTCCTGCAACTGCGCAGTAATGTCTCGGGATGCACTCAGGATAGCGTGACTCTGCGTTTTAAAAAAGAGCAACCGGTTGAGTGCATTCAGTAAATGCTGAGTACGCCCAGGAGCTTGATATTTCGGCCAAAGAACACAATGGATGGTTGGAATAACTTGGATGCCAAAGACGCGGAGAAACCCAAACAGAAACCAGTGGGTAGTCCCCTCTGCGATGACAGCAAAATCCGCGCGGAATCTCACCATCGAAGCTATGAGCCAAAGACCATAACAGAGGGCGCCTAGGTGATAAGCCAACCCACGAGCACCGCCGAGGAGTTTCGGTCTGTTTTCAATTCTGAAAGAGCCGTCAATCAAGAGATCGCTTGTGGAGTGGCTTGAGACTGCAAAAGACTCTGCACCCAGCTGGTCGCACACATTCCAAAACTGACTGCTGTAAGTGACGGAAACTTGAGACGGATCGTCCCGTCCCTCGCGCCAATGATGGAAGGTTCCGACAATATCTCCGGGACCGGCTGCGTAGAACAAGCGCAATTTACGCTTCATTCTCTTTTCCTGTCTGAAGAGAGACATGGTGCGGGCGATTTGACAACGAAGTCTCTCATAATCTGTCTGCCATGATTCCTGCATGACTGCAGCAATGAAAAAAGGAGGAAAAGGAAAGCCGCAACCAAAACGCCGAAAACTCACTCATGACTTGTTTGTTCAAAGCATTGCTGCAAGATCTTGCCCAAAGCGCTCAGGTTCGGCTCCATGAACATGGACTCGTGCGTGCCCGGAGTGAACAGCACCTCGACTCCCCCTTTGGCCAACTCGTTCCAACCACAAGCCGGATCGGCTTGCGGAAGGTACGGGGCGTCCGTAGCCCGGATCAGAATGATCTTGCCCGCGAATGGCTGTCCTTTGAACTGCCGTACCGAGTCAATTGTCTTGAGACTCACATTGTGCATAAAGTGGGGCAGCGGAAAACCGAACCATTTAAGGATTCGCTCCGCCATTCCCCAGTGCCGAAGATACAGTTTGTCTCGCGATGAACGTATTTTGATCTCCGTGACGTTGTAGGCGTACTTCATCTTGGCGCCTGCTGAGAGCGGCGCAAGCATCATTTTGTGGTAACGATACTTGCGTTTGAGCACCGCGCGCTTGCCCAGTTCCGGGTTCGATGCGTGGCTGTTGGCGAATTCGGCTGCATAGCCGGGACGCCAAGAGTCAAACAGCACCACCATGGACACAGACTCGCCTGCCTCTGTGAGCTGGCGGGCGCTTTCGACGGCGAGCGGTCCAGCGGCACACCAACCTCCCAGAGAATAGGGACCGTTTGACTGCACCGATCGGATCTCACGGACGTACATGGCCGCACGCTGTTCAATGGTCAGCAGCTCGTCACCCTCCAACTCACGCAGTCCGTAAAGAGGCCGGTCATCCCCGAGGACAGTCCGCAAGCCGTCATAGATGAGGTACGAGTGAATCATAAACAGCGGAGGCTGACTGCCGTTCGGCTGTACTGGGACTAGCGGGGAATAGTGAGTGCTTCCTCGTAAGATTCCGGCTAACTGTTCGATTGTAGGAGCATTAAAGATCGCGGTGATCGGCAGCGAGGATCCCAACACTTTATTGACCCGGGCAAAAAGACGCACGATCGTCAACGAATATCCGCCGAGCGTGAAGAAGCTGGTGCGGATTCCGATCCCTTTAATTCCCAAAACCTCTTCCCAGATTTTGACGAGCTTGCTTTCTAGCTCGTCACGTGGCGGGGCAAAAGCGATTGCGCTGGGGGCTGAGCGGGTCCCGCCGGGTTTCGTCATGGCCGAGAAGTTGGGAGATCCATCCTCGCGGCGCCGTATAAAAGGCACACTGACAAGCTCAGCCGAAGAGAGATGACTTGGGGCAATCTGCTTGAGGAGCGAGCTTGCCGCCTCGATCGAGGCTAGTTGACCGTTCTTCCCGACAATGTACGCCACCAGAGCAGGAGCGCCTCCGCTACGAAGGACGGTCGCTTCCGCGACTGAGATTTCCGGATTGCTATAGAGCGCGCTCTCGAGATCTCCGAGCCGCAGGCGATATCCATGCAGACGGACTTGGCGGTCTCGAAAGTCGACGATCTCGAACCCGCGATCAGGTGAATAGCGTGCAAGGTATCCCGTTCGAATGCAGGGGACAGCCTCAGGCCGCTGAATGACATCGACAAAGACGAGGTCGCCAACCACGCCGTATGGTACTGAATCGCCCTTGCGGTCGAGCACCATAAGTCGGTGACCTGCGATCGGAGCAAGCTGGCAAAAGGAATCGGCTGGTGTTCGGCCGGGCGCTGATTGCGAATGATCCACCAGACGAGCGACGGCAAATGGACCTGCAGTCGAAGACGGAAGCCAACAAATCCTGCCGGAGTGCCCGCCGGACGATCGGGAAAAGAGTTGAGCCAGGCGCTCTAGGTTAGCCGAAACGGTTCCGGACCCCCGGCAGATCAAGTGCACGCGCGGGTCGCCCTTCCAGCCAGCCTCAAGAAGCGATGTGAACTCCGCCGCTGTACCCAAAGCGACGGTCGTCTGCTCGTCATCAAGCATGCGCTGCAGAGAATTCGGAGCGGTTCCTTCAGCGTGTATCACGCAGGCGCCGGCCAGCAATGGGAGCAGGAGATCGGTAATGGCGTCATTCCCCGCCTGGGCTGGCCATACCAAAACGTGGTCGCCCGCGCGCAGGTCTAGCGTCCGCGCAGCCCCGAGCATCGCACCGAGCGTTGCTCGATGCGATGCAACGCTCACCCGGCATTGGCCACCGGGGTCTGTCTTCACAGACTGCCAAGCTCCAGTGCTGGGATCAATCGGACGTGGCTCCATTTGTTCAGAATCCCTGGCTTTGCTTGCAACCTGACCCAAGTGGGCGAAGCTGGTCAGCCTGTTCAGTTTCTCCGCGAAGGCCTCCTCTGCCAGAGCCAATTTTGGCTCCAGCGAAAGGAGCACAAGGTTATACTCAGTCGCCGGAGTGGACGTCGGAATAGGTAGTACGACAGCGCCGATGCGGAGCACGGCAAGCACGCATGCTGCGGCTTCGACCGAAGGCTCCATGCGTATCGCAACACTATCCTGAGCCTGCACATCCAACAGCAACAATCCAGCGGCGAACTCCCGGCTCTTGTTCTCGAGCGCCCGCCAGCTGATGCGCTGGCCTCGAGCAACAATCGCTGTACTCTCACCGCGCTCGGCTGCCCGTTCGCTTAACCACGACGGAATGGAATAAGCTCCCAAGTCGAGAACGGTCGTGTCGATGCCCGCCACATCGAGCGCAGCCTTCTCCTCAGAGCTGAGCAGCGGGAACTCGGACACCTTGATCGTGTTGCGGTCCATGGCTGCTTCAAGTACCCGTATATACATCTCGATCAAACGGCGGATGCGTTGCTGCTCAAAGAGCAGAGTGTTGTATTCGATCTGCAGACGGGGGCCCTCAGAGCGCTCGACGACGCTCACGAGAAGATCGAAATTGACTCCGCCGCTGACTGAGGGCTGGGGAATTACCTTGAGCGTGCCCGCATGCTGCGGCTGCATGAAGGCTTTCTGATAGACGAAGTAGATCTGGAGGAATTGCGAGGTTGCGCCTGATTGGTCGAGTTGAAACTCCTCCATCAATCGAGAAAAAGGCAGATCCTGGTGCGCGTAGCTTTTCGCGCTCCAGTCGGCGACTCGCTGAACGAGCTCGCGGTATGTCGGATCCCCTTGCACATCGGCAAAAATGACTTGCGGGTTGGCGAAGCGCCCAACCACATGCTCCATACCAGGCTGCGTTCGATTGGCAATCGTCGAGCCCAACAGGAATTCGGCTTGATCGGTATAGCGCGACACCAGTCCTTCGAACGCTGCGAGCAAAACCTGGTGCATGGTGGCGTCGTGCTGCCGGCAATACGCTTTGAGTTTGGCGGTCAACGAAGGAGAAAGCAGTTGGGATTCGATGTGCCCGGGAGCGCTCTTCTGTGCCGACCTGGGACGATCGGTCGGCAGGTCGACAGCGGGAATATCCCGCCGGATGTGCTCGCGCCAGAACCCCAAGGCTGCGTTCGCATCTTCGCTCTCTAACCACTTCTGCTGCCAGACAGTGAAATCAGCGAACTGGAACGGAAGCTCCGGCAGGGAAATTGCGCGGCTCTCGCTTACGGCCGAATAGATCGAAGCGAAATCGCGCACCAAAATTCCATTCGACCATCCGTCGCAGGCAATATGATGGATCGTGAACGCGAGCAAGTGGTCACAATCTGTCAAATGAATGAGGTGGGCAAAAAACATCGGTCCGTACGCTAAGTCGACGTGGACCCGGCCATGTTCCAATTTGAGCGCGTGCGCCCGCTCGACCGCCTCGTTCTCATCCAAAGATCGAAGATCAGAGATAGCGAAGCTGAAACGCGGTTCTTCTGAGATGATCTGAGACAACTCTCCATCGACCACGCGGAAATTTGTTCGCAGTGCTTCATGCCGGCGAACCAGTTCGCGAAGGCTCTGTTCGACGACGGCATTGTCGATCGTGCCTTCCAGACGAAAGGCGATGGCCATATTCGACGCGCTTGACGCACCGTCAAGCTGATCCAGAACCCAATAGCGGCTCTGTTCCAGGCTCGCAGGGAATACGCAAACCTGTGCATCCCCTGCTTCCGGTACGTCCGTGTCGACAATTATGGTGTAGCCGTCTTGTCCCACCAAACTTTCTATGCGAGCTGTCATTCGTTTGTCCAAAGGCCTTTTTACTGCACCAATGTTTGCGGCCGGCGATACCTTGCTCGCGGCACGGCTTGAATTCCGCCGGGTGAAGTCTTTGCGGATCCGGCGGCAGATTCATCTTCGATATGCGCGCAGATAGCTGCGACCGTTCTGTACTGAAAAATGTGTCGAGCAGTCAAGCGCAAGCCGGCCTGGTTGGCAAGTGTCGTGATCCGGAAGATCAGCAGGGAATCGCCCCCCAGCTCAAAAATACTGTTTTCCACGCCCACTTCCTTGAGACCTAGAACCTTCGCCCAGATCATTGCCAGCGTCTCCTCCTTTGCGTTGCGAGGGTACACCATTCCTTTTTGGCGGACTAGCAATTCCGTCTGCGGAGCCGGTAAAGCCTTCCGGTCTACCTTGCCATTGAGTGTTCGGGGAAGACTCTCAAGCAGCATGATTGCCGCAGGCTGCATGTACTGCGGCAGATGTTCTTCCAGGTGCTTGCGCAGCTCGGGGATCAAAGCGGACGCCTCGACCGGCTCGGCTGGAACAACATAAGCTGCCAACCGCTTGTCGCCCGGCGCGTCGTTCGCGGTTACCCAATCATTCCGGACAGCAACAACCGCTGAGCGGACCAAGGGTGAACTCTCCAATGCATATTCGATCTCTGCGAGCTCAATGCGGTAGCCACGAATTTTCACCTGGGTATCGGCACGTCCCAGAAACTCCACAGTGCCGTCGGCGCGGTAGCGCGCCAGATCGCCTGTGCGGTACAGCCGTTCCGTACGGCCGTTCTCGAAGGTGTGTTCCAGAAACTTCTCTGCCGTCAATTCCGGAGAGTTGAGATATTCCGATGCCAAACCATCGCCGGCTGCGTAGAGCTCGCCTGCAACTCCAGGTGGGACAGGCTTCATCGCGCCGTCCAGCAAATAAATCCGAGTGTTGGCGATCGGCTTCCCAATCGGCACGCTTCCGCCACCTAAGCTGTCCAACGTGATCGTATGACAGCAGGTAAAGGTCGTGCTCTCCGTCGGACCATAGCCATTGATCAACCGTAATGTTGGTATCTCGTCGAGAACCCGGCGCACGTGCGTCAGAGAAAGCACGTCCCCACCAGCCAAAAGTTGCTTGAGGGGGCGTAGCGCATCCAGATGTTCAGTCGCCATCAGATGGAAGAGCGCCGCAGTCAACCAGAGGGTGGTGACGCCATGAGTAGCTATCAGCTTAGCGATGTCCTCCGGAACCAGTCGTCCTCGCGGTCCCAACACCAGGCTGCCTCCATTCAACAATGCACCCCAAATCTCAAAAGTGGCGGCATCGAAGGAGAGAGGTGCGAGCTGAAGGAAGACCTCATCCGGAGAAAAGCTCGCGAACCAATTGCCCTTCACCAGGCGTAGCACCGCTCGCTGCGGAACCACAACGCCCTTGGGATTTCCCGTAGAGCCTGAGGTGTACATCACATATGCTTGATCGTCGGGCTCGACCTCATAAGGAAGATTCACGGCTTCCTTTACAGCAATCGCCGGCCAATCCGCATCCAGATCGATCACATTGACCGGCAACTCAGGTAAATTGCTGAGCACCGATCGCTGCGAGACCAGCAATTGGACACCGGAGTCCCCGATAAGGTAGGAGAGCCGCGGTAAGGGATAGCTTGGATCGATCGGCACGTAAGCCGCGCCTGCCTTGAGAATGCCTAAGAGGCTCACAACAACTTCAAGGGATCGTTCGAGGCAAATAGCAACTCGCGCGCCTGGTCTTACACCCGCGTTCTGCAGGAAGCGCGCCAGTTGATTGGCCTTCTGATTTAATTCAGCATATGTGAGCGAACGGTCGGCAACTACGGCAATCGCGTTGGGTGTGAGCCTGACCTGTTGTTCGAAAACGCGATGGATCGATGAGTCCCGTGGGTATTCGATGGCAGTACGGTTCCATAAGGTCAGCATCGTTTCCACTTGCCCCGCGGACAACAGTGAGACCTCAGAGACGGGTTGCTCAATATTGTCGACAAAGGCTTTCAGGATCGCCTCTGTGTGCTCAAACCAGCGATCGATTGTCGTCGCATCGAACAGGTCTGTGTTGTAGTCGCAATCCAGCCAAAGCTCGGTTCCACGATCGACGAAATTGAAGAACAGATCCATGTTCACGCTGGTTTTCGCATTCGCGCTCAGGTCAGTGGAAAGGCCTTCGAATCTTAAGCCGGAGCCAACCTGCTCTACATTGAACTGCACTTCGACCAGTTGTAACCGTGACGGATCGCGCTCGATCTTGAGCTTGCGCAGCAGGGTTCCGTACGTGTAGTCCTGATGGTCCTGCGCATCCAGTAAGGTTTGGCGGGTCTGCCGGAGAAAACCGGAGAGCGTTTGTTCCGGCGCATAGCTGCTGCGGATGGGCAAGAAATTCACGCAATGGCCTACCAGGGTCGAGCCATTCTCGACCAGAGACTGGCCCGCCATGGGAATCCCGATCACGACCTCGCTTTGCTGGCACAGCCTGTGAATCAGTAACGAATAGCCGGCCAGGAGCGTGGCGAATAACGTGCTCCCTTGCCGGGCGCCGGCCTTGCGGACGGATTTCAAGAGCTCCGCGGAAAAGCGGAAGCGCTTGGTTGCTCCTGCATTTCCGCGAAGGGCTGCTCGCGGGCGGTCTGTGGGAATCTCGAGCGGCGGAGGGACAGTCTTGAATCTATCCAACCAATAAGCCTCGACTTGGGCGCGTTCAGGTGTATTTGCCCGGCGCTTCTGCTCGTCTGCGTACTCATGGAAAGTAACCGCGACAGGCAGTGAAGCCGGGGTCCCTTTCACCAAACCATTGTAGAGTTCGTTGAGCTCGCCGAAGAGTACATTCGTCGACCAGCCGTCGAAGATGATGTGATGTGCGGTAAAGACCATCACGTGATTCTGTGCTTCCAGGCGGATCAGGACCGATCGGAACAGCGGCCCGGAGTACAGATCAAATGGGGTCGAAGCCTCATGCTCGAGGATTTCGGCAAACTTCGCTTCACGCTCCTGCACGGAAAATGAGCTCAGATCTTCACGTACGATTGGAAGCGTCAAGGGCCCGTCCGTCGCCAGATGCGCTGCGATATGGATTGTCTCGCCGCTCGTGTCGACCGTCGAACGCAAAGACTCATGCCGGGCAACAAGTATTTCCAAGCTGCGGATCAGAGCCGGCTCGTCGAGCACGCCTTTGAGCACCAGCGAAGTGGATTCATTGAACGCACAGTTCGCCTGGTCTCCCAGTTGGGTCCCAAACAAGATCTCGCGCTGCGGCTCGGTGATGGGAATGTCGCGCGCGATCGGAGCCATCTCCTGGGCAGCTGACCGGGCAGAGACGGACTCTCCTGCGGAAGGTTGCGCCGCCTGAATAGGCGTTGCAGGCTCAGCTTCGCGATACGAAACAGACACAGTTCCGAATGAGTTGTCTCGAGCGTGCAATACGGCTCCGTCGGGGACATCGAGCCCTGGTCGCTCGATCGCTTGCCCAGCCTGCATCTGACGCAGGCTCTCGCGGAATGCCTCTCGTACATAATCTAGATCGGCATCTGTGTGTGCCGTCGTGAGGAAGCAGGGAAAACCCTCCTGGATGTGTATCCCCTTGTCTCTCAGATGGAAATGCAGTAGGCGTGCCAGGCGGGGCTCCTGCGGCACACCGAAAAAGAACCATGAGGAGAAGGTTTCAAGGGAACTCGGGTAAGCGAATTCCTGGAACATCGACTGGAGATCGCTGACTAAGGAGGCGGTCTTCGTAGCGAGCGTAGTCTGGAGGGACGGCCCCGAACTCTTCAGATGCTCCAGACTGGCTTTTACTGCAGCCATCGCCAATGGATGGCGCATGAAAGTCCCAGCATAGAAGGTAACCCCGGCTTCCGGGAAAGACTCATCGCCAAAGCGCCACTGGCCTCCATCGAGCGCGTCCATGTAAGCAGCGCTGCCGGAGAGGACTCCGACTGGTAAGCCGCCGGCCACAACCTTGCCGTAGGTGGCCAGATCCGCGCGAATGCCGAAAAGAGCTTGCATGCCGCCAGGATGCGTTCGGAAGCCGGTCACAACCTCGTCGAAGATCAACGCCGCACCGCTTTGCTCCGTGATCCGCCGTATCTCGCGCAAGAATTCAGCCGGCCGCAATTCCGGATGGCGGCTTTGTACTGGCTCGACCAGAACCGCTGCAATCTCATTCGCTCGCTGGCGGATGATCTCCAGGCTCTCTGGTGCGCCGTAATCGAGAACCAGGATGTTGGCTACGCTTTCACGTGGAATGCCCGGAGCTACCGGCATGGAACGGTGATTGCTGCCCACGGCTTTAACCAGAACCTCGTCAAAGCTGCCGTGATAATCGCCTGAGAAAAGCACGATTAGATTGCGTCCAGTCACCGTGCGCGCCAGGCGCATCGCACCCATCACTGCTTCGGACCCCGTATTGCAGAACGTCGTGCGCTCCATGCCGGTTAGATCGCGAATCAGTTCCGCACATTGCCCAGCCAACTCGGTCTGCGGGCCGATGGGGAATCCGATTTCAAGTTGTCTGCGAACCGCTTCGACGACGAACTTCGGTGAGTGGCCATAAAGGATCGCGCCAAAGCCGTTGAGAATGTCGATATACCGATTGCCATCCTTGTCCCAGAGATACGCCCCCGAGGCCCGGTCGACGACCAACGGGTAGATCAGTTCCTTGATCTGAGCATTGAAGCCGGAGACCACACGTCCATCGGCAAGAATTGAGCGGTGCTGCTGGGTATAACTCTTCGAAGTCGCGGTCCGAAGGTTGTAGCTCCGAATGAACTCTTGAAGATATTTCTCCTGTGCCGGGTTCAGCCCGCCCGCCGCGCCACGTTGCAACGGTTTGAATGGCGTGAAGACCGGCTTGGCCGCTTTGCCCTCACCGGCTCCAGCTTC
>DASYBJ010000425.1:0-8277 GCA_036500845.1 Acidobacteriaceae bacterium
TCGGCTCCGGCATAACCGGTTCCGCCCTCCTGCAGAGGGACACTGTGCCGTCCGGTAATATTTTGAAGTCATAGATCAAATAACAGCCGCCGCACAGCCAAAAGTGCTCGACAGAGATCTGTTCTTCTACACGGTGGACGATACGAACCACCTTGCCGTGCCGCAGATAATGCAATTCCCTGCGGCATGCCGGATTCAAGCATTGTGAAATCATACGCACCTCAGTCAGGGGTCTGAGAGTGGAGATACTTCGCCTGCGTTGATGAATCGAGATTGTGTTTACTTTCAGCGCTTACGAGAGGTCCAATTATGCACCAACGAAACAGGAATGGGAAAGCTCAATCTCTGTTTCGCAAGAGAATAACGGTGGTTGTGTCAATAATGTCTATTATGTAAGACGTTCTGGCGCTATCGAGCGCTCAGCGACTGCGTGCGAGGCGGCCTCTGTGTTGATCCTATCACTCATCGAAGGGGCCGGCACCATCCGATGCTGTGCAAAGATAAACATCTGCATCGATGCCGGTATCGGTTCGATATCGCTTACGAATAGATTCGCGAAAGTTTGCCGCCTGCGCCTCCTCAACAAGGTTCACGGTGCAGCCACCAAAACCGCCGCCGGTCATCCGCGCACCGTAACATCCCGGCAATTCCGAAGCAATCTCGACCAGAAGATCGATCTCACGGCAGCTTGCCTGGAAATCATCGCGAATACTGCTCTGCGCCTGCCTCATCAGCTCCCCGAAGGAGGTAAGGTCGCCACTTTCTAGCGCCTCTGCCGCAAGCAAGACCCGCTTGTTCTCAGTGACGATATGACGGCAGCGCCGAAAAACGTTTTCCGGCATCTCTGCGCGTGAAGCCATCAAATCTGCCTCCGTAGCATCGCGCAACAATTCGATGCGTGGTTGCCGTTGACGCAGAACGCGCGTTCCTTCCTCTACTTCGCGGCGTCTTTGGTTGTACTCTCCTCCGGCATGCGAGTGCTTGACCATAGAGTTGCAAATCACGATGCGCACATTAGGGGGGATTGGCAGCAGACGATATTCCAAAGACCGGCAGTCGAGCATTAGGGCGTGGTCGCGTTTGCCGGCACACGCGATGAACTGGTCCATGATGCCGCTCTGGGCACCCACGAAGCCATTTTCCGCTCTTTGGCATGCGAGGGCGATTTTGGCTAATGGCATTTCAGCACGGGCAAGGGAGAGCAAAGCAAACGCGCAAGCTACCGTGATCGAGGCCGAGGAGCTAAGGCCTGCGCCTAAAGGAACGTCTCCCGTAATCGAAAGCTCAAAGCCGCCAAAGGGGATGCCTTGCTCGGACAAGCTCCAGACCACTCCCATTGGATAGTCGCTCCAGTGGTGACGGCCAGCGTTGGGAAGTCTATCCGCTTGATATTCGACCTCATCGGAAAAGTTGGCAGACCGTATCAAGATTTTCGAATCGCGTCTTGGACGAATCGCGGCGATCGTGTGGAAGTCGATTGCGGCCGGCATGACGAAACCACCGCTGTAATCGGTGTGTTCGCCGATAAGATTGACTCTACCGGGAGCAGCGAATCTCGCCGCCTCCTCGCCGGGACCGGGATAATTCAAAGCTTGCCTCTGCGTGATGGCATCTGTCTTTACCTGCATATGTTGCCGCCGCATTGGTGATTATTGGGTCTTATATTCCGCGACGCTCAAAGGTTTCATTCTACCGGAGCAAAGATCGCTGGGTGCAGGTGCCTGCCCTGAGATGCGTTTCGGGGTTCGGGAGGCGATACGAACTCCTGCCCAGTTTTCTTGGCTTGTCCGGCCTTTTTGGTCCGACTGCTTCGCTGCGCCGCATACGCGATCGCTTGGGCAGCAAAGGCTTCCAGAATGGGAAAACATTCAAGCGTGTAACGAGTTTCGGGGGCAGCGACAGTGGCCAGCAGAAGCGTGCGCAGGGTGACATACCCGATCATCGCGGCTCTGAACCGCGGCCAGAAAAACATGCCCGCCAGTGCAGCCAGCATGTACAGCAAGTTGAGAGCGCCATAAGCAAGCGCAAAGAGCGTCTCACCGCGGTGCTGGGAATACTGCCACCACCGGAGTTCAATGTTGAGCATCTCCGCTCGCGGGCGCAGCCACATATCAGCCACACGTAATAGCGGCAACTCCAGGAACGTACGCCAGGGATGGTTCCTTTCTCGTTCCCGAGCCAAAGCCGCGAAACCCGCGTCCACGTTCGGGGTGAGAGATGCGCGGTGGTTGTACTCATCGAAGAGGCGCCGAGTCTCTTGATATTCGGCTGGGGTGTCGAAGGCACGCGAAGGCATCGCATCGATATCCGCGTGATCTCCCGGAATATTCCAGTAGATCTCGTAGGTGGACGCGAAGTCGACCAACCAGGTCTTGGTCCAACGCTCAAAGCCGGGCGCGGCGAACTCTCCCGGGTCGGCTGCGGAGCGGGGCGCAAGCGGCTGAAAAACGTGGAAAGTTCGCCAGTTGCGGACGGTCCAGCTCACAAATGGCAGCAGGGCAAGGACGCCGCCAGTCACCGCGAGACGGACCGAGCGCCGGAGCCCAATCGATCTTCGGCCATAGTAAGGCAAGGCAATGAAGAGCACGATGGCGAGCAAGGCACCGTCTGGCCGCAGCAATGCGGCGAAACTTCCAGAGAAGGCGAGAGCCAAAAGCGGGAGCCATCCGCCTCTGTCGAGTACACAGACAAAGGTGTAGAAGCCAAGCGCAACGCAAAAGACGGAGAGTGTCTCTGTAAGCGGCATTGCGACATAATTCGCCGTAAACGGGCAGAGCACAGCAAGCCACAATGCAATCTCTGCCGCGCGAGCGGAGCAAACTCGCCGAACGAAACCGGCTGTCAAGAGGCATGCGCTGAGGTCAATTACCGCCTGTAGGTTGAGGACCGCGCGGTAGTTCTCGATTCCGAAGAGCTTGAAGCACAAACCGAGAAACGCGGGATATCCGGGAAGCCGGATTAACGTGGGCGCTATGATTGCCGATCCATCGTTGGCCGTTCCAGAGAAGCCGTAGATGCCGTGAACGAGCCAGTTCTTAGCAATATCCCCATAAAGCAGCGAATCGCCCTGGACCTGCGGGAGGGCATGGATGAACCACAAGCGCAGCGCAGCGCCACACGCCACGGCGAATAAGACAGAGATTACAGGCCGGAGACGGAACGAGTGCATTGCCCCGAATCATAGCAAGCACGCCTTGTGGTTCTTGAACCACGAAGTGCTGCAACTTCGCGCCGATACTTACGGCTCGGAGGCGGCTGGTCTGCGCGCTCGAGGAGAAACGTCCTGGTGCGCATCTTTGATAGACTTCGGGGATAGACTTCAGAGGTACACTGTTGCTGAGCGGGCGGGAGTAGCTCAATGGTAGAGTAGCGGCTTCCCAAGCCGTTGGTTGCGGGTTCGATCCCCGTCTCCCGCTCCAGTCATCAGCGCGATTCGCGATTGTCTGATGCACTCTTCAGAGGGCAACCCACAAACTGAAAACAAGCGTGTCAGACGAGAACTTGAGCATGCTCCTGGTGGTGCTGATTCGCGAGGATACGCGCGCGCTCGAAGATTTTGAGAAACATAGGTCGAGTGAGCTTCCCTGTATTCGTGTTCTGCAAGGAAGGATGGAAGGTGGCAATCAGGTGCAGTCCGCCGAGCTGATACTCGGCGCCGTGCGCGAAGACGGCCGCGGGCTTCGCATTGATTTTCCCGGCACGCGCCAAATGCCTCAGGTACCCGTCGAAGGCGATGCGCCCAAGACACACGACGACCCTCAAATGACGGAGCAGCGCAATTTCCTGGTCCAGATGACTGGCACAGTTCGCTAATTCATCCCGCTCCGGCTTATTGTCCGGAGGAGCACAGCGGACCACTGCGCTGATCCAGCAGTCACGCAGTGTCATTCCATCGGTTCGCGACGATGATTTGGATTGCGAGGCAAAACCGGATTCGCAAAGCACGGGATAAAGAAAATCGCCGGAACCATCTCCGGTAAACGGACGTCCGGTCCGGTTAGATCCGTGGGCGCCCGGAGCCAGGCCGAGGATCAAGACTCGCGCCTGCTCGTCGCCGAAGGACGGAACGGGCTTTCCCCAGTAGACCCAGTCGCGGTAAGCCTTACGTTTGGTCCGGGCGACTTCCTCGCAATACTGCCGGAGCCTTGGGCATCGCTCGCAATGCACCAGTTCGTGGTTGAAGAGCGAGAGAGGACTTGAATCGGCAGGAGAAACCACCTGTCGATTTTACAAGGATGGCCTGTAGGCTTTCTCTTCCCCCGAATCGCGCACATTTAGAACTTGCCGGTCCGATGCGGCAACCTGGTCCAGCAACCTGGTCCAGCATTGACACTCATTGCGGCCAACCTTATGGTCTAGGCAAGGCTGGAACTGGACCGGAGGAGAGATCGATGAGAAGTTTTGCTCGCCTTTCCATTTTGTTTGCGGTGATCGCTTTGCTTGCGCCCCTGGCAGATGCCCAAGCTACATCGAATCCCGTGGTCTCGAGCGCTAAGCAGATTTTCACACGACAGTCCGGCTATATCGTCCAAGCCGCGGAGGAAATGCCGGCCAACAAGTACGGCTATCACCCCACTGCTGACCAATGGAGCTTCGGGCGAATCATCGCTCACATCATTCAGGGCAACAACGCAGTATGCGCCATGCTCGCCGATATGCCGGCACCGCAAGGCCCGAAGGTCAGCGAAAGCGATTCTAAGGACATTTTGATCGGGGCTCTCCAGGTATCGTTTGAGTTCTGTAACAAGGCGCTTGCGAATCTGCAGGACGCGAAGCTAGGAGATACGGTGACTTTCTTCCGTGGAGCGCAGGTACCCCGAGCGCGGGCACTCTTCGAACTGATCGCCGACTTGGAAGACCACTACTCTCAGCTCGCAGGGTACCTCAGGCTGAGCGGTCTAACGCCGCCGTCTGCGAAGCCCCGCGCAATTTAGCGAAGCAGTAGCAATAAACCCAGCGCGATTGACTCCTCACAGGTGCGTGAGTAGACTGAATAGTTTTGCTAAAGGCGGGGGAACTTTCTTATGAAAACTAAGTATCGGTCCGGGTGGTGGATGGTCGCCGGACTGGCTTTGGCGCTGACTTCGCCGCTTTCTCTCCGGGGGGAGAACTACCGGCTTTATGTCGATAACAGCAAGGGCGAGGACATCTCGGTCATCGACATGAACTCGCTGAAGGTTACGGGCGACATCAACATCGGTGCTTCGCTAATCCACGGCCTGGCCCTACGACCTGATGGCAACTTGCTGTTCGTCACGGTCGAGTCGGACGATACGCTGCGATTTGTCGATACCAGAACGAATCGGATCCTGACGTCCGTCAAGCTGACTGGACGACCCAATCAATGCGCCGTAACGCCGGACGGCCGGTACGTGGCCGTGCCGATTCGAGATGGGAATAGCGTTGACATCGTCGATGTCATCCAGAAGAAGGTCGTCAAGGTTTTGCCTATCAAAGAGCCCCACAATGCCGTCAGTACCTCCAGCAATCGCTACCTGTTTGTGAGCTCGATGGGATCGAACCAGATCAATGTCATTGATCTCAAAACGATGTCGTTTTCTGGGATTATTCCCGCTGGCGGAAGGCCGCGGCCGTATGTGATCGCGCCTGACGAAAAGACAATGTACGTCGCGATCTCTAATTTGCACGGATTCGATATCGTCGATATCGCGGACAAAAAGGTTCTGCAGCGGGTTGAAATGCCGGCCCAGCACTCCGGAGCTCCGCGTGCTCGTCAGTTCGAAACGCCGGACACGCTCACGCATGGTCTTGCCCTCACTCCCGACGGAAAAGAATTGTGGGTCACCAGTCTGTTGGACGATTGCATCTACATCTATGACCTTCAGGCTAAGAAATTCACCGGCCGCTTAGCTACAGGGGAGGGACCGAACTGGGTCGTTTTTTCTCCCGATGGGAAGTATGGGTGCATTAGCAACACCGACAGTGACGATGTTTCCATTTTCGATGTGAAAGAACACCGCCAAGTAGCCTGTGTCAAAGTCGGCAAAGTGCCAAAGAGACTCGCGATCGGCGTTGAACCAACGGGCACGAAAATCTAGGGAAGAAGATTCTGATCAAGTCGAAGCTTTGAAGTAGCAGGGCTCTAGCTGTGCCGTAATTCAATCAGAATCGATGACCCGCTAGCCGCTGAGGGATCTATGCCACGGACGCTTCAGAAAGTTCGAGTATACGAAGCGATCACCGTGTAGTCGGCGAACGCAGCGTCTCCGTGATCGTGGTTGATGATGTCGCTGGTGGAGATTTTGCGGTTGCGCTCCAATGCCCAGGGGGCGCTAACGTTGAACATGCTCCGCCCGCGCTCATAAATGAGGCCCGGCTCGATTGCGATTACATAGCCGGGGCGCCGGAACCCGTTGCTCGATCCGAAGGCGTCGCGCACGGGAACCCCTTCCATACGGCCGCCGAGGCTAAGCGCTGCGCCGCGGACCTTCGGCACATAATGTGAAAACCCGCCGCGCCATAGGTATTGATCCGTAGCTGAAATTACTTCTTCGCCAGGCGCACTGCGATAGGTTTTTACCCCAGTAGTGTCTTGCGGACTGAAGAGCCATGAACCTGTGAAATAGCCAATGGTCTTGAAGTAAGTCTCGCGATACGCCTGCGTCGCGAGGCTGAAGCCCCAGGTTCCGTCTCCCGGCTGGATCGACTCGTCGAACGGTTGAATCACGGTCGTTCCGTTCGACAACTTCTTTACGCCCTGGGCGTCGTTAATTCCGGTCGGCAGCTTAAGCGACGCGGAGAACGCGACGTTCCCGTGGCTCTCCGTAGGAGGTCTCCACACCCATGCCTGCGCGCCAACCGTCACATCACCTATGCCGCCCGAGCGGTAGACGTTGTTGAGCGGATCGCTCTGCCGCGCGCGGCTCGCGGTCATCATAGGAACATCCGCGATCAGGCTCCACCGTGGAGTCAACTGGTAGTTCACGTCTATATCGAGCAGATTTACGTGGTTCACGACCGCATTGTGCGCCGCTGCTCTCTGCGCCTGATAAACAGTTCCGACATAGTGCCGGTAGGAATTGTAAAAGCGGTAGCCGAAGGTGACCGTCAGCGCGTGCAGCCGGTCGGATAGACTCTGCTGGTCGTTCGGCGACAGCCCGGAGACGATGGGCTGCGGCGAGTGCGCGGCGACGCAGCCCTGGCCGAGCGACGCGCTCGGTGCGGCAAAGCTTCCTGTCAGAATTCCTGCACCGATTGTTACGAAGAGTCTGATGGTTTTCATGAGTTCTCCTCCGCTTCTGCCATGACCTCGAAAACACGGCCACTGTTTGAACAGAGCCCCCAACGAGAATCCCCACACCCTACTGCGCCGGTGGTTCGCCAGTCTTCGCCTTAGCGATGGGTTTCGAACTCCATCGAATGGTTGAGCTACAAAACAGTTCTTTCATTTAGAGTCGTCGGCGATATGCGAATCCCTTCCTTGCAGGCTCAGCTATGGTTCCTAGCTGTAGCGTTTCTCGCGGTCCCTTCGGCTGAGGCAAAGCGCGCCCCAAACTTTGAAGCGAAAGACCTGGCTGGCCAATCGCAAAAGTTGTCTGCGCTGCGGGGCCGGATCGTCGTGCTCAGCTTCTGGGCAACTTGGTGCGGGCCGTGCCAGGAGGAGCTACCGCATCTTTCCCAGCTCAGCCAGCAATACGCTGGGAATGGAGTGCAATTCATAGCCGCGTCGATTGATAACGCAAAAGACCGAGGCAAGATTCAGCCGTTCCTGACGAAAAACACGATCGATCTCAATGTCTGGGTGGGAGCGAACTCAGAGATACTGCAAAGCTTCGGCTTGGGAGCGATTGTTCCGGGCACGGTGGTCATCGACCAGCAGGGCGAGATCATCGGGCGAATTATGGGCGAGGCCCGCGAGGAGGACGTTCGCAGCCGCGTCGACTGGCTGCTTGGCGGGCGCAAAGGTCCGGCACCGGAGGCTTTGACGAAGCGCTACTAAACGGAACGTCATAAATAATTGCGTGTCGAGTGCAAGGAGATATTGTGGAAGCGGCTGAATCTATTGCTCAATACGCAAAGGTCTACGACCCTGTGTTTTAACGAAGTCACTGAGACAGGTCACTAGCGGCTGCAGGTTACGATGCTGTGCTTCCCTGTCATCGTCGCCCAGAGCCGGGCACCGGTTGGAGGAGAATAGTGCGCAGTAAGCGCGGTAAGCGCGGAAAGTCCCCTCGGTAGCGAGCGATTTCCGCGTGGAAAGCGTGGAAAGCCTCTTTTGAGGAAAACTGGCCGCTTCGGCACGGCTGTTGAACCCGC
>DASYBJ010000426.1:0-14266 GCA_036500845.1 Acidobacteriaceae bacterium
GCCGATGGAAAGAGGACTGTCGCAGAGCTGGCGGAGCTGATGGGACAAGTGATAGGAAGGCCAGTGCATGTGCAACTCATCTGGTACGCCCTTGATGTGCTAGCGAAAGATGGCCTGCTCGAGATGTCGACGCTCTCCGCTGGAATGACCCGACGCACCTTACTTAAGAAAATGGGAATGGGAGCAGCTGTCCCAGGTCCGGTGGTAACAGTGGACCGCGCTGAAAGCGTTTGAAGACTGTTTCGGAACTAAGCGGTAAACGGTGACGCGGCCTTTCTCCGATCGGCGGCCGATGAAAGGTTCATGGAACCGCAGAGTTGGTTTGGCTTTTGAGCTTAAGACACCTTGCAGATGGCGGAGGTTCCGCGTTCGTGACGTCAGAAGTAGCATCATTCGAATCCTTGATCGACAGGATGGCTCAATTTGTCTGCCCATAACACTCTAGGCCGCGACACATTCCCGAACCTGGGACCGATTCCCCAGATGAGGCGCAGGGCCAGCTCGCAGTCTAAACTCGATACCCTGGCATGGAGCGCGGGTCTTTCCTTTATCGCCTATGGAGTACGAATCGGTGTGCGGGCGAATCGCGCGGATGTCATGGCGCGCAGCGTCGATTATCTTCCGCTCGGCTGGAAACCGTCGAGTTCGCCAATTGTCGAACAGGTGTATTCGATCATCTGCGACGACCAGAGCGGCCCCGAGAACGGCGTCTGCTTCCACCTTTATAAGGACAATCAGAGATTACTTCTCTGCGGACAGGAATCGCAGCTCTTGGAATGCCTTGAGGCGGATGTAACACTCCAAGTCGCCGAATCGACGCGGCGGAGAGTCTTCGTGCACGCGGGCGTGGTCAGCTGGGGAGGCCGCGCCATCCTGATTCCGGGCAGAACCTTTTCAGGCAAAACGACTCTCGTGGCCGAACTCGTACGCGCTGGCGCCGTTTACTACTCGGACGAATTCGCCGTCATCGACCATAATGGTCTTGTCCATCCGTACGCGCGACCCTTGCAGTTGCGAGAAGACGGTGGGTTTCGACAAACCAAGCGTCCAGTGGAGGAGCTTGGGGGGGTCGCTGGTCACGCACCTTTGCTCCCGGGGCTGGTGCTCCTAAGCCGCTATGAAGCAGGTGCCAGGTGGCATCCACGGCATATTTCCGCGGGTCAAGCTCTGCTTGGATTATTGGACAACACAGTGTCTGCAAGAAGAGGACCCGCAGCTGCACTCAGAGTGCTAAAGCAGGTCGTGACCCAGAGCTTTGCCGTCAAAGGCAGTCGCGGTGAAGGCCAAGAAGTGGTCGATTGGATCACCACACATTTTGATCCGCAGTGCATGTTCCCTTCTCCAATCGAATGACTCCCGAAGCCGAATTTCTTCTCTCTACGCTGCTGCACGGACCCGGCGCTCCCTCCACGGCGGTCAATTGGAACATCCTGCTGGAACTGGCGGGGAGCCATGGGGTATTAGCTCTTTTTTGTGAGGCCCACGCCGGGCCGCTTCCTGACAACTTCGTTTGTCACTTTCGCGAGAGGTGGGCACGTTCGCTTTTCCTTGCGAGCGAACTGGAAGGGTTGCTAAGGGAGTTCGCAGCCTGCGGGATCGAAGTCCTGCCCCTGAAAGGCCCGGTGCTCGCCGACGTGCTCTATGGGCAGCTGTCCCTCCGCCCTTCTGACGATCTGGACATTCTCGTCAGACAAAAGGACTTTGCCCGGGCGGAACTTCTGCTCATTGAGCTGGGCTTTCAACCGGTCGGACCGGCGGATGATTACCATCGCGACTTCGTACGAAACGGCACTTACGTTGAACTGCACTTCGGAGTCGGATCCCCCTCGGCCCCAAGCTTCGATTTACCTGGAGCCTGGGCTCGAGCCCGGACCTTGGAATTTCGTGGATACCCAATTCGCTTTCTGTCACCAATCGATTTGATTCTCTATCTCTCGCTGCATGGGCTGAAGCACCGCTTCGCCCGACTGATTTGGGTTGCGGATATCTCCCGCGCACTCGGGGCTCTCGATCCGGGCGACACCATTGCGCTGCTCGAAGCAGCCGGTACTTACCGACTGAGAAACGTGTTCCTGCTAAGCTGCGAAATTACCTCCCGGAGCTTTGGAACGAGGCTTCCGCCCGATATCGAGGCTGCTGTTCGTGGCCGACCAGAGCTCGTACGCAGAGCGGGCGCGTGGGCTGATCGAATCCTCGCCACGCCGGCAGATCCAACGACCGCAGTTCAGAACGTGAGCAGCTATCTTCAGCTTGCTGATAGTCCCGGATATCGTTGGAAGCACCGCCTCCGGTTTTTTGCGCCGACGCAACAGGACTATCAGTGGGCGGCGCGCTATCACATTCACCCTAAGTGTGCGCCGCTTTTGCGCCCATTGCGGCTTCTTATCAAATACGGTCCTGCTCCGGCGCTGCGTACGCTTTTTCCTGGCCCAGTGGACAGGGATTAGAAGCAAGCAGCGGATCTGGTGTCGCCAGCATTGATCTTGACACCATCTACGGAGCGGCCTCCCGGAGATACACAATCTCCATCACCGCATATCCACGCCGTTTCAGGTGGACTCCGTCCGAGGAATAACCCGGATGCCCAAGAATCGGATCGTAATAGTCGACGAGCTTCCACTTACGCGTGGCGGCCAGCCGCGAGATACGCTCGTTCAATGCTCGCACTTCCGCCGAATAGTCCTTTTTGTCACTGTGATTGAAGCTATGAAAGATGGGTGGGATCTCGCAGAGGACGGGCTCCGCGCCTGATGCAAGAATCAAGTTTCCGAGCCCTTCCAGATTCAGTATGGTGACGTTCGGATCAATCCCTAACAATATATCGTTGGTGCCACCCAGTATCACAACCTGCTTATACCGCTTGCCCACAATGCTCCTCGGCAACCGCTGGAGCATTTGGGCAGTGGTATTGCCAAAAATCCCAAGGTTCACTCGCGGATAATGCCAACCCTGGGTGATGGAATCGCCGAGAAATGCGACGTCAGGGTCCGCTCGAAAGATACGGCATCCTGTAGAGAGAGAAACAATCAATAAGAACGCAAAGATGGGAAGCCGATGGTTGCGCTTGATTGTCTTCTCTTTCACGACGCCCCCGGACTGACGAATTGAAATGCAGCTTCCGAGAATTGGCTTCGTTCGTTATTTATGAGGGGGCTGCTGCGGCCTCGCAGAGCACGCTCAAAGAAGGCCAAAGTGTATTGACGGACAATCAGGAATTGCCGACGAGGTCTCAGGTTTCCGGCATCGGACAAAGACTTGAAGGGAGAAAAGAGCGCCTTGTCGGTGAAGCTAAAATGTGAGCTTCCATGTAAAAAAATACGGTAGCCGCCGAACTTGTGAAACATTGAATTGTCGCTGTCATCGAGCTCGGCATTGAGACGCTCATAGTTGTCGAGCCGGGCGCGATCTTCTGGGGAAACGGGCGCTGCTGCGTCCCCGGTCATCATCATGAAAGGCTTGGACAATCCGGTCTGTTGTACCTCGCCCCAAAATGAGCCATCCAAGTCTAAGGCAGCTCGAATTCGAGGATCATCATGGCACACCTGGGCTGCTACCGCCCCTCCAAACGAGTGACCAAAAGCTCCGACGTTGTTTGTGTCTAGATGACCGTAAAACGGGCTTTCAGCGTCAGCACTCATCGACTGAAGCTGATTGAGCACAAAGATCGTATCTGCGGACTGCGTGGCCAGCTCCTTCGCAGCAGCAATCCTGATCGTCTCCAGACTCTTCGTAGTGAAGTCCATATCGGGGGCGGGCAAGGCGTGAATCACACGGCCATCCGGCAGAGCGACCGGTTCGGAATTGTACGGATGATCGATCGCCACAACGACATAGCCATGACTTGCTAAGTCTTCAACGAGATAAGTGTTCTGCGTCCGCCTGCCATTCCACGCAGGGTTGAATAGGAGAACCGGAAAGACGCCTTTGGTAAGAACTGGAGCGTTCCACCGGGAGTGTGTCGGCAGCACGCTTTGGTAAGAGGAGAGCAGAGTAGTTTCCTCGCGCTTGCGATAGGGAGCATAGGCATTGCGTGAGGGGGACGCAGGATACCAGATCTGAATCATCAACTCGCGTTTTCGGCTATTGTCATGCTCCTCGACCCGACTCTCATCCGTGAGGTGAATTACACGCGTACCAATGATATCCGGGCCTGTCGGCTGGGGAAGGCGGAACATAGGAAGGATTGCCGAAAAACAGACAGTGGCGAGATCTAGCGCAAGCATCGCCCACACAGCCGCAATGGTCACGGGCCCAGTGGATTTTCTGGCCACGACGATGGCAAAAAAGACAGCCACTCCCAAATAGGCTGGAGCCATTTGCCAATGCGCGCCTTCGAACCGAAAGTGCAAAAACCCGGCGAGCAGAGTAAAGCCTAGCAGCAGAAGTATTGCTCGCCCTCGGATCCCATTCACCAAGCCCCAAATAGCGCCAACCATCAATAGACTCACGATAACGAGTTCAAAGGCGCGCATCTCAGAGTATTTTCCTGTTTAACACGATAGCAGCATGTCCCTCGCTCGATGCTTCTGATCGTTTTTGACAAGCGTCCCTCGCGACGAAAATACCCATTCACAAGTTACTAAAGTCGTGGAATTTACCTTGTCAATCCGGGTTTGATTCCGGTAGCGTTATGCCATCGCGCCGGACGGACCTGTTTGGGGAAAGAGAATGGCAGCGGACTTCCCCTCGTTTTGATCCGTATCGAGCCCATCACTCCCCTCAGAAGCGTGCTTTCAAAAAGCTTTAGAGCACGGCACCCGTGCAAGGGGGAGCATCATCTTGATATTAGCAGTGCTACCGTTGCTCTCTTTTATTCTGCTGGTTCTCGGCTTCCTCCGACGGAATTGCGGATGGAGAGAATCGTTCCTCTTCGCAACAATTCCCTGCGGTCTTTTCATCGCCTTCGGAACCGAAGTGCTAAGCGCGCTTTACTGGATCACGAGGACAGGGATTGCGATTGCCTGGCTGGCATTCATGTTTCTGTGCCTGTACTGGGCGGTACGAGCTGGTCGGGCCGGGCTGAACGGCAGACGCTCTTCCTCGCAGCCTTCAAAGCCTCTGGAACTCTCCGATAAGGTCGGACTCTACGGTTTAAGCATCATCATAGCGTTGACCGCGCTTACCGCGTTGGTGAGTGCTCCCAACAACTGGGATGTAATGGAGTATCACCTTCCACGGGTGATCGAGTGGATCAGCAACCATGGAGTTCAGCTTTATCCGACGATCGACCGGCAACAGCTGGCTATGCCGCCGTTCTCGGAGTATGTCATGCTCCATCTCAATCTGCTCTATGGATCGGACCGGCTGGTCAATCTAGTGCAATGGTTCGCATCTGTTGGGTGTATTCTCGGCGTTTCGTTGGTCACGCAGCTCCTCGGCGGCGATCGACGGACACAGATATTCGCATCAGTACTGGTAGCGACCATTCCTACAGGAATTCTGGGGGCAACGAGCGCGAAAAACGATTACGTTCTTTCGTATTGGATCGTGCTGGCTGTGTACTTCCTGATCCGTTGGAGGACTCATCAGACGTGGTCCGATACACTCGCGATTGGCGGGACGCTAAGTCTCGCCGTCTTTACCAAAGGAACTGCATATGCGTTTCTACCATTCCTTGTTCTGGCGTGTGCTGCCACTTGGAGTTGGGCGAGCGTCCGCTGCTTTCTCATTCGAGTTCCTGTGATCGCGCTGCTCTGCATCGCCATGAATGCTCCCCTTTGGACGCGCAACTATCGTTTCAGCGGATCCATTTTCGGGCTGCCCTACTTTGACGGAGCGGGCCCGGTCTTTGAGCGCATGTTTGCGAATTCGCACATCACGTTGGCCCGATCGATCGCAAACTTTCTGCGAAGCATCGGCTTAAATATGGCCGTGCCGAGCCATCGGATCAATGCAATTACAACTGGTCTTTTGTCGCACTGTATTCATCTGCTTGGAGTGGATCCGAACGACCGAAGTCAGATCGTCAGTGGTCAATCGGGTATTTTCCGGCCGTTCGTTATCAACTTCGCTTCCCGCAACGAGACGATGTCGGGGAACACACTGCACTTCTTACTTTTCGTAGCGGCACTGTTGATGGGGCTTGTCTGGATTCGCAGGATGCATCGTGAGGTACTTTGGGTGGGTGCAGGGCTTGTAAGCGCATTCTTTCTTTACAGCGCGCTATTGCGTTGGTCGCCCTTCAACGCGAGATACCAACTGCCCGTATTCGTCGTGAGCGCGACTTTCGTGGCGTTGACCTTTAGCCGGCTGCTTCCAAGAAGCATCACAAACCTCGCGATAGTGCTGCTTTTGATCGCTTCAGTTCCGCCACTCTTCGGTAACCAGGCTCGACCGCTCGTGACCAAGTCAGGATTCAAGGGTAGTATTCTGACCGCTCCCCGGGATGAGACCTACTTCTTCGACCAGCACCAAGCTTTGGCTGATTCGTTCATCGCGGCTGCGAAATCAACCGCGGCGACGGGCTGCAAGTCCGTTGGAGTCGATGCAAGCCTCTTACATTTCGAATATCCATTCTTTGCTCTGCTGACCAAGTACGGTGGACCACTCAAGATATCGTACGCGGGTGTTGTCAACCCGACTGCGGCGTTCAAACCGAAAGGGGCCGAGGAGCCTTGCAGAATCGTCTGTCTAGGATGTGCTCATGCGGCGGCTAAGATGCACGAATATTCGAGCGGGCGGCGGGAAGCGACGGCTTTTAGCGATGTCGTCGTATTTAGGCCTATTGGTAGCACCGTAGAAGAAGCCAGAGTTACGGATGATACGGCCCAAAGGAAATAGAAACATCGCGTCAGACGCTTAGCTCGCTAGCTTAGTTGGTATAAGTTGGTTTCGTTTTTGCTTCAAAGTAGCACGGCGCTGCAGGCCCCGACTGCTCCATTTGCTGTTGTACGGAAGGTTCAATGACAATCGAATCAATACAGACGATCACGCCTTCCGAAGCTCACGTTATTCTCCCATTGTCTTATGAGATCACGGTTGTGATGCCTTGTTTGAATGAGGCGGAGACACTCGCGGTATGTATTGGCAAGGCGATGCGCGCTTTAGAGATCAATGGGATCGTGGGCGAGGTCATCGTCGCGGACAACGGCAGCACGGATGGTTCCCAGCAGATTGCCCTCGAAAGCGGCGCTCGCCTTGTCAACGTTCCGGTACGCGGATATGGCGCAGCACTCATGGCAGGTATCAAGGCCGCGAATGGGCCGTTCGTCTTGATGGCCGACGCAGATGACAGCTATGATTTTGACCACATTCCCCGATTTCTCGATAGATTGAATTGCGGCGCCGACTTGGTGATGGGAAACCGCTTCGAGGGTGGCGTAAAGCCGGGGGCAATGCCCTTTCTACATAAGTATCTCGGCAATCCGGTGCTCAGCCTTATTGGACAGATACTGTTTGGAGCTCCAGTCAAAGATTTTCACTGCGGCATGCGAGGCTTCACGAGAAGCGCCTTCGATCGGATGAATCTTCGAACGACCGGGATGGAATTCGCCAGTGAAATGGTCGTCAAAGCAACCTTGCTGAATATGAACATCGTGGAGGTAGCCACGACGCTTTCACCGGATGGGCGCAGTCGAAGTCCACACCTGCGTACCTGGCGGGACGGCTGGCGGCATCTTCGATTTCTTCTGTTGTATTCGCCACGTTGGCTATTTCTTTATCCGGGGTTGTTAATGATGATCGTCGGCGGCTTGGCAAGCGCGTGGTTGTTGCCGCGAGAGCGCTCGATCGGCAGTGTTTACCTTGATGTGGACACACTGCTCTACACGTTGGCCTGCCTTCTCATCGGCTTCCACGCCACAGTTTTCTCTGTAAGTGCAAAAGTGTTTGCGATCGCGGAGGGATTGCTTCCAGAAGATCCAAGATTCAGCCGATGGTTTCGCTACATCACGCTGGAGACGGGGCTCCTGGCTGGTCTGTTTCTTCTTTCGCTCGGTTTGGGGGGCACAGCCTACGCTCTACTTCTGTGGAAGAGTTCGGGCTTTGGCCCACTCTCCGCAAGATCGATGCTCCGGCTTACTATGCCCTCCGCGGTGGCTCTGATGTTGAGCGCGGAGATCTTTTTTTCAAGCTTCTTCCTCAGCATGATGGGCATGAGCCGAAAGAATGCGTCACCTATTGATCCAGCTAAATCGAGCGCAGAGAAATAGAAGAGAGACAATCGTCTCTCGGTATCGAGGGTATTGCCCCCGCCCGAATGGCGAGGATGGTGGCACACCTGGAACACCACGGCTATCTCATTGATGTGCGGCTTGGCCTATGTTCTTGCCCGAGGGCGTAGGAACCGAGCGGAGTTCGTCCGTCCAACGATCTTCGATTTGCACCGACGCGCTAAAGCATCCTCGATTCGCGCCGATACAAGAAGCAGGAGAGATAGATGCCAGACACTCTGGCCGAGTGCCGTGTCCTGATTGCGCAGGCCGATCCGGTCGAGCGCGCGTGCCTGGAGCGACTTTTGGAGGGTTGGGGCTACAGTGTGGAATCTGCAGAAGACGGCGGCAGTGCATTGGAACGATTGAGCATGCCGGAACCTGCGGCAGTTGCACTGCTCGATTACGATCTGCCGGGATTGAACTGCATTGAAATCTGTAAATCTCTTAGAACTTCGAAAGCGGCATCCGCTACCCCCGACGGAGTATTCTCTATCGCTCGATCCTTCGAGACGAGCTTGATGCCATGTGGGCTGCTCGAGATCCCGACTCGGATCATGGCTTTGTTGAAACCGAGCGAGCAGCGGCACGATTTTGCGGGTCCGGACTCGACGAAGATCGCCTCCGCGTTGGGGGCGGGGGTTAGCGATATTCTCGTAAAGCCGGCAAGAGAGTGGGAACTGCGACTGCGCCTACAGACCGCGCAAGAAGTGCTAAGACTCAGGAATGAGTTAAAGAAATCGACGGAAGCCGTGGCGTTTCAGGCCTCCCACGATCCACTAACGGGTTTGTGGAATCGCGAGACGGCGTTGTCACTCTTCTTCCAAGAAACAGAACGAGTAAAGCGCAGCCACTCTCCCTTGTCCATCATCCTTCTCGATCTCGATCATTTCGCGCAGCGTAGCCAGGAGTTCGGGTATGAGGCGTGCAATTCGGTCTTGCAGCAACTTGCGGTTCGCCTACGCCGTCAGCTCCGGAGCTATGACATTTTAGGCCGCGCCGGCGAGGATGAGTTTCTCCTGGTTCTTCCGGGTTGCAGCTTTGACGATGCCCTCGCGATGGCCGAACGGCTGCGTGGGTTAGCCATGCATTTCCCTTTTTACGTGAAGCACAGCTCACTCAGCATACGCGCCAGTTTTGGTGTTGCGGAGGGCCGCGGACGCTTGCCACTTTTAGTTTTACGGGAGGCGGAGCGAGCGCTGACCGCAGCAAAACTGGCTGGACGAGACCGGGTGCGTAGCTTCACGTCTGAATTACTGCACAGCTCTGCCCTTGCTGGCTTCTCTCCGAAGGTACTCTCACCGGGCGTTTGAGATGCCTGTGGTCGCCGGGATTCGGCGTGAGCCACAAGCCTGTACACCTCACTCGACATCGTTCGAAATTGGTTCTGGCGCGCCTCGCGACTTTCGCTCGGATTGGCGACCGGTTCTGACCCCGTCTACCCCGCGTTGCCGGTTGGGGTGCCCGGTCCGTCGAGACGTCGGTCATCTGTGTTCGGTCGAAGATCGAGTTTTGATCTATTCTCAGCCATTCATTCTCCCTCGAAAGTGTCACGATGGGTCAGCTGACCTGAATCAGTTTGGTTTGGCAGGTGCCAGATTCTCCGTTAGATCCTCGAACCGCACCATTACAAAACTCTTACGCACGGGATGGAAGCCGCCTGCTAGCTTCGAATCAGCAGCTTTTCCTTGAAAAGCCTCGGCCGAACCTAGAGTTGGTGATTTGCGAGCAGCCGGCATAGGGTAGCCTCTATTTCTCGGCAGACTCCAAATTCTTTCCCGAAGGGATCTCCATTTCTAATGCCGACAATCGTTGAAGATGCCTCTCCCGTGACATCCAGCCCCGTTGAAGTGTCAGGCGTTCTAAATCCTAACGAGATTGCTTCCGCAACTCGAAACTCAACACGGACTGAGCGCCGGCAAGTTCCGGTACTGGGCAGAGCCACTCAAGAGGACCAGCGCAATTGGCTCACCACGTCGGTGATGGCAGCGTTTCACATTCTCGCGGTCGCAGCGCTCTTCATGTTCACTTTGAAAGCTCTCTGCGCCGCCGCTGTACTTTGGGTCTTCGCCATTAACATGGGAATCGGCATGGGGTATCACAGGCTGCTGACTCATCGGGGGTACCGCACTCCCAAATGGATCGAATATTTTCTCGCCATCTGCGGCACGCTTTCTTTGGAGGGCGGCCCGATTTTTTGGGTGGCGACTCATCGCGTACACCATCAACTGACTGACCGTCCTGGCGACCCGCATACTCCACATGACGGTGGTTGGTGGGCACATGCGGGCTGGATTCTCTCGGGCGATGCCCTTCATCAAGAGACTGCCTTGATGGCTCGATATGCGCCGGATCTCGCAAAAGATCGCTTCCTAGTTTTGCTCAGCAAGTATCACTACGTTCCTCTGATTCTCGTCGGACTTGGCCTACTCGCCTGGGGCGGCTGGCCTTGTGTGATGTGGGGCATCTTCCTGCGGGTCACTCTGGGGTTGCACGCGACCTGGCTCGTCAACTCGGCCACGCACATGTGGGGTTCCAAGCGGTTTGCCACGCGAGATGAATCGCGCAATAACTGGTGGGTTGCGCTACTCACTGGCGGCGAAGGCTGGCACAACAACCACCACGCACATCCTGTCTCGGCACGGCATGGTTTGGCTTGGTATGAATTCGATCCGAACTATTACGGCATCTGGTTGCTTCAAAAGCTTGGCTTGGCTAAGAATGTCAATGTCGCGAAGTTCGACGGTCACGATCGGCGGCCCTCGGGCGTAGCCTGAAACTGGTCTCTTGCACTCTGTGCACTGGGCGAGCTTTTCGAAGCTCGCCCAGTTTTCGTTTGGCTCTTTTGATCACTCTTCTTGGCATCGAGCGTCTGGCGGCGTTCCAATCATCGGCGCTACTCTGATCGCGCGAATCTGTAGGATGATCAAGGGAAACGCGTCCGTCTTAGGATCGCCATGAAGGTGCTTGTTTTCGGTGCGAGCGGCATGGTTGGGCAGGGTGTTCTGCGAGAATGCCTGCTCGATGCCCGGGTGGAACGCGTGCTTTCCATCGTGCGCTCAACGACGGGACGACAACACGAGAAGCTCCGTGAACTCGTGCACGCGAATTTCTTCGATTTCTCTCCCCTAGAATCTGAACTCCTGGGTTTTGACGCTTGTTTTTTCTCGCTCGGGGTCTCCGCTTTCGGCATGAACGAGGAGAGTTACCGCAGAGTGACCTATGACATGACAATGGCCGCGGCGCAGACGCTCGCCAGAGTGAACCCAGGGATGACATTCATCTACGTTTCGGGTATGGGCACAAATAGTAGTGAGCACGGGCGTGCCATGTGGGCTCGGGTGAAGGGTGCGACGGAAAATGCCCTTTTTCGCCTACCGCTCAAGGTCTACGCATTTCGCCCGGCGGTAATTGTGCCGTTGCACGGCATCCGGTCAAAAACGACGTGGTATCGCCTGTTCTACCTCGCAATCGCCCCGCTTCTTCCGTTATTGAAGGTTTGGTTTCCGCGGTATGTGACGACTACAGAACAAGTCGGTCGCGCGATGATCAAGATCGCGGAACGAGGCACGTCAAAGCGCATCCTCGAGAACATCGAAATCAACACACTGTAAAGACTGGGACCCGCTGTCCGCCGCCCTGTCACGTTTGCATCGCTTGTTCGGTCATAGTGTATGCATGGCTTCTTCCATTGAAGAGCTCTTTTTAGAGCAGCGACCTTATCTTGTATCGCTGGCCTATCGCATGGTTGGCAGCATGGCAGACGCGGAGGATCTTGTGCAAGAGACCTATGTCCGCTGGAATGAGGCTGGCACTGGGGAGATTCGTTCTCCCCGCGCGTTTCTGACAACCATCCTCACGCGACTTGCGATGAATCATCTCGCATCCGCACGTGTTCGCCGCGAGCAGTATGTGGGAACGTGGTTGCCCGAGCCTATCGTTACGTCGAAGACGTTGGACCCTGTCGAACTTTCCGAATCGTTAACGATGGCGTTCCTCGTTCTTTTGGAGCGGCTGACTCCAGTAGAGCGGGCGGTTTTTCTACTGCGAGAAGTCTTCGACTACTCGCACGCGGAGGTAGCCGAGATTACCGCCAGGAGTGAAGAAGCCTGCCGCCAAGCGCAGCGGCGTGCAAAGCAAGCATTAAGGGAGCGGCAACAGCGGTTTCAACCCCAATCTGAAGCGGCTGAGCGCTTGATGGCGCAGTTTGGTCAGACGGTGCAACAGGGAGACCTCGAGGGCCTGATGCGCCTGCTGCACGACGACATCACAGCCTACTCCGATGGGGGCGGTATCGAGCGCGCAGCACTCAATCCCATTCATGGCAGTGATCGTGTTGCACGCTTCATGATCGGAATTACACGTAAGGGCGGAGCGGGTCTGGAACACGAAATCACCGAGATCAATTCGCAACCGGGAATCATCGGGTTTCGCGATGGAAAGGCGAGAACTGTGTTGGTGCTAGACCTGGACGCGGACCGCATTCGCGCGATTTACATCGTCACCAATCCGCAGAAACTGGAGCGGTTATCAAAGGAGAAGCAGAGATGATTCGGTGGCTCTTGAACAGACGTCTTAACCGGGCGGAGCAACAGCTTGGAGTGCCAATCGATGAAACGCGATACATCTTGTCGCATTCGATCAAAGCGCTCCTGGCTTACAGGAGCCTGAGTAAACTCTCACAATACCGCGGGCCACTGCCGCCGGAAGTGCACGCCACAGCAAAGATTGCAGCGTACCGTCAGGAGGACTGTGGCAGTTGCCTACAAATATCGGTGAATCTGGCTCGCAAGGCGGGTGTTCCGGCAGCCCTCCTGCGCGATTTGGCCCAGGGCCGCATCTCTTCCCTGCCCGAGTCGTTGCGCGACGTATACCGGTTTGCCGAAGAACAGGCAAACCGCAGCGACAATCCGGAATTGCGTGAGCGGCTGCGACAACGGTATGGCGACGATGGACTCATTGCTCTGGCACTCGCGGTCACGAGCGCCCGAACATTCCCCACACTGAAGCGGGCGCTGGGTTACGCGACAAGCTGCTCGCGTGTTGAGATCAGCGCTTAACTAGGCTGCTCCTTTGAAATATCGGATCGGCTCTTCGAGTGTCGAGCTGTACTTAACGATGAGACAGCCGGTTGAATCTTTTCGGTAACTTGCGCACTGCACTTAACCAGAGACACTGCACTTAACTTGGAGATCACCGCAGTTAACTTGGAGATATTATTCGGCGGATTCTTGGGATCCAGTGGATGGAGGAGCAGCCGCCACCTGAACCTGCCGACGCTTCGACCTAAAAGTCGCGGATGCCCGGCGCGCATTCAAGAACGGCTCTTCGGTCTATGAGAGCACTCCAGCGACACTCAACCCCGGGCAGACCTAATCTCATGGTTAAGGACAGTAGTTGTGCGGCGCAATCTCCAAGTTAACTACAGCAAACTGCCACAGTCTCATGGTTAAGTACAGCTCGACACTTCCACTTCTATATGTGGGAGTACGAAAACATCCTTGCTTCTTATGGACCACAGCGCACCTGACGCGTCGGCCAAGGCCTGATACTTCCGTTCCAGACGGTCAAGAACCTCGTCGACACCCACGCCGGGTGTCTTCTGTTCCAGCGCCTGCCGCCAAACTTGGCGCAGCTCTTCGATACCCTGCTGCCGCAAACTGCGTTTTTGTATCCAATCGCGTAGAGCATCGCGCACTACCTCGCTAGTCGAGGCATATTCGCCCGAGTCGACCGCCTGACGCACGACCGCTAACATCTCGGAGGGAAGAGCAATACTGATTTTCTCGACGGTAGACATGTTCAATCTCCAATTGGTGGGAATAATTCCTACTACAAAAGCTAAGAGAATCCAAAATGTATGCCAAGCCTTCTCAAGGGCTCTGACATCAGTTGCTCTCGAGTCCGAGGTTGTCATTCACGGCAGACACGAGGACGACTTCCCTTCCCCGACGAGTGCGAACTGGTAACTTGCGACCAAGGGGTACCCAACATGGGTTGCAGAACGGAGCCGAACGGCCTCACGGGCAGCATGCAACTGGGTTGGTTTGCAATGCGCCACAGATACTAAACGGAACGTCATAAGTAATTGCGTGTCGAGTGCAAGGAGATATTGT
>DASYBJ010000427.1:0-4174 GCA_036500845.1 Acidobacteriaceae bacterium
TACAGCAAATACGGAAGGTTAAAGAACCTATTGCGACGGGGTCGATAAACCGGACAAGTGACCAGCGCTCCTGCCGGTCCTTTAGTCCGCAAGTGTGCAAGTGTCCGAGATGCGCTGCGAGTTTATCGGACAAGTGGATGCTCAGCGTTAGATTGCAAGCCTTCGCGCCTGAGATCGCGTTCGACAAAGCAGACTGACCAGGAGCTATCAGCTGGAGAGGGCTCTTGCGGGAGTTTAAACGGCTCCGTTCCGCGCCTTAAGGTGGAACGGTTAATACGACTTTCCCCTGCGCATGTCCTTCTGCCAGATAACGGAGAGCTTCCGCTGCGTCGCTCAAGCGATAACGTCTGTCGATGACCGGCGCAATCTTGCCAGCCTGCAGAAGACTTTTCAAGAAGAATAAATCTTTCTGATTAATTTTCGCGATAAAGAAGGTCATCTTTTTGCGCCCAAGGGTTGAAAGGGTCGCCCCAGTAGCAGCGCTTGAAGAATTGGAACCAGGCTCCCAACTGCGACATAGGTCGCCAGATTATTTAGCCTTGTCGGGTGTTTGCGAAATCGCAACTCCGTGTGGGCGTAATTCGGCGGGAACGGATCTGATCGACTCGGCTTGGGTGAGCGCACGCGTGTTGCACAAGACTTGCCTGATACGATATTGCAGAATTTCCAGGGACGGATGTTCCTACTTCAGGCGACCGGAAATCTAATGCCAAAAGCGTGCTGATGAGGAGTGACGCGATCTATGAGAGTGAAATGGTGCTCGACGATAGCCGCGAGGCGATCCAGGACTTGCGTTGGGAATCCTTGCCAAGAGGAATTCGGGATGTTACTGAATCCTGTCATTGCCCCCTTCTCCCGTAAAACCTACGCTGATCTAAAGCTGGCGACCAAAGCTGCGCTTCTTGCGATTTTTCTGATCTCTTTCGTAGGCCGCATGGCCGCACTCGACCCGGCAAGTCGCATCTCGCAGTATGGCCACACTGCTTGGAGAATTCAGGACGGATATTTCGGTAGCGAACCAATCTCTATTACACAGACGATAGATGGATATCTTTGGGTAGGAACCGAAAACGGGGTTTTTCGATTCGATGGCGTGCAGTTTGTTCCCTGGACCTCGCTGTCTGGAGAACAGTTGCCATCCAACGACGTCAGGGCGCTGCTTGGCGCAAGAGACGGTAGCTTATGGATTGCGACCGGTTCTGGTTTGCTTAGGTGGGTCAACCAGCGCTCGACTCGATATCTGAACGGAGCAGCCACAACCTCGATCATGCAAAACCAGAAAGGTCAAATCTGGGTTACGAATTACATGGTCAACGATTACTCCCACCCAATTTGTCGAATTGTCGAGACAGATGCTCATTGTTACGGCTACGGAGGTAGTGAGCGAACGCGTCTGTACTCGCCACAGGGTCTCACGGAGGACGCTTCGGAGAATCTTTGGATAGGGCACGATACGGCACTTGTGCGATGGAGGCCGGGATCATTCAAGGCTTATCGGCCTCCAGCGTTGCAATCCCATCAGGGGATTGGCGGCGTATTGGCCCTGGCGCTTGCTGGGGATGGCTCTATCTGGGTAGGGTCGGGGGTGGCTGGTAGCGGCGGAGGATTACAACGCATGGTAGATGGCGCTTTGAAGCCGTTCGTCGCTCCAAAACTTAATGGCGAAACTTTGAAGGTCATTACCCTTTTCGTTGATCGCGAGGGCAATCTCTGGGTCGGGACAGACAATCAAGGTATCTACAGAATCCATGGTACCGACGTCGATCATTTCGGGAGCGTGGACGGCTTGTCCGCCGACGGCGTGACCCAATTCTTCGAAGATCGCGAAGGGGATCTCTGGGTCGCCACATCGAACGCCATCGATATGCTCCGTGACCTTCCCGTAACCACCAAACGCGAAGGACTAAGCCAGGCCGACGTTCATTCGGTGCTTGCCGCGCGAGATGGCACCATCTGGATCGGATCGGACCGTCTCCAGGCTCTTGGCCGAGGCGGCGTATCTTCTGAGCCCCGAAGGGGGCTACCAGGGAACTTTGTTACCTCTCTCCTTGAGGATCATGCCGACCGGTTGTGGGTGGGGATGGATGACACCTTGTGGATTCGTGAAAAAGGGAAAAGTGGCACGTTCCGTCAGATCAGGAAGCAGAATGGAAGTCCAATCGGTATGGTTATGGGCTTGACAGAAGACCTGGAGCGCAACATCTGGGTCGCGACGCACGCGACGCCCTCAACGCTCATCCGCATTCAGGATCTAAAGGTTCGGGAAGAGTTCCCGGCGCCACCGATGCCAGTCGCCCGAAAACTTGTGCCCGACCCGCAAAACGGAATCTGGTTGGGTCTGGTGAATGGCAATCTTGCGCGCTTTCGATCTGGCAATGCAGAGATATTCACCTTTGCCAACCATCCTAATGCGAGAGTCAAGGCGCTTTTTGCATCGCCTGACGGGTCGATATTAGGGGCGACTGAATTCGGAGTCGTGGGGTGGAAGGACGGAAAGCAACAGGTCTTGACCGTCCGCAACGGCCTACTCTGCAATGACGTCAATGGGCTCATTACGGACGATCAGAGAAACCTTTGGCTTTACGCAAGCTGTGGCCTAATCGAAATTCCAAAAGATGAAGTGCAACGGTGGTGGGAAGAGCCTAGAAGCGAACTGAGGACAAGAGTTTTCGATGCGTTGGACGGAGTCCAATCGGGGAACGCCATCTTCAATAGCAGTTCGAAGACTCCCGACGGACGACTGTGGTATGCGAATGGTAACGTGCTGCAAACAGTGGATCCGGCGCACATTTCGAGAAATACGGTGCCGCCGCCGGTCTACGTGAACGCCGTCATCGCAGATCGCAAGAGCTACCCTGTCGATCAACCAATTCATCTTCCCGCGTTGAGTCGAGATCTCCAGATTGATTACACCGCCCTCAGCTACGTTGTTCCTCAAAAGGTGTTGTTTCGTTACATACTTGAGGGCCGCGATGCAAAGTGGCAGGAAGCGGACACGAGGCGGCAGGCCTTTTATACCGATCTTGGCCCAGGACACTATCGTTTCCACGTTATCGCCTGTAATAGCGACAGTGTGTGGAATGAGATAGGGGCATCTCTGGACTTTTCCATTGCTCCCGCCTACTACCAAACCACTTGGTTCCGTCTCGGTTGTGTGGCCGCATTTTTGCTGTCGCTATGGGCCGCTTATGTATTCCGGATTAGGCAATTGGAGGCAAGAATGGAGGCGCGTGTTGATGAGCGGACGCGCATCGCGCGAGAGTTGCATGACACCTTGTTGCAAAGCTTTCAGGGAGCGGTCTTTCAATTTCAGGCAGCCCGAAGATTGTTTCTCCGCGACGCAGACAACGTGAAGCAGGTTATGGATGGGGCGATTCAAGCTGCGGAGGAAGGCATCACGGAAGGCCGTGCTGCCATACATGATCTGCGTCCGGAACCGGCCGCTCCACGCGATCTTCCGGAATTGCTGAAGGCGACTGGGCATGAACTGGCAGCCACTCACCAATCGAAGGGGAATGCTCCGACCTTCGATGTGATCGTTGAAGGTAAACAACAGGCTCTTTCGCCAATGCTTCAGGACGAAGTCTACCGGATCTCCCGCGAGGTGATCCGAAATGCGTTTCACCACGCCGCCGCGCGCCACATCGAAGTGGAGATCCACTACGATATCGATCATCTTCGAGTGCGTATTCGCGATGACGGAAAGGGGATCGAACCAAGGATCTTGAAGGCTGGCGGCCAACCCGGACATTGGGGAATTCCGGGAATGCGCGAGCGGGCACAGCGAATCGGATCCCAAATGGATTTCTGGAGCGAGAAGAATGCGGGCACAGAAATGCAATTAACGGTTCCCGCAGCAGCTGCTTACAAGAAACGTCGGAATGGTCATCGATTCCGGCTGTTTCACCGGGCAGGTGGTGATGAGCAGCATCTCTAATGAGACTAGAACTGCCGCCCTGCGAAAATGACATTGGCAATCACCAGCCGTGACGATCTCAATTAGAGTGGCTCTTTCGTTGCCGTCTCTGACTCCCGAACAGAAGAACGATTTCCTGAGCTTGCTGGCCTACCCAACACAGCGTTCCAACACCAAGGGATTTTGGAAAACTTCGCTCGGCCCTGGTTCATTCCGCCTTGAGGGCCTTCATGGGATCGACTGACGCTGCACGACGAG
>DASYBJ010000428.1:0-2654 GCA_036500845.1 Acidobacteriaceae bacterium
TCGTTCGCCCCCTCCTCCTTCGAACCCCCTCCGCGAGAATTCCCGAAACTCCGAATAAGGTAATATTTGACCATTACAAGCGTGACCCCTGCGCGACCCGTGACAATCGTCCTGAAGCAGCGCAAAAGTGCGGCTATCACGATTACCTGAAGAACGGAGGGCCTAAGAATGAACATTGAGATCCATAAGCCCGAGCTGGTGCAGCGCGTGACTGCGCACATTCAGACCGGCCAATTCCAGGATGCTGACGAGCTGATTGAAAAGGCCCTCGATGCCCTCGACGAACAGGCCGCGGCAGCGCCGACGAGAGCGACCGGGGCTGTGGTGCTGGCCGCGTTACAGGCCTCTCCTTATCCCGATATCGATCTAACGGCGCCCCGAGTCCGCCTCACCAACGTGCGAGATGTCGCGCTCTGATGGGGTGGTTACTGGATACCAATATTCTGTCGGAAGGACGGAAGCGAAGGCCGGAACCGGGCGTAACCGCCTTCTACAACAAGCAGCCGCTTAACGCCCTCTATATCAGCGTCGTAAACATTGCTGAAATTCGGTTCGGCATTGAGCTTCAGGAAGACCCTGCGCGACGCGTCGAATTGAATGACTGGCTGACGCAGACACTGCGACCCGCGTTCGCGGGGCGCATATTGCCGGTGACGGAAGACATCCTGCTCAAATAGCGGCTCTTGATGGAAGAGGGACGGAAGATTGGAATACACCTATTCACATCCCGATCTTTTGCTTGCGGCAACCGCCCTTCAGCACGGGCTTACGGTCGTCACACGCGACCGGAGCGACTTCGACAGGGCGCGAGTGCCGGTTCTCAACCCGTGGGAAACCACCTAGGAGTCTGTCGTGAATAGCGAATTGACTGCTGGGAGATCAAGTTATTTTGCCGGCGGATGGCTCTTGTCCGCCGTTCAAGCGGTTGCATTCGAGTGGGTTGCATTCAAGCCGGTTGTGGGGTCCATCCGGAGCGAAACAGCTTGAGCAGGTTGTGGGTGAGGCAGACTAGTTTCCACTCCGACCTTGCCTCCTCGAGCCCGCGCAAGCTAAACCTTCGGAAACCTCGCCATTCCTTGATCTGCCCGAAGACCGGTTCGACGATCGCCTTCCTCCTGCTGTAAATGGCCCGTCCGGCCTCGGTACTTAGTTTGTGCCGCATAGCCTCCACCGCCGTGGCCTGTTCCGGAGGCGGTCCGCTTGTCGTCTCGATGGAATGACTGTGTTTTTCACGTCCCGTGGCTATATGCAGATCGATGCCCAACACGCTTTCATCTGTCACATTGGCTACGCTCCAGTAACCCGCGTCGGCGCTGGCTGCATTCGGCTTGCGCCCCAGGTTCTGTTCAACTTGATCTAACATCGGCAACAGTTGCTGGTGATCGTGGCTGTGCTGGGTAATCTCCGCCGCCACGATGATCTGCGCTTCGGCATCGACCGCCGCCTGCGCATTGTAACCCTGCACAAAGCTGCCCTTGCGGGCGCCGTCGGGCATGATCCGGCTATCAGGATCGGTGAAGTTGCGTTGCGCCTTGGCTTCGGGCTTGGCCTGTTCCGGGTCCGCCAACTGTGGCTTCCGCCCACGCGCCTTGTTGCCCGTCTGCTTCTCTTGTTCGCGCCGCGCGGCGAGTTTGGCTTCGGCTTCGGCGCGCTCCTGCTCGGCCTTCTCCCGAGCCTCCCGCTCCAACTCCGCTTTGGCTTCGGCGATCTTTTTCAAACGGCTCTCGCGACGGGCTAACTCTTCCGGCAACTCATCGCCGCGCTTGCCGGGGCCATACTTCTCGTCCTCAGCGGCGTCGGCTTGCTCCGCCCGCGCCAGCAACTCATCGATCTCCCGCTTCAACCGCTGCTCCGTATCCCCCATCCGCCCGTAACTCATCGCCTTGTGCTTGCTGGCATTGGCCATGATCTTGGTGCCGTCGATGGCCACATGACCCAGCTTCAACAGACCCGCCTTCGCGCACAACAACAGTGCCTGGGTGAACAACCCCGCCAGCGCCTCCAAATGACGCTTGCGAAACTGGGCCAGCGTACTGTGGTCCGGATGCTCGTCGCACGACAGGTAGCGGAAGGCCACGTCTTCATAGGTTTTGCTTTGTATCTTGCGCGAGCTGTAGACACCCGTCGCGTAGCCGTAAAGCAAAACCCGCACCATCATTGCAGGCGCATACGCCGACAGCCCCCGGCCATCCCCTTCCTCATACGAACCATAAATCGCGCTCAGTTCAAGCGCCCCTACTACGTCCACCAGAAATCGCGCCAAATGATTGTCAGGCAGCCAATCCTGCAACGACGGCGGCATCATCAACAATTGGTCCAGATCGTCCAAGCGAAAACTCTTGCCCATGGACAACATCGTAAAACCAACCATGCGCAACGAAAACGCCCCTCTTAGAGAGGTACCCAACATCTATCCCCGACAAACTCCTAGGCCGGGAAATGCGGGCTTTTGAGGGATCAATTCTTGAGGCACTTCGGTGCCCATGATCCACATATGTCCGATTTCATTTTGGCGAAAGCTAATAGAAACCGGCGGCTCTTAGAGGTCTCATGATTCGGACGCTGAGTCTATTCGAGAAAAACCGCGTACCCGTTTCTGTGACAGCTACAGCCACGAATTGCCAATCCATGATTCTGTCCCGAAGGCCGAGGGC
>DASYBJ010000429.1:0-6957 GCA_036500845.1 Acidobacteriaceae bacterium
ACAACGCGTGGAATCGAGATCGTCAGGAATCAGAAGTGAGCCTTGCGAAGGGCAAAGCGGTTCTAGAACGACCGGTTGAGTGGTTTCTAAACTAGTAGCAGAGCTGCAGCAGATGGGGAACAGTGAGAATACAACTTAGGAAACCAAAGATTTCGGACCGCGGCAATATCCTCATGTTTGATAAGGGCGTTGGTCTCGATCGGCGAAACGAACCGCAGCCGCGTGGACAAAGCCAACTGATAGAGGCAGAGAGGATGTCGGCAATCGGCAGGATGGCATGTTCGATATCCCACGATATGCGCCACTCGCTCACGGCGATCTATGCGAACGCCGAGTTCCTCGAGCGCCACGATATATGTGCGAGCGCGCGGGCTGATCTGCTGCTCGAAATTCAAGAAGCAGTGCTCGCGATGACGGAGCGCATTGATTCACTACTGCAATTCTGTAGTAGCGGACGGAGAAATCCGCTTGTCCATGAGCGCGTTTCCTTGGTTGTTGAGAAGGCCGTTGCGGCAGTGAAGTTCCATCCAGACGGGCAGAACGTGTGCATCACAGTCGGCAAGTTACCGCCGGCGGAAGCAGATATAGACGCGAGGAATCTTGAAAGTGCCATATATAACTTGCTGCTCAATGCCTGCCAGGCTGCGGCACGTTCAACTCACGTGCCTGAGGTGAAGGTCCACCTTACGGAAGTCGATGAACGGATCTACGTCAAAATCTTGGACAATGGTCCCGGTGTACCTGCCGCTGTCCGGAGGACGTTGTTCGATCCATTCGTGACCGCAGGAAAACCCAACGGAACAGGCCTGGGGCTCACCTTGGCACGTCGAATAGCTGAAGAGCACGGTGGTAGCGTCTGCCTTGAGGAATCGAATCGAGAGTGGACGGTATTCACGCTGAGTCTGACGAAGAACAGATTATTAGCTTTAGAAGACCTGATCGCCGTAGCGCCTACTCTCTCTAATGAGAAGATCGTCGGTTCCCTTCAGGGGATAAAGCACGTCATCGACAACCTTTTCGTATTGGGGTCGACGGAATAATTACGTCACCGTCAAGCGGCGAACGCCGCTTTATAAGTCAACCTGGAACGTTTAAATCGTAAGGGAAATCTTATGTGGATTGTTCGGTTAGCCTTACGGCGTCCCTACACATTCGTGGTCTTGGCCATTCTGCTTCTCATCATGGGGCCGGTAACGATCCTGCGCACGCCGACCGACATCTTTCCCAACATCAACATTCCAGTGGTGAGCGTCGTCTGGCAGTACTCCGGACTCTCGGCCGACCAGATGGCAAACCGGATCGTGACCATTACGGAACGTACTCTAAGCACAACGGTCAATAATATTGAACACATTGAATCGCAGTCGCTGAATGGCATGGCCGTAGTCAAGATCTTCTTTCAGCCGCATGTGGACCTCGGTACGGCTATCGCTCAGGTCACGGCCAATTCGCAGACCCAGTTGCGGCAACTACCGCCAGGCACAACTCCGCCGGGGGTCCTTGCGTACTACGCATCCAGTGTTCCGATCATTCAGTTGGCTTTGTCAGGACAGGGTCTCTCTGAGCAGGAACTGAACGATTTGGGACAGAATTTCATTCGCCCGCAATTGATTACGATAGAAGGTGCTGCGGTTCCCTACTCCTATGGAGGGAAGCAGCGCCAGGTCCAGATAGACCTGGACACGCAGGCGCTACAAGCCACGGGGTTGGCACCATCAGATGTAACGACTGCAATTGGCAATCAAAACCTGATCCTGCCCTCCGGCACGACCAAAATAGGACAGTTCGAATACAACGTCGAGATCAACGGCAGTCCTGACAAAGTTGACCAACTGAACAACGCGCCGATCAAGATGGTCAACGGCACTCCCATCTTTGTTCGGGACGTCGCCCATGTTCGCGATGGCTTTCCGCCGCAGACCAATATCGTTCGTTCCGATGGACAGCGCGGAGTGTTGATGACGGTTCTGAAAACCGGAAGTACCTCGACACTGGATATCGTAAGAGGGATTCGCGAGCTGCTGCCCCCGGTTGCTGCGACACTGCCAGAGGCACTGCGCATCACTCCGATCGGCGATCAATCGATCTTTGTGCGAGCCTCGATCAATGGAGTGGTACGGGAGGCAATCATTGCCGCATGTTTGACCGCCATCATGATCCTGATCTTCATGGGCAGCTGGCGGAGCACGATCATCATCGCGGTCTCGATACCTCTATCGATTCTGTGCTCGATCATCATACTGAGCGCGTTGGGCGAGACGATCAATATCATGACGCTGGGCGGTCTCGCGCTGGCGGTCGGTATCCTCGTTGACGACGCGACTGTCGAGATCGAAAACATTAACCGCAATCTGGAACAAGGTAAGGAGATCGAGCAGGCCATCCTGGATGGAGCTGCCCAGATCGCGGTGCCGGCGTTCGTCTCCACTTTGAGTATCTGCATCGTGTTTGTGCCGATGTTTTTTCTCAGCGGGGTCGCAAGATATCTCTTCGTCCCGCTGGCGGAAGCCGTCGTTTTTGCCATGCTCGCTTCCTACCTGCTTTCACGAACCATTGTCCCGACGATGGCCAAATTTTTGCTGAAAGCGCATGACCAGCATGCGCAGGAAAACAAGAAGGAGAGCCGCAATCCCCTGGTGCGTCTGCAACTCGCCTTCGAATCCAGCTTCGAAAAACTGAGAAACGGATATCACAACCTGCTCCAGCACACGGTGGCGCATCCTGTCGTGTTCACGATCTCCTTTTTCGCGGCATGCCTTGCATCCTTCGCGCTCTTTCCATGGCTTGGGCAGGACTTCTTTCCTGCTGTCGATGGTGGACAGTTCAAATTGCACGTACGCGCGCAGACCGGCACCCGAATCGAGGAGACGGCAAGGCTTTGCGATCTGGTGGAAGACAGCATCCGCAGAGAGATTCCCAAGAGCGAGGTGACGAACATCCTCGACAATATTGGGCTTCCCTACTCCGGTATTAATCTCTCGTACAGCAACTCAGCTGCAATTGGACCGGCCGATGCGGACATCCAGGTGTCCCTGGCACAGAATCACAGGCCGACAGAGGAGTACGTTCATACGCTCCGTGCAAAGTTGGCGCAGGAGTTTCCCGGGATAACCTTTTACTTTTTGCCGACGGATATCGTCAGCCAGATATTGAACTTCGGTCTACCCGCGCCAGTTGACATTCAAATCGTTGGTCCGAATCTCGAAGGAAATCGTCTGTACGCCAACAAGCTGTTGAACCAGATTAAGTACATCCCAGGCACGACGGACCTGAGAATCCAGCAGGCATTCAACGCTCCCAAATTGCAGGTAGATATCGAGCGAACTAAGTCTCAGGAGGCCGGTTATACGGCACGCGATGTCGCAAGCAACTTGCTAGTGGCGTTGAGCGGGAGCTTTCAGACAGCGCCAACTTTTTGGTTGGATCCAAAGAACGGCGCTAGCTACAACATTGCCACACAGACTCCGCAGTATCGGACTGATACCTTGCAAGGACTGGGTAATCTGCCGATCAACAACTCCGTTGGTGCGCCGCCACAGATTCTGGACAGCCTGGCTTCGATTCGTCCTGGGCAGGAATCGGCCACCGTGTCGCACTACAACGTGCAAGCGGTGCTGGATATCTATGGATCCGTCCAGGACCGCGATCTCGGCGGTGTATCCAAGGATATCAACCGGATTCTGGCCGACACCAAGAAAGACCTGCCGCGCGGAACTCGAGTCATTGTTCGCGGTCAGGTACAGACGATGAATGCTTCGTTTATTGGCCTGCTCGGCGGATTGTTCTTTTCAATCGTGTTGGTCTATCTGCTGATCGTCGTCAACTTCCAATCCTGGATGGACCCATTCGTCATCATCGCTGCACTGCCCGCGGCCCTGGCGGGAATCGTGTGGTTTCTCTTCCTCACTCACACGACGCTCAGCGTTCCTGCCCTGACCGGATCGATTATGTGTATGGGTGTGGCCACGGCGAACAGCATTCTCGTTGTGAGCTTCGCCAAAGAGCAGATGGAAGGTGCCGCAAGCGCGACCGAGGCCGCGCTTGCGGCAGGGTTTACACGTTTTCGGCCGGTCCTGATGACGGCGTTGGCGATGATCATCGGCATGGTACCGATGGCGCTTGGCCTCGGCGAAGGCGGCGAGCAGAACGCGCCGCTCGGACGCGCCGTGATTGGTGGATTATTGCTGGCAACGTTGTCGACTCTGTTTTTTGTGCCGACGTTTTTCAGCCTTGTCCACGCGAAAGACGAGCCAAAAATCATTGACTAAGACGACAAAATTAAAGCCGGAATGCCGGCCGCACATGCGGAGAAAATACCATGACGAACAATGTAGAGCAGGGGCCTGAGGCCGTGAATCAGAGCCACGAAGGAAAGATGGAGAGCAGCGATCTTACGGTCACTAAGGAAGGGATACACGCAAAGCGCTCGTCAGGTCGTAGTGTGGCAATCCTGCTGGTAGTGCTGGTCGTGGTCGGCCTGCTTGCGATCACGGGTATCGTCCTGCGGCTGAGGTCGCGGAAGGCCCTGGCCGCGGAGACCAATGAACTGGCCTCGCCAACTGTTGTGGTTATTCAGCCGAAACAAGGTGCGCCTTCACAGGAGATTGTGTTGCCAGGTAACATTCAGGCCTTTGTCGATGCACCAATCTTCGCCAGAACAAATGGATACCTCAAACGCTGGTACTTCGACATTGGGTCCCACGTAAAACAGGGTCAGCTGCTGGCCGAGATTGAATCGCCCGAAGTGGACCAACAGCTATCCCAGGCACAGGCCGATCTCGGAACAGCAACGGAGAATCTTCACCTCTCTCAGATCACCTCAAGCCGCTTTTCCGATTTGATCAAGCAGGATGCCGTCTCGCAACAAGAGACGGACAACGCAACGAGCGATCTTGCCGCCAAAAACACGGCCCTAAAGTCCGCCCAGGCGAATTTGAACAGACTCAAACAGTTAGTCTCCTTCGAGAAAGTCTATGCACCATTTGACGGAGTCGTTACGGCACGCAACACGGACGTAGGGCAGCTCATCGACTCGGGAGCTACCGGCGGACAGGCGCGTTCTCTGTTTCAGGTCGCGGCTATCAATAAACTGAGAGTCTTCATTAGCGTGCCACAGATCTACTCGCAGGCAGCCATTCCCGGGCTTACAGCAGATCTAACGTTTGCGGAGTTCCCTGGTCGACGCTTCCATGGCAAGTTGGTGCGCACGTCGAGATCAATCGATCCCACCGCCCGGACGTTGAATGTAGAAGTGGACGTCGACAACTCGAGAGGAGAGCTGCTTCCCGGCGCTTATACCGAGGTTCATCTGAAGCTCAAGCAAGATATCCCCACAATGACCATCCCCGTGAGCGCACTTTTATTCCGTCAGGAAGGCTTGCAAGTCGCCGTCGCCAAGAGTGACAACACAGCGGAACTCGAACCAGTCACGCTAGGCCGTGATTTCGGCGCTTTTGCCGAGATTACAACTGGGTTGACGGGCCGGGAACGGGTCATCTCAAATCCGCCCGATTCAATCATCGACGGAGAGCGACTCAACATCCAGACAGAGAAGCGACAGGCACCCCTGGCGACAGCCCAGGGTGCGAAGAAATGAAGAGGGCCGTTGATATATCGACGCAATACCTTCATCGACGGAGTACTGGTGACCGTAGTCGGCAACATTCTGTTGCTAAGTGGCTGCATGGTCGGCCCAAAGTATGTCCAGCCAACCGTGCCGCCACCACCGCCAGCATTCAAGGAGACGCCATCCAACTGGAGTCAGGCAAGTCCCCAGGACCAACTGCCAAAGGGCAAGTGGTGGGAGATCTATGCAGACCCACAACTCAACTCGCTTGAAGAAACGATCGCAGTCTCCAATCAGAATCTTAAGGTCGCGTACCAGCAGTACATGAGCGCGCGCGATCTGGTTCGGCAGGCTCGCTCGCAATTGTTTCCGACCGTCGCGGTGCAACCATCCGGCTCCCGAACTCAGCTGTCGCAGAACCGGCCTAACTCCAGTCCGACAACTACAAATCAATTCAGCGACACGGCTCTACAGGCAGATCTTTCCTACGAGGTGGATCTCTGGGGCCAGGTCCGGCGAACCATCGAGTCGAGTCGCGAGAACGCGCAGGCAAGCGCAGGCGATCTCGAGAACGTCAGCCTGAGCCTTCACTCGGAGCTGGCCTTCGACTACTTCTCGCTCCGCGGTCTCGATCTGCAAAAACAGTTGCTCGATGAGAACGTCGCCGCCTTTGAAAAGGCGTTGCAGCTGACGCAAGCCCGCTATCACGGCGGCGTTGCCTCCGATGTGGATGTCGCACAAGCCAAGACGCAACTAGAAACCACACATGCTCAGGACATTGAGACCGGCGTAGCAAGGGCACAATTTGAACATGCCATTGCCGTTTTGACTGGCCAGACAGCCTCTACCTTTTCGATCTCCCCTTTACCGCTGACAGCGGCGCCCCCCCAGATTCCGTTGGTTCTCCCCTCAGAGCTTCTCGAGCGGCGTCCGGATATCGCGGCGGCCGAGCGTAGAGTTGCTTCCGCCAACGCTCAGATCGGCATCGCCGTGGCGGCCTACTATCCGCTGGTCTCTCTCTCTGCGTCCGGTGGTTTGGAGAGTACCGCCATTGGAACGCTATTCCAGGGACCAAGCGCTCTGTGGTCGGTAGGCGGATCTGCTTTTGAGACGGTCCTCGATGGGGGAAGGCGAAGGGCCGTGACCCAGCAAGCGCGAGACAACCATGTTGCAACCGTAGCCAGTTACCGCGAGAACGTACTGGTAGCCTTTCAGCAGGTAGAAGACAACCTAGCCGCGCTGCGCCTGCTCGATCAGGAGTTGGCGACGCAGGAGGTCGCCGTGGCCTCGGCCCAGAGATCGGTCGAGCTCTCGACCGCGCGATATAAACGTGGTATCACGACCTATCTGGAGGTTCTCACCGCGCAGAGTATTGCCCTTTCGGATGAACT
>DASYBJ010000430.1:0-6538 GCA_036500845.1 Acidobacteriaceae bacterium
GCTCGAAACGAACCTCGTCCATTAACGTTTTCATGAGGTAGATCCCGCGCCCATGCTTAACCAGCCGGTTCTCTGGAGTTGTCGGATCCGGGACTGCGTTGCTGTCAAACCCTTGTCCCTCGTCCTGAACCGTGATCGAAACCTCTCCGTCTGTAGTACAACGGCAAGTGACGTAAACGCGCTTGTGAGGGTCCTCCTGGTTGCCATGGAGTATGGCATTTGCCAGCGCCTCACGCAGCGCCGTCTCAATCTCCAGTTCGCTGTCTTCTTTATTTCGGCACTTCGCAATGAAGCGCATGAGTTGATCTACGAATGGCGGGATGAGCGTGACCTGACTTGGGAGAGACTGCCGCAACTCGACAAAAGGGACAGACTGAAAAGTTTGCGGCGAAAGAGAAAGAGCCTGTTTGTGGATCATGTTTTCGAACTCCCATTGGGTATTCCGTTCGATCGAATCAGGGGCAAAGGCTTGCCCTCAACGGGTATAGTAGTAAAGTAGGATGAAGGCTGCGCAATCGAAAAATATAATCATCAAGCTGAACCAGATTCTACGGGTGGTGCTGTCGCTACCAGCATCCTTTTCACCGCTTGAATCCAAGTCAAGATAGTGGATGGTGGCAGATATCTCTGCATCTGTACGGCCTTCGATGTTACAGCCTGATTGGTTCGTTTTCCTTGCCATAAGAAATCCCTTTAATTCACACGACCTTCGCTGGGTTGACCCGGTTTGTTTTGGATTTCCGTTCCATCGCTCATACGCAAAGCTCGTGCCATATGCTGAGTTGTAGTAAGTGATTGAGTGTTCATTTTCAGTTGCAAAGAACTAACCTCGAGTGTTGATCGACTTGTTCAAGCTGTTGACCAGAGTCTCGACAGCCCATGAATACAAAGTGTATTGCGAACTAGCTCTGCCTTACGTATGCGAGAATCGCGCCTCGCGGCTGATGAGCCGCGTCACTATGGCAAACAGAACACTCACAGATATTCCGCACATCAGGACGCCGATGATACTCTCCAGAGGCCCTAACATCCGCCAGTTCGACGGGAGGACCACATCGCCATAGCCAACGGTCGCATAACTGCTTGCCGAGAAGTAGAACGCCGATTCCCATGACGGTAAGCAGAGCCAGCGATAGCAGCTCGCCCACAACGAAATCATCACTCCCTGCAAGGCGATCATCGCTGCGGTAAGTCGCACGATCAGTACGGCAGAGCGAAACTGTCCAAGGTTGTGAATATCGCTTGCCGCTACGGATCTGGTCCAAGCGACGAGCGCAGCTATTCCGACACTCTGCAGCCACAGCGTAAGAGCCACCAGAAGTACAGCCAAGCAGGCTACCGAAAAAACCGGCGAAGCAACAAGCGAGGCGCAAGGAGTTATATGGGTTCCACAACTGTACGCAAGGGAGTGTATCTCGAACCCGCAACAAACCTGTTTTTCCGCAGCCTGCAAGGCATCTTGATGAACAAACATCATCGCTCCTACATTTGCGCGTTATTTCCAGCCGCCACCCAGCGCCTTGTAGAGCTGGACTAGGCTCTGGTATTCGTTGTTGCGCGCCTGCGCGAGCGTGAGTTCGGCAGTGAATGAGGAACGCTGGCTATCCAGGACCTCGAGATAATTCGACGTGCCGCCTCGGTAGCGCATGAGCGACACGTCGACTGACGCCTGAAGATCCTTCACAGTCTGCTCCTGGCGTTCACGGACTACGCGGTATTTGTCATAGCCGATCAGCGCGTCAGAGACATCGCCGAACGCGCGCTGAATGGTCTGTTCGTAACCGATGAGAGCTTGCCGCTCTTGCGACTTGGCATAACGGAGATTGTTGCGCAACGCGCCCCCCTCGAAGATCGGCTGCGAAGCGGTTGCCCCATAGGTTCCAACGCCGGGGGGCGCAGGGATATGCGACCCAGCGAACTGGCTGTGTCCAAATGCTGCGCCACCAGAGCCGAGAAGGGATATCTGCGGGAAGAACATCGCTTTGGCAACACCGATGTTCGCGTTGGCTGCAACCAGGTTCTGCTCTGCCTCACGAATATCGGGTCTGCGTTCGAGCAGCGACGATGGTAGCCCCGAAGGCAGTTGTGGAGGCAGATTCTCGCTCCACGTCCAACCGATTGCAGTCTCGATGCCAAGAGGTATGCCGCGGGGAACATTATCTGGATACTTGCCCAGGAGGATGTTAATTGCATCCTCGGTTTGGCCGATTTGCCTCTCCAGGTCCGGGATCTGGGCGTTGGCGGTATCCAGCACTTGTCGTGCCTGAAGCACGTCAAGGCTTGTGGCTACACCGTGAGTGCGGCGGAGTTCGGTAAGCCTGACAGAATCTTCCTGGGTTCGCACTGTCTCTTTTGCGATCCCCAGCTGAAGATCGAGGTCGCGAAGCAGAAAGTAATCGCTTGCCACATCACTTACGAGCGTCAGGGTTACGGTCTGTTGTGCGTCTTGAGTAGCCAGCATTTGAGCTCGGGCCGCTTCGGTGGCGCGGCGATAGCGTCCGAAGAAGTCCACCTGAAAGACCGCGTCAGCGGAAAGCGAGAAAATGTTGGACTTAACGTTTTGGCCGGTCTTCCCGCCGCTGAAACTCGGGTCGAGTGAGACCTGCGGAAACTCATTCGAGCGGGTAATACCGACCTGCGCTCTTGCGGCATTGACGCGCTCGATGGCGAGTTGCAGATCGTAGTTCTGCTTCAGCGCCGTGCGGATCAGATCTTGCAATTGAGGATCATTGAACACATGCCACCAGGGCTGATCGGCGAACGATGCAACTTGCGCTTCAGTCTGCTGGGCTTCGCTGGGCGCACGGAACGACGTTGGAGTCTGCACAACCGGCCGATGATAATTGGGTCCGACTGTGCAGCCCGTGAGCATGAGCGCCGCGAGGGTGATGAGCGTCCACGGGGCTTTTGCGCGAAATCTGTTTTGCGAGCTGTTACGCATTGGGTTCGTCCTCCGTGATCGCGGGCTGGTGAGGCGAAACGACGGCGAGACGCTCCCGGGCTGCCGCGGACCATCGTTCGACTAGATAGAAAATAGCGGGAACGGCGAATATGCCGAGAACACTTGCGGCTGTCATGCCGCCAATCACGGTCGTTCCCATGATCTGGCGCGCGACCGAGCCGGCCCCGGAGGCGGTCCAGAGGGGTACACAACCGAGAATGAACGCGAAAGAGGTCATCATAATGGGCCGCAAGCGAAGTCTTGCGCCTTCGAGCGCCGCATCCATCAGCGGTTTGCCCTGTTCGTACTGCTCTTTAGCAAACTCGACGATCAGAATCGCATTCTTGGCGGCCAAGCCGATCAGCATCACCAACCCGATCTGCGCATAGACGTCGTTCTCCATCTGGATCATGAAACGCGGCAGGAAGAGGCCCAGCACGACACGGCGCAGCCACAGCACTCCGAAAGCGCCGAAGACCGCCACCGGCGTGCTCAGCAGCACGCTGAACGGTAAACTCCAGCTCTCATAGAGCGCCGCCAGAATTAGAAAAACGAACAGCAGCGAAAATCCGAAAACGACTGAAGAGGACACTCCCTCTCGCGCCTTTTGCTCCTGGTAAGACATGCCCATGTAGTCGAAGCCCATTTCGCGAGGCATGGTTTGCTTGAAAACATCTTCCAGGGCCGCCGTTGCCTGGTCCGCGCTGTAGCCGGGCGCGGCGCTGGCGGTAATCTGCGCGGACCGATATTCGTTGTAGCGCATCGTGAACTCCGGGCCGGAACGAGTTTCGAATGTTGCCAGCGCCGAGAGCGGCACGGCCTCGCCCTGGTTGTTGCGCACATAGAATTGGGCAAGATTGTCCGTACTCGATCGGTACGGCGCTTCGGACTCGACATACACCTGCCAGGTTCGACCGAAACTGTTGTAATAGTTGATAAACAGGCCGCCCATGTACGCCTGAATGGTGTTGTAGACATCGCTCAGAGCTACGCCTTGCTTCAGCACTTTTTCCCGGTCCACCTGGATGAACTCTTGCGGCGCGCTCGGCACAAACGTGGTGGTGATCATGCCAATTTCAGGGCGCTTGCGAGCGGCTGCCAGGAATTTGGCCAGATTATTGGCTAGAAACTGAACGTCCCTGCCAGCGCGATCCTCCAAGACAAACGAAACTCCCCCGGAAGTGCCGATGCCCGGTATTGCCGGCGGTGAGAAACTGAAAACAGTTCCCGCCGGAAAGCGGCTGAGTTCTCGGTTCAAACGCGCCTTGATGGCTTGATATTGTTCGGCGCGACTTTTGCGCTCATCCCACGGCTTCAAACTTACGAAAAAGAAAGCGGTGTAACTGGTCCGGACGGAACTGAGCAGGCTGAAGCCGATGACACTTGTGGTGTACTCGACACCCGGGGTGTTCGCGAGAATATTCTCCACCTGTCTCGCCGCAGCACTTGTGCGTTCCTGCGAGGCCGCATTGGGAAGCTGCATGTTGATGTAGAGGTACCCCTGGTCTTCATCAGGCAGGAAGCTGGACGGGAGACGGCTGCCAAAGAACAGTCCGGCCGCGCCGCAAATCACCAGCAGCACCAGCACCATTGCACCCTTGCGAAGCAGCACGCCGGACCAGTGGACGTAGCCTCCTGTTGCGCGTTCGAACAGGCGATTGAACCAGTTGAAGAAACGCTGCAAAAAACCATGGCTCTCTTTCTTTTGCCGCAGTAGAAGCCCGGCCAGCGCCGGGCTGAGGGTCAGTGCGTTGAATGCGGACAGCACAACGGAGATGGCGATGGTCACGGCGAATTGTTGATAGAGCCTTCCCGTGATTCCCGGAATAAACGCTGTGGGCACAAAGACCGAAGAGAGAACTAAGGCGATTCCAATCACAGGCCCGGAGAGTTCGTCCATGGCTTTTCGAGCCGCGTCCTTGGGACTCAAGCCCTCCTCGATGTGGCGCTGCACACCTTCGACAACGACGATCGCGTCGTCGACCACCAGGCCGATAGCGAGTACCAGCCCGAACAACGAAAGTGTGTTAATGGAGAAACCGAACAGCGGAAAGAGGACAAAGGTTCCAACCAGCGAGACTGGTACGGCCAGTAACGGAATTAGCGTCGCGCGCCAGTCCTGCAGAAAGAGATAGACCACCAGGATTACCAGCACAATCGCGATTAGGAGTGTGTTGATGATCTCTTTCATGCCTTCTGTGACCGAGGCCGTCTGGTCGAGCGATATGGCGTAGTCCATATCCTCGGGGAAGCGTTGCTTCATCTGAGCCATGAGCTTCCGAACGCCCTCGACCGTTTGAACAGCATTAGTGCCGGGCAACTGGTAGACGGCAATGATGGCAGCGGGCTTGCCATTCAGGCGACCGAGCATGCTGTAGTCCTGCGTGCCCAGCTCGATTCGGGCCACGTCCTTCACCCGAACGGTCCCGCCATTGGGCGCCTCGCGCAGGATGATGTTGCCGAATTCCTCAGGCGTCGTCAGACGGCCTTGAGCCAGCACGGCATAGGTGTATTGCTGGTCCCGCGGAGCGGGCTCGCCTCCGACCTGACCAGCCGGGTTTACCGTGTTCTGTGCCTTGATCGCGTTTTGAATGTCCGTAACAGTGATGCCGAGCTTCGCCAATTGGTCGGGCTTCACCCACAGCCTCATGGCATACTGCCCTGCACCGAGGATCGTGGTCTGGCCGACTCCGTACAAGCGGGCGATCGGATCATTGAGATTGATATAGGCGTAGTTAGACAGATAGGTCGCATCGCGCGTTCCGTGCGACGAGTATAGGGCGATCAGCATGAGCGGTGCGTGGCTCGACTTCTTAAGCGTGACTCCGTAGCTGTTCACCTCGGGCGGAAGCTGCCCAGTCGCCAGTTGCTCCCGCGACTGCGTGAGCAGCTGATCCGTGTTGGGATCAGTCTTGACATCAAAATCGGCGAACAACGTCGTTTGCTGGTTGGCGGTGGCGTTCAGGGAATACATATAGCTCATGTTGTCCACGCCGTTGACTTGCTGCTCAATGGGCGTGGCGACCGCCTCCTCCAGGGTCTTGGCGTCGGCGCCGGGGTAGGTGGCTTGCAACGTGATCTCGGGTGGGGCGATGTTTGGAAACTGCGCTATCGGCAAGGTCACGATCGAAACCGCGCCGACGATCACCGTAAGAATCGCGATGACCATCGCCACAATGGGCCGATTAATGAAAAACTTTGACATAATTCCTTCCCTTTGTGCTCTAAGTCCTCAGCGTCGAGCAGTCACTCGACGTCGCTCTTGAATGGCTTGGTTTGTACGGTCATTCCCGCCCGGAGAGTTTGCTGGCCTTCGGCAACAACGCGTTCCCCGGGTTTTAGGCCTTCGCGGATCACCCACATCGTGCCCGTGCGCTCTCCAACTTGAACCGCACGCATGTTGACGCGGTTGTCCTTATCGACAACAGGAACGAGGTAGCTGCCCTGCTGTTCGTTAACGGCAGCCTGAGGAATCAATAAGGCATTCTGCTGTACTCGGATCACGGCACGGACCTTGCCGTACTGCCCGGGACGCAGAACATTGCCGGGATTGGCAAAGAGGGCGGCCAGTTGGATCGCACCCGTGTTTTGATTCAC
>DASYBJ010000431.1:0-11666 GCA_036500845.1 Acidobacteriaceae bacterium
CTTCAATCCGGCGGACTTCGATGCCAAGCCCAGAAAGCGCCGAGTGATGAGTACCGCAGGTCGGGCAAGGATAGCCGCCGCGCAGAAGGCTCGCTGGGCCAGGTTCAAGAAGGCCGCTGAGTGAAACGGGCCAGCTGGTCAACATCGAAAACTCCGGTAGCTTCCGGGTCACTAGAGACAGTAGAATGAGGTTGTCGTGATACGAGGCACTTTCCAATGGATCGCTTTCGCGGTCGGTCTCAGCATTCTCGGGATCTGTGGCAGGTGGATGGTGCACCGACGCGCTTGGAATCCGCATTCCCGATCAAATGAGAATGAAGCGATGCGGCGTCACGTCAACCGAAACTACGACTAACTGGCCTAATCTGTGGCGGTCGGTTTCAAACAGACTTTGCGGACAATTTGCATGATGTCCGATAACAAGCGCCATCGGTTGCGAGCGACCTAACTTGCGGCTAGGCAGCCTGATAAGCGTGTCCGATAATTTCTGTTAAGTAGTATGTAAGAGCAAAGCGAAATGCCCTAGTTCTGCAAAGCCAAAATGTCGCTTTCCCTTCCCTAAGATCAGGGCTTGGGAGGCGAACTTTGGGTTGGGCGACGATGAGCAAGAGAGATTTGCAACGGATCGAAATGTTGACCGAGGGTCTCGGCTGACCGGCGCAGAACACCTACTCTCCACGCGAAGCTGTCGCTTTTGGGAGCTTGCCCAGAAAGATTCAATCCTCGATACGACGCAGGCCCGGCCACACTGACGTTCTTTCGGACCGAATTCGAGGGCAAGATCTGGGGTCGACCTTCTGCAGCTCCATTGCGAGTTCATCAAAGATCCTTCCGCCATTTGCCTCGTGAGCAAACAGTATTGTTTGGTGCTCGATGAAGGAAGTCCCAAAACTCTTGTCGAGCGCTCCTATTCTTTACGTCAGGGCCAGACCAGCCTGTTGGAGGTCTGGGTCAGTAGGTTATTCAGGCTTCTATAGGCATTTCATATCGAGCGCTCCCTGCAAATCAAGTATTGAAGCATACAATCCCACTTCGTAGGGTCCACCCGAAGCTTATGAGGACGCTTTAATGAGCCTCACTGTGCGCCGAGGTTCGATGCGTTTTTGTATAAGCTCGAGTCTTGCCGTTTTTGGTCACAGCGTGAAGTGCCTTCGAACGGGAGTGGCGCTCACTTTCTTCCGCAGACGCGGTGTCGTGGATTTGATGTCTCACACTCCCTGCGACACCTCCAGACAGTAGTAAGCGCTCATGGTATTTATTCGTGCCTGGTTTGTAATAATCGGTCCACCACGGCGTCGTGGCCCTAGGACCTTGCAGAGTGATAGGCGCGTTGGATGGGTGCTGCTGTTGGAGCATGCGGAAGTTAAAATGGTCCGTGAGGCGGATGACTTCTACAGCGTACGCGGTAGCGATGGTTTTGTCATAGATGGCGAGCAAGTTGTCGCCGTTCTGATTTTCGCCGCCGGCAGCTAAATTTGACGAGCCGGTGAAGACAATGGGGTTGTCACCATTGAAATCTACAACGATCAACTTATTGTGGATGACCTGGCCCGCGCCGCCTGAGATCTCCTGACGGAATGGCTCCGGCACTTGTTTGGCAAGGTACGCGAAAGTGGCGAATTCACCATGCTGCGGCGAGCCGGGCTTGAAAAGCTCGACTCCGCCGGCGGTCTGCGTGACACCGAAGGAGTAGATGTCCGCGCGTGCATCCAACGTAGAGAGCGACTTGAGCACATCGCCGCCGCCGTTCATCTCCATAACGGCAAAGAGCACAGAGCTCTTCGCGTTCTTGATTGCTTCATCGACGAGGCTGAGCGAGACGTTGGGGTCGGCGTGCGGGGCAAAGCTGACTTCGAACTTTGGCAGCACACGAGGTTTGCCGTCGGATCCAGGGAAGTACTTCTTGGAATAGGGGCTGTTCTCGAATGCTGTCGTCACCTTGGTTGAACTTCCGTTTTGCTTGGCCGCTTGAAACGCAGTATCGAAAACCTCGCCGTAGACTTTTGCGGTCACGGCATCTTCGATAACCAGAACATTATTGGCCTGTACGTATAGGCCGCGGATGGAGTAATTCGCTGAGCCCGTCTGGACCTTAATGGGGTCACCTTGGAAGCCGCCCTTGCGTTGGATGAGAACCTTATCATGGGCGAAGCGGGAGAAGTGCCCGATGACGACGGCGTTGGGAGCCGCTTGTTGCAGTGCCTTGCGCACATTGGGCTCGACGGCCGTGGCTTTGACGTGGTCTTTTGAGTCGTCCAGGAACGCACGTAGTCGACCCTCTTTGGTGAGCTGGATCAGGCCGCGGATGAAGTCGGGCTCGTCGAGGTCATACGCGAAAAGATCGACATAGATGTCGCGGTCTTCGAGACACTCTTTGAGAAAATCAAAGATCATTTTACGAGCCGTGTAGCCGAGCCAGGCGTATTGCTTCTCAAAGGGCACGGTGTCAAAGTCCATCTTTTTTGGGCCGGCAGGACGGATCGCAGCATTGTGAAACTCGTCTGCATAAGCCTGCGATGAGAGATACGCGCGAGTGAACCCGGCTTGAAACTGGCTGAAGGTCGAGCGAAACTGAGTGGCAAAGTTGACCGTTACGGTTGCTGAATCTCCCGGTTTAAGACCAGCGTCGTCGAGAAAGTGCATCGTCGTAACCGTATAAGTGTATTCATCGACGTTGTCGACCGCTGGAAAGTCAATCCAGCTGAATTTCTGGAAGGGGGCTTTATCCGAAGGGGTCCACACGCGCGTCTCGGCGGTCGTAGCCGTGGATACACCATAGGTGAAACTGAGGCGGTTGGCCAAGTAAATGCTTTGACCGCCGCGAGGCTGGCAGGCGATGGCGAAACCGGCAAACGTGGAGTCGGGCTGGGACATATCCATGGCGAGCAACACCGAACCGTCGCTAACATAGACTTTGAGCGTAAGGGACATCCGGCACTCCTGCGCAACTTTTCGACTGCTGATCAAGTATTCACGCCATAACATCTGCGGCGCAAGTATGAAAAGCACAATTTGCTTTCATTTCACACTATTATTAGCTGTTGTCGCTGTTACTCTTTTGAGTGTGAGGATCGTTTATTCTGGAAGTCGTCTGCTTCTCAAGGTGATTCTTGGTTCAAACTGACCCCATCACCCGAGAAAAGTCCGGTCCGGGCCAACTTATAGTGGTTGAAGCCGGCTTCTTGTGCTGGTCCTCCGTAAATGTAACCTTCACAGCTCCCTGCCCATTTTCGTCCATGTCGTATTCGAAGAGTTGCCGATCTTCGAGAAACATCTGGGTTGCAGCGAGATCCACTAGCCCTTCGAGTTTTCCCGCATCACAAAAGGTTGATTCGCGGCAGGCTGTGCTGCGCGGCTGTCTTTCGCGTCGCGGAAGTTGGTCCAGCACGATTAGGCTGATATACGGCTGTTACTGACATGCTGATCCCGATTACAGTGGGTTTCGATCGGCACGCCTGGATGCTGAGTGCCGACCGACTGATGTCGAAAGCCATTATTGCTGTGGAAGCACCAACGTCGCGGGCGCCCAACTTGGCGGACGCGGTTCCATCCCTGGTTGCTGTGAATTCAAAGTGCACAGTGCGCGATCAGGGTCGCTTCGGAGAGTCTATGGGACACTTATCTCGGCTGAGGGCCCTAGAGACATGAGACGCCGTCGTCACACGATTTTATCTTGCCCGTTTGCAAAGAATGCAAACGGCGGCGATTGCGCGTCATTCAGGTCTGGGCGATCTTACGTAAACTCAATTCTTGACGGTGACGGGTCCAATGAACCGAGTGCCTTCCAGTAGCCCTGCCACCGGCGCAGAAATGTAGGGGCCTTCGAGCCTGGCAATGTCCTGATCCGGCAGTTTCAGGTCGAGTGCCGCGATCGGGTCGGTGAGTTGCTCGATTTTTGTCACACCAACAATGGGGGCAGTGATTCCCGGCTTGGCAAGCAACCATGCCGTTGCGATCTGCGCCATCGGCAATCCGCGGTCGCTCGACACCTGGGCAAGGGCTTCGACGATCTTGCGATTCTGCTCCACCATCGCATCGTAGATCACGTGGCTGAACTGGTCCGTTTCTGATCGCCTGGTCTTCTCGTTCCACGGACGTGCTAACATGCCACGAGCGAGCGGACTCCAGGGGATGACGGCCACACCCTGATCGATGCAAAGCGGGATCATCTCGCGCTCTTCCTCCCGATAGACGAGATTCACTTGCGGTTGCATGGAAATGAAACGTGTCCAACCGTTCCGCTCCGCCACGTGCTGAGCCTTGGCGAATTGCCACGCGCGCATCGACGAAGCACCGACATAGCGCGCGCGACCCGATTTCACGATATCGTGCAGAGTCTCCATAATCTCTTCGGTTGCAGTGTTCTGGTCGAAGCGGTGGATCTGGAACAGATCGATATAGTCAGTCCCCAGGCGCTTCAGGCTGTCATCGACAGCGTGGAAGAGTGCCTTTCGCGATAGCCCACCGGTATTCGGAGCGTTCCGCCATGGCCAAAACGCTTTGGTCGCGATCACGACTTCATCACGATTGGCGAGACGCTCGATCCAACGGCCAAGGATCTCCTCCGAAGTGCCCCCTGCGTACTCATTCGCGGTATCGAAGAAATTGATCCCCGCCTCTAGCGCAGCACGCACCATCAAACCGCTTTCGGCGTCGTCCAGCGTCCACGCGTGCCGCCCACGACCGGGTTCGCCGAAGCTCATGCAGCCTAAACAAAGACGTGACACCATTAATCCTGAACGTCCCAAATTCACATATTGCATATATAACTCCCACTCAGTCCAAAGTACCTAAAGGTATCGCCGGGACGCTTTCCCGATCCTGCCGATTCTTTGCCTAATCCTGTTCGAGCATCTAAATTTGTGCGCTTGAAAGGTTTCCGGCAGTAGCTATCTAGGGAGACACTGCGAAGCAGCGTGGCCAAAAAGACAGCGAGACGCGGCGAGCTAAGGCTGGACGTGAGCGAGATGCGGAGGGCCCGCAGGATTGCTACGTGTGCGCAATCGGCAGGTGAGCATCGAACACTCATCGATGGTCTCGTGCTTTTTCGCCGAACGACCCCAACCCCGTGCTACCGGCCATGTTCGAACCCAGCCTCAACGTTTTCGCACAGGGGCGAAAGCGCATCAAACTCGGCGGAACGGCATACCTCTGCGATGCATCGTCGTTTGCCCTATCGTCAATCGATGTTCCCGTCGAAAGCCAGATCGTCGAAGCCTCAGAAGAGGTGCCCCTGCTCTCGATGCTTCTCCGGCTCGACATGCCGACGGTGCGGAGGTCCTTAGCCGGGAGGATCTGGCGGAACCGCAAACCTTTGTTCAACAACGTGGACTTGCTGTTGGGTAGACAACGGTCGGGTTGCTGAGCGCATGCGCTCAGCTTATCGAGCTTCTCGATACTCCAGAGGACGTACCGTTTCTCAGCCACTTGATCCAACGTGAAAATCATCTATCGCGTACTCCGAACGCCGCAAGGAGAACGGCTGCGCGCCATCGCGACGACGGGCGACCTCAGTCACAGAACGGCAAGAGCTATCGACTGGTTGAGAGCCAACTACGCCAAACCGTTGCACATGCAGCAACTCGCGGCGATTTCACATATGGGCGTGTCAACGCTTCAGCATCCGTTCCGCGCATTGACGGCGATAAGTCCGCTCCAATATCAAAAGCAGCTGACATTACAGAATTTAACCAAGATGATCGATCTTCAATCCACGGCCGTCTCCTCCAATCTCACCGTCCAACAGGCGTTGCAACTCAAGCGAAACGCGTTCAACGCACAGGTCATGCTCTCCAACCTCGGCCGTCTCCCATTCGACAGCACATTCAGGCGCCTAAAGCTCGAGACCTTCTGGGCACCATCTGCACTCCGTGGCATCGAAGGAGAGCAGACCATCGGAGCAGTGACCGTCAACAACTCGCTGCACCTCACCCATACCAGCCCCGCGCCAATACCCCGGCTTCTCGCGGGCATGGAAGAGGTCCTACGCAACGCCTGCGCAGTCTAACGCGATCCCAAAACTTGACATCGAGAGCAGATTCAACCCGCTCCGTTTCAGAACGCGGTATCTCTCTGAAACTAAAAGAGGAGCACACGTTTTCACAATGTTGAAGGCCAGGAACCAATTCAGAGATGTGCGTTCGAGTAGAATCCTACCGGGGCCAACTACAATCTAAAACTGCGGTGATCAGCTCTGGCTCCCAACGCGGCATTCGATTTAGGGATCACGATCAGGTACAGGAGATGCTGTCAAGCGGTGGACTTGCGCTTGATATCTTCAAGCACAGGTCGGCTCCTCTGGATGTCGAGATTGCCGTCCACCCAACTGAGTTCGCGAACATCGTGAAGATTTCAGGAGCCCCTGCTAGGGTGTCTCGCGGACCTGCCGAGATCGCTAACGATGAGGGACGTTTTCTTGGAGTGTTGCTTCAAAGGACCGGTCGAACGATATTTGAATCCGGCTCTGAGCAGATGGTGGTTCAGTCAGGCGATCTTCTGATTTGGCATTGTGAACGTTCCGTTCGGTTCGACATGCCGGACCACTTTCAAAAGATATGTCTAATGGTTCAGCACGACATGTTCGAAAGCATGCTTCCTCATGCGGGCTCTTACACTGGAGAGCACCTGGAGCGACGCAACAATGTATCACTTCTTCTCGGCGCCTGCCTTTCCACTCTCGCAGATGATGTATTGACGAGTGCCACGGAATCCATCGGAACGGCCGTAGAACTGACGCTCGGGATGCTTGGCGCGGCTCTGACCCAGCACAGGGAATCGAATAATATCGTACCTCGCACAAGTCTATACCGACGCTTGACGTCGTTCATTGAGGAGCAGTTGGCCGATCCGGAACTTTCTCCTGCAATGATTGCGCAGAAGCACCACATCTCGCTTCGCTACCTCCATCTGATCTTTAGTGAGCAAGGAACCACCGTGGGAACGTGGATCAGATCGCGCCGTCTCGCAAAGTGTAGAGCTGAACTTGCCAAGTTGCGCAACGACCGCAGTATCACTGAGATCGCTATGAATTGGGGTTTCAATGATGTCGCGCATTTTAGCCGCTCGTTCAGCTCGGCTTATGGAGTTTCCCCGCTTAAATTCCGCAGGACACGGATTGTGTCACCCCAATAGATGCAATGGGCGGAGTTCTGCTGACGAGTTACAGTTCATCGAATCCAGTACGCTTCCGTCAGGACATTCTTCACTCTCAGACAACTAAGCATTCTTCATCGCAGTAGATCAACAGAGCCAACCGTCTTAGTAGTAAGTGCCATGGCGGTAATCCCAACTCGGGAATAAGTCTGACAGCAGTAGCAATATTCTATCGATGTCAAGCCCCTTGCGTATAACGACCGGCCCGGGTTGGATCGATCGTCGTCCCCTCTGTTGAGGAATCAGGTTTCCGTCGGCATCGACCATCGATACCATTACTCCTTGTTCGTAGCGGGTGTGTTCACTCGCACCGGGCTGAATCGGGCAGACAAACTCGTCCGCCGCAATGACAAGGTCAGCTTCGTTGTGAATGCTACCTGGCGTAGCTGCTGCATCGAACTGCATAGAACAACACCCGTGGCGCTGCTCAATAGTGTGCACGCATCGTTGCCGAGGTCGGGAAGATCAAGCAACAGGCGCACCTTGCGGTTGCGGCCCCAGCGCGAGAGCAGCAGGTTCTGGATCACATAGTCCAGATCGGAGGCGCTGGACCCCTGCCACCTGACCGTCTTCGCCGTATATACCAGACGGTCATACAGGAGATGAGGACCTGGAAAGAAGGGTTATCACAAGAGAGCGAGCATAAAACTGCCAAGTGATCAGCTCAGCCTGCGGAATTCCACGCGCAAATTCCGCAGGTCACGTAACGTGTCGCCTCAATAGATGCAATCGATAGGGTTCTGCTGACGCGTTCATAGAATCCAGTGCGCTCCCGTCCAAGACATTCTTCACTCTCAGACAAGTAAGCATTCTTCATCATGGGTAGGCTTTGATCAGAGGCATAAAGTCTTTGGTCAAGGCTGCCCTTATATGTTGGGGTCACACCTAAATGCAAAGAACCGCTATTCGATAAGCTCCGAGGCTCCAAATAGGGTCTCATCTAGACGAGACGACTTTCGCCCGATCTCTTCCATACCGCAGAATTTAGCCCCGAGGCAACTTGGGGAGGGCAACAAGAAAAAGAATCGCAAGGGGAAACCTTGAGAACCCACCGTCGGAAAGCAAGGATTCTGTCACGAACGGCTACAGCTCAAAACGGATTCCGTTTTGGAGAACAGCTACCCGGATCACATTATGCCCACTATTGATTTCAGTGAGTATTTGGACGGACTGTACTGCTACGCTTTCGCGCTATCCAGGGATCGCACGCAAGCCGAGGATCTGGTACAGGAAACATGCCTTCGTGCTCTTCGGGGTATGCAGAGATTGCGGCCCGACAGCAACATCAAGAGCTGGTTATTCACAATTCTGCGCAATATTTGGTTCAACCAGTTACGGCAATGGCGGAGGGCGCCGGAGATCGTCAAGCTCGAGTCGGACGGAACTGGTCCGATTAGTGTTGCAGACGCTGTGAAAGATCCTCATACGACCTACGTGAACAACATTGAGCAGGAGCAGGTTCAAAATGCGATTCAACAGCTTTCCATCGAGCTTCGCGAGATCATCATATTGCGCGAGTATGAAGAACTCTCCTATCAAGAGATCGCCACCGTTCTGGAATGCCCGCCGGGGACAGTGATGTCACGTCTGGCAAGGGCGCGTTCCAAACTCCGAGACCTGCTTTCCCCCATATCGTTGGCGCCGCGATCGGCAAGCAGAGTCACAATCGGCGCGGAGACGACCGGAACATACGGTTAGGACAGGGCGGATGAAACCACATCCTCAGTCACTTGCTTGAGCAAGCTGGGCCGGACGAGAGACTTGGACGGGCTTCGCGGGCTGTGCGAATATTTTCATGATTGAGGTGTTTTTGTAAGTGCCGATAGTCTTGACACTCCTCCACCACCACGAGTGAGGAAAAGGACGCTGAATGAACGCCTGTGACGAGTACAATGTCAAGACACTGCGCTACTTGGACGATGACCTCCAGGGGCCCGAATTGATTGATTCTCGCAACCACCTCAAGGCCTGCGCTGAGTGCCGGGCGAGCTTAGAGGCGGAGCAGGCGCTATCGTACCTCCTGCATCGATCACGGCCCTTATATCTAGCTCCGGCTGCGCTTCGTTCCCGCGTGTCTGCGGCTGTGATGCAGCACTCCGAATCGAAACTTGGCCGTGCAGGGTTTTATCACGGCGCCCTGCAAATGCTGGAACGTGAGCTGGTACATCCTGCCCCGACGCCTTTTAAGCATGAGAGTGCTGGCGTTTGTGGCTCTCCTTCTGGCGTTACTCTTCCCATTCATCCCGAATGTAGTGCGCCAGGTGCGCGCCGCGAGCTTCGTTGAAACTGCGGTGACCATGCATCGTAGCTATCTGAACGGCAATCGTCCTCTCGGACTCAGGTCGAGCTCTCCAGAGCTCGTGACCGCCTGGTTTACCGGCAAGGTCGCGTTTCACTTTCAACTGCCAAACGCTCAGCCCGCCCTGAACGAGACACCTTCCTACCAGCTCACGGGGGCGAGTGTTGTGAACTACCGCGGTAGTCCCGTGGCATTAGTGACATACGAAAAGAGAAGCGAGAAACTTAGCCTTCTGGTTGCCTCAAGTGATTCCGCCCCGGTGGCGGGCGGAGACGAAGCACATTTCGTTGATCTGATTTTTCACTCTCGGACCGACGATGGATTCAAGGTGATCACCTTGGAGCAATCATGGCCTCTCGTATGGGTTAGTTTCAAGCGTATCCGGCTCAGCACGCGAATCCTGCCTGGTCTGTCATCAAAACATGTCTGATCATCGCACTTTCGGGCCAGCCCTATAAATCTCGGATTCACAAAGTCCGACCTGAGGGATTGTGCACTCTCCAAAGATGCTCAGCAGCCAAAGTTCGGAAATTGCTGACCTTAGATTGACAGGAGGTTCCTATGGTCACCGTCAACTGGATCATCAACGCCACCAAGATTCTCGTTACCCCAATCATTCTCGCGATGATGTGGTATTTCCACAACTGGAGCACTGCGGCGTTTCTTTACCTTGGCTTGCACGGCACCTACAGCCTGCTTTGGCTTGTCAAGCAATCCGTGTTCGCCGACAAACGCTTTGCACAGCCGATCCCGATATGGATCGGCGTGCTTACACCTTTCCTGCCGTTGATGACTTACATGATCGGGTCGTGTCTGCTCATTTCGGAGCACACTGTACCGCCGAACTGGGTCTTTGCTCTCGCGCCATTTCTTTGCATTTCCGGCGTGTTCCTTCACTACGTCAGCGATGCACAGAAATTCTTTGTATTGCAGCTGCGCAAAGGAGTGGTTCAAGACGGGCTCTTCGCCAGAACACGGAATCCCAACTATTTGGGCGAAGTACTGATCTACACTGGATTTGCGGTCGCTTCCTGGCATTGGCAGCCAGCCCTCGTACTCGCCGGATGGTTCCTATACTTTGCCCGCAATATGCGCCAGAAAGACAAGTCTATGTCCCGCTATCCTGAGTTCGCTGCTTACAAAGATCGGACGGGGATCTTTCTGCCTTCGCTGGGTATCGGTTCTACGCGGCCACGACCCGCTCAGCAGGTTTCTGCAACTTCGCACGCCGCGGACTGACGGCAGGGCAGCCGCTCCTTTTACCTCTTCGCGCTGGGAATCGATCGTCCTCCCGGCGTTGAGAAGGGAACAGTTTTCTGGAACAGATATTACGTAAGCCGCGCAACTCCGGCAGCTCGGTTACGAGATCTTCGCTTTCGGCAAGAATGGAGGTCGCGTGCTTGTAGACAATCTCGCCGGCATCGGTGAGACGGCTGTTCCAGCCGTTCCGCTCAAGGAGCAACATGCCGAGCGCATCTTCCACTTTACGGCCTTTCTCACTGCTGACTGTGTGGCAAACAACTCCTTTGCCGTCCCAGAAAGTGTTGTCCGAACGACCTCCACCAGTGCTCACAGATTTCGCAACGGCATTGCTATTCCGCTCAGGACCTAATCGCATTCCAACATGTCCTCTCGGGAATATGGCAACGTGTCTTGGTGTTATAGGAGGTGGGAGCCGGGATGCGAGAGAGTACATCATCTGCGTTCTCGTATTACGGGGCCTGCTCCGAGCAGGACCGAGTCCTTGGAGAACATACCGGTGATTCCCTATCTGCGTCCCGAGTTCGTTACCGCTTTGATGGAGATATTCGCGACAAAGCCAGTTAAGAAGAATTGCCTATCCAGGAAGGAGAAAATACAAATGGCTAAGACATATCACGATCACGATGCAGATCTCTCTCTGATCCAGCAGAAAAAAGTTGCCATCATCGGCTATGGTTCACAGGGCCATGCGCACGCCCTCAACCTGAAGGACTCCGGTGTCCATATCCGCGTCGGTTTGCCTGCCATCAGCAGGTCGATCGACAAGGCGAAGAATGTCGGCCTTGAGGTCAGCTCAGTTGCCGAAGCCGCCGCTTGGGCCGACGTCGTCATGATTCTCACGCCCGATGAGACGCAGGCAAAAATCTACAGCGAAGAGATCGCTCAACATTTGACTCCGGGCAAGGCCCTGGCCTTCGCCCACGGCTTTAATATTCGCTACGGCACGATTCAA
>DASYBJ010000432.1:0-5188 GCA_036500845.1 Acidobacteriaceae bacterium
CCTGTGTGTAAGGAGCGGAACTACTCGACGACGAAGAACAAGAAGACGACCACCGGCCGTCTCGAGTTCTCGAAGTTCTGCAGGCGGTGCCGCAAACACACGGCGCACAAAGAAACCAAGTAGGACCGCCCAGGCGTGCACACCGGTTGAACGTGTCCGGCTGAGCGTGGGCTTTGATGGCGGCGGGTTTTGCCTAGTAGCGATGGTCAGAAGCAAGAGGGCGAGACCGGCAGTACCGCGAAGCCCTTAGATATTGGGGTGAATTGCGAAGCGAGCCTGGGAAGGGCGAGCGGAGCAAGAGGGCGAGAGCGGTTTACCGCGAAGCCCTGAGATAGAAGCAAATTGCGAAGCGAGCCTGGGAAGGGCAAGGGGAGCAAGAGGGCGAGAGCGGCAGTACCGCGCAGGCCCTGGAATATTAGGAGAGAAGTAGGTTAGAAGCACCATTTGGATTACAAAACAGATTCGCGGACCGGTGTTGCGGAATTCGTGCGTTTTCGCCGCGATCCCATCGCCTATGTCACTGAGCTTGCCGACCGCCAATTAGACGTGCGGCATCTCCGCTTCGGTAAGCGCCACGTCTATCTTGTGAATCATCCGGACATCGTCCGGGATGTGCTCATTACGCATGATTGGAACTTCATCAAAGGCCGCGGCCTTCGCTCATCGAAGCCTGTTCTAGGCAACGGGCTCCTGACCAGCGAGGGAGAGCTGCACCGCCGCCAGCGGCGCCTGGCCCAGCCCGCGTTTCATAGCACACGGCTCACAGAGTACGCGCGGACAATGGTGGATTGCGCTGCTCGCATGAGCGACGACTGGCAGAATGGCTCCGACTACGACATCCACGGGCAGATGACGCGTTTGACGCTCGAGATCGTGGGCCGCGCCCTGTTCAGCGCAGACGTGGTTCACGAGGCAGCGGATATCGGCCAGAGCCTCACTGAAGCGTTACGGCTCTTCATTGCCCTGAACAGCCCTATCGCGCAGCTTGTCAGCCCCATTCGCCGATGGGCTGAAAGGCGAGCCATGCGGTCGCGGAGAAAACTCGAGAACATCCTAGGGAAAGTAATTGCGGACCATCGCAGTGCACCGGACAAGTATGACGACATGCTCTCAATGCTTTTGGGCTCACACGATGACTTGGGAGCGGGCTACATGTCCGATCAGCTCTTGCTCGATGAATCGGTGACACTCTTCCTGGCCGGCCACGAAACTACAGCGAACGCGCTGGCCTGGACGTGGTACCTCTTGGGACAGCACCCGGAGGCAGAAGACGCGTTGCATCGCGAGATCGATCGCGAATTGCAAGGGCGCCGCCCATCGCTCGAGGATCTGTCCCGTTTGCAATTCACCGCGATGCTCTTCCGCGAGGCGCTCCGCTTATATCCTCCGGCTTGGGTGATCAGCCGCGAAGCGATTACGGACTACAGGCTCGGAACAATCGACGTTCCCGCCGGCGCGAACCTCTTCCTCATTCCGTATGCGACGCAAAGAGATGCCAGGTTCTGGGAAGATCCTGAGGAGTTTCGCCCCGAACGCTGGAGAGAAGGCGCTTCCGCAGCTCGTCCGAAGTTTGCCTTCTTTCCGTTCGGCGCCGGCACGCGTGTCTGCATCGGGGAAAACTTTGCCATGATGGAGGGTGTGCTGCTGATCGCCACCTTCGCGCAACGGTGGCGGCTGCGTCTCAGGCCAGGACAAAACACCGGTCTATGGCCGCAGATCACTCTCCGGCCGCGTCACGAGATCAAAGTACAAACTGAAGCACGGTCCTCATCCGCTCCCGATATGCGGTTGGATGAGCGTTCATCAAACGAGGCACCTGGGCGCCTATTATGATGGGAAAACATGCTTCTCTCGCGTAAGGTCCACATGGTTTCTTCTGAAAGATTCGGTTCATGAACGCGGCCACTTCACGCGTTTTGGCGTGCGACGTAGGTGGAAGCCACGTGATGACCGCAATCGTCAATCTGCCGAGTTTCACGATCGTTCACATGCGGTCGGTTCCCTTGGATCCGGATGCCCCCGCCGCGACGATTCTGACCGCCCTCGAAGACGCGGGCCGGCAAGTCGCAATCGAGTCCGGAATAGATCTGACCACTATCCTGGGTGTCGCATACGCCTTCCCGGCGCCGTTCGATTATGACGCCGGCGTGAGTCTCCTCAAGCACAAGTACAGGGCTCTTTATCAAGCCGATATTCGAACGGAGCTGTCGCGCCGGTTGGATCTTCCGCCCGATGCCATCACTTTCATGCACGATGCGCAGGCATTCCTGCTGGGAGAGATCTCCCGGGGCGCCGCGCAGAATGCCCATCGAGTGATCGGGATCACCCTGGGCACGGGAATCGGCTCGGCCTTCGCCGTTGGCGGAAAGATCGTCGAAGAGGGAACGGGCGTGCCGCCTGGTGGCGAGGTCTATGATCTCCCGTGGCGGAAGGGCACTGTTGAGAATGCGGTCTCGACGCAATTCATTCAATCCCGATACCGCGAATTGACCGGTGACACGCTTTCCGTTAAAGAGATCGCTCTGCGTGCCGGCTCCGACCGCTTCGCGGAAGAGACCGTGCGTGAGTTTGGCAGCAACCTCGGAAGCATTCTGGACACGCTCAGCCCTGCGTTCGCTCCAGATCTCATCGTCCTGGGCGGAGGAATCTCTCGAAGTGCCGTTCTCTTCCTTCCATCCGTTCACGCGGAATTGACCCACTGCCGTCCCGCCATCGCAGTCTCCAGCCTGCTCGATGAGGCAGCCATCGTCGGATTGGCCGCACACTGGCACGAATCCAAACACAAGCATCTCGACCCGGCTCTGGCCATTCCGCAGACTCCCAAAACCTAAGCGCAGCCTGACTCAGTTGGAACGTATAAAGCACGACAAAAAGTGAAGACGAAGGCGAGCATCGACCTCCGCGTTCTAGCCGACCCGCCTGACCCGTCGACCCGCGTTTGCATTTAGCTCTGTGGCAAGCACCACGAACATGGCTGCCCCATTTCTGTCGCGTACTCTGCATCAGAAGTGGGAGACCGCAAACGTTCCCTTTTCTGTTTCCCGCTTTTCACCCTGTACCGGCAGAGCTCAAGGGTGCCCCATCCTCCGCGCCGCGCCTTTTGGCGTGTAGGGTGGGAAACCACAAAAGCACGGATGGAGAAGTCAGAGATCAAAGCGGAGCTTGCACTGTTCGGCAAAAATCCGAACTCGCTTCAGACCGTCTTCAAGGCAAATGCTTCCAAAGAATGATCGCGAGGACCAGGGCAGCGACCCGAAAAAACCAAACCCACACTGTCTTAAGAACTTTGACGTCCACGACAATTCCTTTCTGCGCTCTTCGACGGCTCACCTCTGCAGACCCGCCAGCCTTCCTACCTGTGGCGGGTTCCGAAGTTATAAGCAAACCCGACGGAAAGAATGGGATAAGTCTTGAGCGGAGCGAGGTCGTTCTGGATCTGCTTCGCTTCCAATGCGATGTTTGCCTGAGCCTGAGGGTCGTTCGCAATCGGCTGGCAAACTCCGCTGGCCGGATCGCACACGCTGCCTCCCAGATTCAACGTCACTTTAGGTGGTCCGATATAAGCGATGCCTACTTCAAACGGAATACTCCAGTGACGTCCAGAACGTGGAAACAGGCTCCCGATACCGATGGAGAGGGCAGGCGCTGTGGAATCCAGTGGGATGCGGAGTGTACCGTTCACCGGATCCGCGGGCGAGCTTATATAGTCTCCATCCCCGGGCGAAAACGGCATACCTCCGGGCACGAAAGCGTTCGCGGTCACGCGATTGCGATTTCGAAAAAGCACACCAGGAGTAACGTGCCACCCGCTGTGCCGGAACGGGAAGATATCAATGCCCGCCTGCATGGAACTGAGACTGAGCTTTGAATTGAGATCGACACCGTCGTACGTGAAGGTATTGCGATGGATGAAGAAGTTATCCGCGATGCGTAGGTCGAGCCGGGAAGTAAGCGGAGTCGCAATCTCCAACCCAAATCCCAACGGGCTCGCCTTCACCCCGACAGCGACGCGAGTAAAAGCCAACGGTCTCCGCATCGCTGGGATCGCAGCCGTAGACGAAATCGTGCTCCCGCCTCCCTCTGCGTTCGCGTCATAGGCGACCGGATACTCCCGTGCTTTCTGCGCATAACACGCGGCCGTCAAGCCGAGGGCGATCGCGATCAACAGGAATGCTACCCTCAAGTCTTTCGTGAATGGTTCAGTATCTCTCTTGCTTTCGAACAACACGCACCCCCGGGATCAGCCCCCGACCCCATCTCGGACCGCTCAAGAACCGAAATTAGGATCGAAGCTCTTCCGCCAAATGGCAGTGACTCTCTTATCGACGGGTGTGCGCAAAAGGTGAGGCGAGTGCCATCGCTTTTCCTGAAGTGCGCGCGGGGCCAGGCAGCACCTTCGACGCAGCAGCCTGAATGCAGGGTGGATCCACCAAGTATCCGTCCGTAACTACCGGCCCTTTCTCGGCCGAGCAGGAATTGCGCTGCGGCGGAAGGGAGAATCAATGCGGAGATGCCCCGAGGAGAGGCTCATTGGAATCTTGTCGAGCCTAAGGGGAAATTGTTTGTACCATTCGGTCGCTTCTGCAAATCCGATTGGTATGAGGGATCACTGAATGTCGCGCCCTTTCTCCTTTCTTCTGTGGATGATTGGAATGTTGCTCGCCGGCCATTGCGTCCCGGCTGTGTCGCAGTCAGTTGCGATCTATGTCTCGGACTATCATGACAAGCCGATTAGCGGAACAATTTTGAGTACAAAGGGTGGAGGTTCCACCAGCCCGCCCACGGATATTTCCGGTAAGACACGGATCGTAGTGCCTTCCAGCTTGCAGCCGGGTGACGAGCTGCAGCTTTCACTCGTCCGCGCTCCGGTACACACCATGCGGATTGTCGCCCCGTGGCAGGGCGGGGCGATTGTCCCAAGGTCATCAGGTTTTATCCAGGTCGTCCTCGGGGTTCCGGGAGACAATTGGGCCTTGCGCGATCCCAGGGTTGTTTCTTCTTGGGCGCTAGCGATAGTTCAGAAAAGCGAAGCGCCATCACTCCTTCCGCCCGAGCAGAAACGAAAAGAAACACTTGTCACGTTTGCCAAGCAAGCCGGATTCACACCCGAACAGATTGACTCCGCAATACGCGCACTCGCGGACGTGAACGATCCCTATCAGCGACACGCAGTGGGCTTGTATTTAGA
>DASYBJ010000433.1:0-10283 GCA_036500845.1 Acidobacteriaceae bacterium
TCGACTCTCAGTGTGCGTGACAGCGGATCGATAGCGTCCGAGCTCCTTGCGATTGTTCCCGTGAAGCCTTGCCGGGGGTAAGCGTCGGAAGAAATGCTCACGCTCTTTACAGATCTCAGAGCGCTTTGATCGACCTCAGGCACGGGAACGAATACACGCAGGCGATTGATGGCACTGAGGTGAAACAGCTCCTGCGGAGTGGTATTCTCTCCGGCTTGAATCAGATCGCCAATATCAGTATTTCTGGCCGTGATGACCCCATCGAACGGAGCACAGATTTTCTCGAAGCTCTGCATCTGCTGCAAGCGCCGGACGTTCGCTTGCTGTGCGGACAGCGTAGCCCGCCGGGCATTTAATTCACTCGTGGCCTGGTCCGTCTCCTGCTTCGAAACGGCGTTTTTCAAGAGTAGCTTCTGCCAGCGGTTGGCCGTGATCTCTGCCAATTGATAATTCGCCTTAGCGGTGGCGAGGTCAGACTCTGCCTGTTGTACCTGCTGATCGAGCTCAGGGGTTTGGATCTCGGCGAGTAACTCACCCTTCTTCACATGTGTCCCGATATCGAAATACCAGTGAAGGAGATAACCGCTTGTGCGCGCGTAGATGGGACTATCGATAAAGCCTTGAACGCTGGCTGGCAGGATGACCTCCGATGAGCTAGCGCCCAGGGAAGGATGAACAACCGCTACCGATGGAATTGCGTTTTCTCGTGTCTTGTGTGTAAGTGCGGCCTTCGCGACCGATCTGGTATGGATACCTTCAAAGGTCAGTATCCCGATGAAAGCGGCGATCCCTACGGCGACAATGACTGCTGCGCGACCAAAGCCACGCCTGCCCTCACTGCTGGGGGACGCACTCTCGGCATTGGTTTCAGCATTCTGCGGTGGTTCAGGGGTTTCCATAAGGCTTCGCTCCCTTTCAGGCGTGTAGTGGCTCAATCTCGCTTCTGGCGGCAAGCGGTTGTGTGCCTCCCGACTTGCGTCCGTGTAAGAGGGCAAATACCGACGGGACAAAGACAAGCGTCGCTACGGTGGCAAACATGAGGCCGCCGATCACGGCGCGTCCTAACGGCGCATTCTGTTCCCCACCATCCCCCAGGCCGAGAGCCATTGGAATCATGCCGATAATCATGGCCAAAGCAGTCATGCAGACGGGGCGAAAGCGAGTCAGTCCTGCCTCGATCGCTGCTAGCACAGCATCCTGATGCTCCGTGTAACGGATCTTGGCAAAGGAGACCACGAGAATGCTGTTTGCCGTGGCCACTCCCATGCACATAATGGCCCCCATGAGAGCGGGAACGCTGAGCGTTGTGTGCGTATAGAAAAGAAACAGGACGATGCCGGCGAGCGCCGCAGGCAAGGCAGTGATGATAATGAACGGGTCCAGCCACGACTGGAAGTTGACCACGATCAGCATGTACACAAGCACGATCGAAAAGACCAGACCACCCAGAAGAGAAACGTAGGAGCTACGCATCGTGTCTACCTGCCCTAAAATCACAATGGAGGTTCCCCTTGGCAGGTTCTTTTTAAAGGCATTCACAATCCGCCCGACATCACTGCTGACTCCTCCCAGGTCGCGCCCCTGCACCGCGCCGTAGATATCGACGATGCGACGCATGTTGTACTCGGAGATCATTGCCATCTCATCTCCACGGTGAATTGACGCCACATCAGCAAGGATTTCGGGGTTCGTGTTGCCTGGTATAGCGATCGGGATATTTTGCAGATCCTGTATGGATTGCATCCTGTATTGAGGTGTTTGCGCGGCCATCTGATAGTCGACGCCGTTCTTCCAGTTCAAAAAGAACATTGGAGTAATCTGAAAGCTGCCGCTGAGAGTATTGAGCATGCTTTGGCCCACGTCGCGCGGCGTATATCCGCCCTGCTGAGCTTTGGTTCGGTCGATATCGACTCGGTATGTCGGATAATCCATCGGCTGTTGTACGCGAAGGTCCACCAGACCAGGAACCTGGCGCAATTGAGCTGCTAGATCCGCGGCCAGCTTCGCGCTCGTCCTGACATCGTTTCCACGGAACTGAACGTCAATCGGCGCGGGTAGCCCAAAGTTCAAGATCTGCGTTGTGATATCGGCAGGTAGAAAATAGAAAGTCGCATTGGGAAACTCCCGTGGCAGCCGGGCGCGTAAATCCCGCACATAGTTCGCGGTAGGATGGTGATGCTGCTTCAGTGTCACCATCACATCGGCATCGCTCGCGCCGATTATGCCTGAGGTGAGGTGCATTGTGTTCATACCGCTGTAGGGCAGGCCAATGTTGTCAAGGATGTTGTCGAGTTCACTGGCGGGGATCTCCTGACGAATGGATTGCTCGACCAAGTCACATAGACGGGCTGTCTCCTCGATGCGCAGTCCCGTCTTCCCGCGAACATGCAAAATGAAGTTGCCTCCATCCGTGCTCGGGAAGAAATCCTGACCAAGCCACGGCACCAACATAAATGCCGAAAGGCAACCAAAAAGGAAGAGCGGCACAAAACTACGACGAGCAAGAACAAGCCTGGACAGCAATAGATGATAGCCGTGACGCACGCGTTCAAATCCGCGCTCAAATCCATGTTGAAAACGGCTAAAGACATTCCTTGAGGCGCCACGATTGTGATCCCTCAGGAGATACATTGCCAATGTGGGTACCAGAGTACGGGAGAGGATGTAGGAGGCAAGCATCGCAAAGACCACCGCCTCGGCGAGGGGAACAAAGAGATAGCGGGCGACCCCGCTGAGAAAAAACATCGGAAGGAAGACAATACAGATGCAGAGTGTCGAGACAAGGGCGGGCACCGCAATCTGGGCCGCGCCATCGAGGATCGCCTCACGTTGGCCGTGCCCTTCCTCGCGAAACCGCTCAATATTCTCAATCGTTACTGTGGCATCATCTACCAGGATGCCGACGGCCAATGCGAGGCCACCGAGCGTCATGGTGTTGATCGTCTCTCCCAACAAGCTCAGGATGATCACCGAACTGAGGATCGACAATGGAATCGAAATGGCGATGATGATCGTACTTCGCCAGCTTCCCAGAAAGAGCAGGATCATGAGTGCCGTCAGAGCTGCGGCGATAACGGTTTCGCGGAGGACTCCGGTGACTGCCGCGCGAACGAAGATCGATTGATCTGAAAGGGGAACCATGCGAAGTTGCGACGGGACGATTGTCGCGATAAATGGCAACATGGCACGCACACCCTTAACGACATTCAGGGTCGAAGCGTTGCCCGCCTTGAGGATAGAAATAAGCACACCACGATGGCCATCCTGGCGAACGATGTTGGTCTGCACCTGAAAGCCATCGCTTACGGTGGCAACATCGTGCATGTAGATCATTGCTCCGTCTATCTGCTTGATGGGCACGTTGTTCAGTTCCTCAATCGTGCGCGGAGCTACATTGTTGAGAATGTCGTATTCGCTTTGCCCGATCTTCGCCGTGCCTGAGGGCAGTACCGCACTTTGCGCCGTCATTGCTCCCAGGACATCGCTCGGGGAGATTTCCTTGGCCTGCATTAAGCGCTGGTCCATGTTGACCATGATCTGACGCTGTTTGCCGCCGTAGGGAGAAGGAATAACGGAGCCCGGCACGGTGATTAACTGCGGACGAATGAAGTTCAAACTGTAGTCGTTCAACTGCTGCTCGTTAAGCCCTTTCCCAGAGATCCCAAGCTGCAAAATAGGTACACTCGAAGCGCTGAAGTTAATGATCTCTGGTGGCTGAGCTCCTGGCGGAAGTTGCCTGAGAATAAACTGCGAGGCCGCGGTGACCTGGGCGTTCGCAGTGTCAAGACTTGCCCCGGGCTGCAGGTAGACCTTGACGACATCCACGCCGTTGTAGGTTGTGGATTCAATATGGTTAATATTGTCGACCAGCGTGGTTAGAACTTTTTCATAGGGCAGAGTAACCCGGCCCTCAAACTCCTCCGGATTCAAGCCCGCATAAGTCCATGAGATAGCCACTACGGGGATATTGATATTTGGAAAGATATCCACCGGAGTGCGCAGGATAATGACCGGGCTAAGCAGGAGTATGAGTAGCGCCAGGATGATGAATGTGTAGGGCCGGTCGAGAGCAACTTTGACAATCCACATGTGAAAAGCGAGCTCCTTGTGCTAGTTGGCCCCGTCGCATCGGGCGATCAATTTGATCCGTTCAGAAATGGAGCGCGTACCCTACGTCGCGAGCATGAGTCCCGCAACAAGAGCTTCGAACCGACCTGATTACCCCTGATTACTCCATTCCGCGTGTGGCACTGGAGACTTCGGCGCTAATCAACCAATCCGTGAATAGGTTCCTAGCTCTTCGACCGATGACAAACGGCGTTTATACCGGACCCGTTTCTCAATAGCCAAAGAGCATTTGGAATGCCAGAGCCTCTGCAGATGAACATCCTGCGATGTATTTGAATCTTAAAGGGTTATTCCGGACCGCTCCGGCTTGCGCGAAAGACCCTCAGAAGTGCCAGTCGACATGTCGACACGGTCCGGAAGATTTCGACAGATCGCTTTTGTCGCGATACGTTGTGCGACGCGTGGCGGCCGCTCATGTGCAGCAGTCAGAGATGAATGACCTGTTTGCTAGAACATCACCAGAGCGGTCGAGATGTGATCTGATTGGCGATTCACGTTCGAGATCACGTCCTAGAACAAGAACTCTCTTTCAGCAGTATCAGCACGTCGCCGTGCTCCAACCCCAATGATCGTTGACCCTTCCCGGGAAGGATCCGTTCGGAGTCACTCATGCGCGCTGGCTTCGCGAGGAACCGAAGCAATCTGCATGTGGAGCTTGATCCGCCCGTGTCAGGATACTGAATAATTCGTAACTTTATGGCGTGGTAACGAATTCGCGGCAACAGCGCACTAGCGATGCCACACGACCCCACGTCCGCCCGCCGCGCTCAGATGAACCCGCCCAGGCTCTCGATATCAAGCAGCGGTTCGATGCTCGCTTCCAACTTGTCTCGCGTTCGGCAAGGCCGGAGAAAGATACTCTCAGCTCGCAACCGCTGAATGCTGGACAGCATTTGCGGCGCGGCTGCCACTGGGCTGGCTTCAAACGACGCTACGTCCTGAATGCCTCCTCTTGCTAAAGGTATCTGCGATGCCAATCCTGATGAGTGGGTGTGACGAGCGGATGGCACAGGTCGTCGGTATTTCGACTTCCCTGCGATGGAACGTAAGAAATGGCCACCCCCAGACGAGCCGAGTTGTTTGGCTCCTCAATTGCACTGTTTGTAGCGGGCGCCATTCCGTTGATGGCCGGTATTGTTCGGACGGCGGCTATTCGGGAATGCGCTACATCCGCAAACAGACCGTCGGGACCGAAAGCGAATCGGGGCCGTAACTGAGCTGCTTTATATTTGTCCGCCACGCATCTAGGTAAGCGCCACGCTATCGGAGAATAAACCCCTGGTTGTGTAGGCTCCCGGGAGATTGGTATCTATGAATAATATCTTTCCGGCTCGCTCGCAAATGGCAATATCGTTGGTTTTTCATATGATCTTTGCCACGATCGGAGTGGCTTTGCCTCTCATAATGGTGATTTCGGAGACGGCGAAAGTCCTGCTGGAGCGCAGGTTCCCGCGCCTCTACCGTCAGCTAAACCACAGGCCACTTTCGTCCATGGGAGTGTCACGGTCAGAATAGCCGCGGTGCTCCGTTGACGCTCTGCTACACATCCCTTACGCACCATTTCACACTTATCGAATGGCCGCAGAGAAAGCACCGATGAGAAAGCACAGGCTGGGTAAACCACATTCAACCACATAAGAGCTGCGGGGCTCGCGCTGAGAATCGAATCCTCTCAGCGCGACCTGTCGGACTGAATTGATAGGGGTCTCTGCGCATTGGCTTACTGCAGTGCTATCCAGTAAAAGCAGAGCATATGCAGTGTGTATCGGAGTATTTTGTCAATGAATAGCGTCTCTAAGCTACGCCGTTATGGAGTCGCGGTGATCGCCTGTGGAATTGCCCTGATTATTACGCGTCCTCTGAAGGCTGAATCCTCAGGTTTCCTCCTTGCCATTATGGTCAGCGGTCTTTTTGGAGGCAGGGGTCCTGGCCTTCTGGCGGTTGGACTCTCCGCGATTGGCTTCGACTTTTTCCTGCTTCCGTCTGCGCTCTCGCTATCGAGCGCTCCGTCATCCTATTTGCGATTCGGTGTGTTTTTTATAGCGGCCCTTACGTCGAGCCAACTGATCGAGACTAAGAGGCGTATCGAAGAAGCTTTGAGCAGAACTCAAGCACGACTTTCGCGTGCAACACGCTTCGCAACTGTGGCCGAGCTAGCCGCGTCCATTGCCCATGAACTCAGTCAGCCCCTGAGCGCGGTAGTCGCGAATGGCCAAGCTTGCATGCAATGGCTCTCCGGAGAGGCGCCGAATGTGACCAACGCAAGAGTGGCGGCGGAGAGGATCGTCCGCGATGGTAAGGATGCCGGTGAGGTAGTGCGCCACATACGCGCTTTGTTTAAGAAGACTGCTCTCGACAAGGTCAACTTGAGTCTTAATGAAGTCATCGATGAAGTGCTTCGCCTGATCCACAAGGAGACTGTTGGAAAGCGAATCGCCGTCGAAACCGATTTGGAAAAGAAGCTTCCCCCGACGCTAGGCGATCGAGTGCAACTGCAACAGCTAATTTTCAATCTACTCGTTAATGGAATTGAAGCAATGGAAACCGTGACGGATCGTCCCAAAAAGCTTCTGATTCGCTCTAAATTGCAGGATTCAAATGCAATCCTTGTGGAGATTCGGGATTACGGCACCGGCTTACCGAATTCGGAAAAAGCCTTCGAGGCTTTCTATACCACCAAGGAGAAAGGGATGGGGATGGGATTATCGATCTGTCGTTCGATCGTCGAAGCGCACGGAGGCCGACTCGGGACGACTCCGTCCCAAGGGCCAGGAACGACGTTTTTCTTTACATTGCCGCTTCGATCGAATGTGGCCGCGTGAAACACGACGACTCGATCATTTACGTTCTGGATAATCGTTATCGGCCTAAGCGAGGCGCCATCCAGTGCTCGCCTAGCGTTCTAACGCCTCGCGAGGAAGAGGTCTTCCCGTTCTTATTGGCTGGGCTGCTCGATAGGCAAAAGCGGTGGAACTGGGCACATCGAGATCACTATCCAAATTCAGCGGGGGCAGCCATGAGAAACATGGTTGCCTCATCGTTACTCGAGTTGGTCACACTGGCCGGACAACTTGGAACCTCCTGAGAAGAGCAGCGTCTTATATAAAGGCATAGTAGCCAGCAATATAAAGACATAATAGCGAGCCGACAATGTTCCCGCTACGATGGGAATGTGGATGTAGGAGTCGGTTTCGTGATGGACGGTATAGTCAAACCCACCGTAGCTGTCGTTGACGATGATCCCAGAGTTCGAGAATCTCTGGAAAGCCTGATCGAATCCGCTGGGTTGACCGCACTGGTGTTTTCTCTCGCAGAGGATCTCCTGCGAGGAGACCATCTAGCAGGAACGGACTGTTTGATTACAGACGTCCGTATGCCGGGAATGGACGGTCTCGACTTACAACGCCGCGTCCGGCTCGCACGACCCGAACTGCCTGTCATCTTTATCACAGGTCACCACGACGATGATGTAGAACAACGCGCCCTCGCAGAGGGGGCCGCGTTTTTCATTCGCAAACCATTTGACGCCTTGGAATTGCTTCGTGCCACCAGGTTAGCTCTGGACAAATCGTCCGGAGAAAAAGTGAATACTCTGTAACGCAAGAGGGTGAAATTATGGCGATTGTAGACTTGATTGGTTCCAGTGTGAGATTCAAAGCTGTGCTCGATGATATACGAGTCGTAGCCCAGACAGACTGCTCTGTTCTGCTTCAAGGTGAGACAGGGACGGGTAAGGAAGTGATCGCTCATGCGATTCATGAATCCAGTTCGCGTCAGACGGGGCCCTTCGTGGGCCTCAACTGCGCGGCAATTCCCGGCGCCTTACTTGAAAGTGAACTCTTCGGGCATGAAAGAGGTGCTTTCACCGGCGCCGTTGCGCAGACCATCGGACGTTTTCAAGCTGCGCATGGGGGAACATTGTTTCTGGACGAAATCGGCGACCTTCCCTTGGAGCTTCAACCGAAACTCTTGCGGGTGCTCCAGGAGCAGCAATACGAACGGCTGGGAAGCACGCGCACGTTGCGCGCCGACGTACGAGTAATTGCAGCTACCAATCAAGATCTTTCCCGGATGGTGGAGGAAAAAACTTTCCGTGCAGATCTCTACTATCGTCTCAGTGTTTTCCCGATTAGTCTTCCATCACTGCGCGAACGGAAAGAGGATATTCCGTTGCTCGTAGACTACTTTGTGCAAAGATTCTCGCGCCAGATGGGCAAGTCTATCGATCAGGTTCCCGACGGTGTTATGGAAATCCTAAAAAGTCATGATTGGCCGGGCAACATACGAGAGCTGCAGAATTTCATCGAGCGCTCCGCGATTATGACGGAGGGTCGGGTTTTGTCTCCACGAATCAGCGAGCTCAAGCTTCTAATGCAACCGGCTGTGTCAGCATCGCCCCAGACAATGACCGACGCGGAACGCGCACACATCCTAGGAACTCTAAAACAAACTAATTGGATCGTCGGCGGACGCGACGGTGCAGCAGCTCGCCTCGGCCTGCCACGGACCACGCTCATCAGTCGAATGCAAAAACTGGGAATCTCGAGCAAGGGCAGTGGTCTTTCGCTGGCTCGAGTTCCAAACGGACCGCAACTGGTAGCCAGCTAAGACGAACGGCCGATGAGTTGAACAAGGAGAGGCGAGCTCACTACATGGCGCTTCGCGCATCGCCGACAGACCATCAGTGAGAGGAACTGCTGACAATGTTCCTGGACTTCTCTTTCATCAGCCTTACGGACCCGCCCGGCATCGCTTATAGGGTTCTTATTGGCCCACTCTGAATCTTCAACTGGAATCCATGCGACACTTGGCAAGTCGGCAGTGGGAACATAGCGGATCCCTGCGCCTTCCGATAACCCTGAAGAATTCAGACAAAGAACAGGCTATGCTGCTGCGGAGAGCAAAACGCGCCCCACAGCAGCATAGCCCCGACAGCAACTGCGAGATATTCTCCAAATTCAATGTAACATCGAGGATTTCCGGTTATGACTGGGTGAGAGAACCGGGCAGATCACCGATTCACCGCTATTTTGTAAAGATGTTGTGCTCCTTGTCGTAACGCTGTTGCCTCTTTACGGCTCGGCTCGCAACTTCGTTGGCAATGCGGTCTACTTTTGTTTCTTTGGTAGTTTTGGGGGCGCCGGAATCAGCTTGTTGATCCGCGGTATCTGGATTATTGATTTCATTGGACATTGTTTTCTCCTTCGATAGGTTAAGAGCATTTCAGTGGCCATAGATACCGCAAAGAGAACAATCTGCGACATAGCTGAATAAAAGGGGTTTCATTCCAGAGATGTCTTGGTGCCTGTGAAGAGCACTACAAACATCGGACGAAATCCCGACAGAGAGGCCGCAGATTCCCGACATATCCCTATTGTCAGGCACCAAGTGACGATCACTCATCAGCACAGCCTAAGAGGTTGGCGCGGGTCAGCAGCAGGGTCACCAGTTGCCGTAAGTAGGGCTTGGGATTCAGGGTATCTAACGCTGCCGCATATCAATCCGCTTTCTTCCGAAGAGCCGAGCATCGATAGACCATACGCCTGGTCCAAGCATTGCTAGGGCTGCGCCCATGCTGGCTAGCGCGATCGAGGCCCGCAACTGGCCCCCTCCCGAGAGACCAATCCACAGCTCGTCGATCAGAACCATCAAACCTGCCATCGGAGTACACCAACCGGCGAGAAGGATCGCGCCCGTGCAGACTGCAATCAACTGTTGAGCGATTTCTCCGAACTGAGGTGCGGCTGATAGTTTCGCGGCCCCATCGTGGACCAAGAGCACCCCTGACACTGCTCGCAAGAGCAGAAGCCCTCTCCCCGGCCAGCCGCTAGGAAACATGGAAAATAGCCGTTGCAAAGAAACCCTCGTTGGGAGATTAGGACATCCCTAACCTGATTCGAAATCCCAAATCTAGGTGTAAAGAGACACCTCTTTGGAGGGGACTACAACACGATGATTCAACGCCTCAGAGCGATAGTGACCGCATGGGTTCGGTCCTTTGCCTCGAGCTTCAAGAGAATGCTTTTAACGTGACCTTTGACTGTTTCCTCTGTGATCGACAGGCGATCGGCGACCAGTTTGTTGGCATTTCCTGCAGCAATCAAGCGAAGGACCTCGATTTCCCTCGCTGTCAGATGCTCGTCCGCGTAATGATC
>DASYBJ010000434.1:0-20835 GCA_036500845.1 Acidobacteriaceae bacterium
CGCCTCCAATTTTGCGCAGGGGCAGAGAGCGTCCCGCGATTGGCACACCGGAATGCTGGTTGAAACCGAACAGACAAAGGTTCCCTCAGGAACCACTAAGAACACCACGAGCGATGGTGCTATCAACAACAAAGGAAATAAACAGGACTATTCTGTCAATTCCACGTCCACGACGACACAGGATTACGACACATATCAGAACTACACAATTGACGACGGCAAAAAGGTCTACGTGGCACGTGAACGGCTGCTTTTCCCTTGGTCGAAGCCGGCCAGCGCCAACGTGGGTGAACAGATTAAATTTGCCGTCGAAAAGGGCAAAGTCTATTTGGCGGGTGATGACGGTAAGGAACACAAAGCAAGTGTCGTCAAGGTCTCGCTGAAAACCGCACCGTAACGTTAGAATTTCGTTCCTATTCTGATCGGGGCTCGTGCAGTTCCTGAGCCGACGAAGTGAAGGAGCGGGAACCATTCAGGAATGGAGCTTCGCCTCGATGCCGCACATGCCTAGGTTTCAGCTTCGCGTATTGCTGGTTTCCATTCTCGCAGGGAGCGCCTTCGCGCACGGTTCCCCCTCCGCTGTGCCTGGCGTTATCCCATCACAGACTGGGAGTGCCTCCGACCCGAACAGTCAACAAGAAAGCTCATCGCCGGCGGGGCCAGCCGAAGAAGAAGAACTCGCTCCTGCCGCGTTACAAATCGATGTGTCGCGAAGCTCCCCTCTGATCCAGGTTCTTTATAAGGCGACGCGAGAAACCAAAAAGCAGGCGATCCTGGACAAGCTAGACGAAGCAAAGAGACTGCTAGAGAACGGAACGGATGTGAAGGCGACTGACGAACGCGGAAGAACGGCGTTGCATTGGGCGGTCTTCGGCTCCAGCTATAACACGAACTCCAAAATCATCGTGGCGTATGAAGAGATCGCGGACCAGCTCATTGCGAAGGGTGTGGACCTCAACAAGGAGGATGCCTACAACGATACCGCGCTGGACTATTTGCTTTACTCGCCGAATTTCGAGATGCAGACGCTGATGATCGAGCATGGTGCCACCAGCGGCTTCTTGGCAGCGTTCTTCCATTTTTATCAGCAAGCCTCTCTTGGACCTCCGCCTGCACAAGAGACCGGTATTGCGCTAATCAAGCGGGCCGACCTTCTACCTGGGCAGACTCTGAGTGTGCGGCTGAACGGTGCTGTCTACAGCGACCAATCCCGCACTGGGGACCCGATTACCGCGACTGTAACGTATCCGCTTTGCAAGAACGGGGAGGACGTCGCATGTACCAAAGGCGAATTGGTCGTTGCTCCTGGCACTCAAGTGAACGGCACAATCCTGTTTGCGCAGAAAGCTCCTGACAAGTATTCGCGGCCGCGGATCGTGCTGGACTTCTCGAACATCGTGAACCGGAACAGTACTGTTTCTCCGCTCTACGCCCATGTCATCGATGTTGACAATGCCCGGGAGACGATCAGCAATAACGAGATTCAGGGCATTGTCCAACCTCATGCCTCGACCAAAGTCTCGATAGCCATGGCGGGACTGAGCGCAGTCAATCCGGTCGCGGGCTACGCCATCAAGGGCATCCAGACGGTTTACGGTCTGTCCATCCGCCGGGAGGTTCTCTTTCCAGAAGGGACAGACTTACAGATTCAAATCGTGCGCCCGTCGATGTTGAAAGAGAAGGAGTCGTGGCCGGGTTGGCCCAAGATGGAACAGGACCCGAAGTTGACGGCGATAGTCCTAGCTGCGCCGCTGCGAACAAAAACCCCGGACAACAAGCCGTCCGATCTTACGAATCTGATGTTCATTGGCACGGAAGAAGAACTTGCTGTCGCCTTTAGCGAGGCCGGCTGGTTTGAAGCCGCAGGTCTCGGTGTGGGCTCCGCCTTGAAAACGGTGCAGGCGACTATCCGCAACACCGGTTACAGTGAAGGTCCGGTCTCGCTCTTGACGCTCGAGGGCCGCCCGCCCGATCTCGTCTTCCAGAAGTCGCTCAACACCTTCGCCAAGCGGCACCACATACGGATCTGGAAGCTCGAAGGCCTCTATGAAGGCCGGCCCGTCTGGGTCGGCGCCGCGACCCATGACATCGGAGTTGCCAATTCCCGGATGAAGACGAAGTGGTCCCACCGGATCGATCCGCATATCGATCGTGAACGGGATTGGGTGGAAACCGATCTTCTGTTTGCCGGGACAGCCGTGGGCTATGCCGATATCCCGCGGCCTTCGGCTCCGCATAAGGCAGGCAATGCAACCGGAGATGCAGTCGTCACCGACGGCGCAATGACCGTCTTAAAAGTAGGCGCGATGAAGCCTCGCAGCCTGGAGGCAGCAGACCCCACTCTGAAAAGCCGGCAATAAGCAGCAACAGCAATGTCCGCATTCCAGGAAGCGCAGGATTTCGTCCGCCGCGCTGCCCTGCGGTGAGAAGAAATCAACCCAACTGCCAATGCGGCAGCATTGTTAGTTGCTTAGCTAACAGGGATTCCGTCGCTATGGTGAAACACCGCCGACTTTCGTATCAGCGCGAGCAAAAGGAACAGCAGATCGCATGGAATCTCTGTTCACGCAAAAGAAAGCGCCAGCGCAAGCCCTAGTCCTGCAAAGGCGATGATGGTTTCAGATACTGTCCATGTCCTGATCGTCTGTGCCACGCTCATGTCGAAATACTCCTTCACCAGCCAGAAGCCTCCGTCGTTTACGTGAGAAAAGCCCAGAGCTCCGGCGCCAGTGGTAAGAGCCAGCAGTTCGGGATTCACATGCGGAACATGGAGTGCGATCGGCGCTACGATTCCCGCGGCAGTCGCCATTGCAACTGTTGAGGAGCCGACCGCGATTCGGATGAGCGCAGCTACGATCCAACCCAGCACCAGAATTGAAACATGTGCGTGAAGCGCGAGAGTGATAATGACGTTCGCGACCTGGCTGTCCTGGAGGATGCGTCCAAATCCCCCACCGGCACCGACCAGCAAGGTAATGTTCGCCGTAGGCGCAAGGCACTCATTGGAAAACCTCAAAATAGTCTCGCGATCGAAACCCCGCAGCGTTCCAAGAGTGACGAAGCTGAAGATGACCGCAGCCAAGAGTGCTATATCCGCATTTCCGAGGAAGCGCAGGGTCTCATTGATTGCGCTCCCGTGAGATGAGAAGACATCCGCCCAACTGCCGACCATCATGAGGACGACCGGTAACAAGATCGCCGCTAAACTGATTCCGAAGCTAGGCAAGTTCCGAGCGGGGTCATGCTCGACGAACTGTTCTGCTATAGGATTGCGCGCACGAAGCACAATCCTCGGCGCAATCCACTTCGCGTAAACCGGGCCGGCCAATACTGCCACGGGAATGCCAACGAGGAGCGCGTAGCCGATTGTTCGGCCGATGTCGGCGTTGTATGCGGTTACAGCAATCAGGGCGGCCGGATGTGGCGGTACGAGGCCATGCACGACGGAAAGTCCGGCCACCATCGGGAGTGCGACCAGCACCAGCGACTTGCCCGTCCGTCTAGCAACCGTAAATGCCAGGGGGATGAGTAATACGAATCCGACTTCAAAAAAAACTGGAAGGCCGATGATAAGGCCAGCCAACATCATGGCCCAGGGCACACGCTTCTGACCGAACCATCTGATCAGAGTTTCAGCGATGCGGTCGGCTCCTCCCGACTCAGCCAGCATCTTCCCAAGCATCGTTCCCAAGCCAATCACGATTGCGATATGGCCGAGCGTATTGCCGACCCCTGTCTCGAAAGATTTCACGGTCATCGCCAAAGGCATTCGCGTTGCCAACGCCAGACCCAACGAAGTTATGAAGATGACGATGAACGGGTTAATCCGGAAGACCGCAATGAGCAAAATGAGCGCGACAACGGCGGCGCAAGCGTCAATGAGTAGAAAAAGCGAATGGCTGTCGATCACGACAGCCATTCTTTCACGCGAAAAATGTCAGGGGCGAAATATCGATGAGGTCACTGCTGAGGCTGCTTGTAAGCCACGCAATCAATCTCCACCCTACATGCCACAACCATGCTGGAAACGACGCAAGCGCGTGCCGGCGGATGCTCGCCGAAATACTCGCGGAATACAGCGTTGAAGGAAGGAAAGTCCCTAGGATCATCGAGCCAAACCCCGCAGCGGACCACATGTTCGACGCCGTAGCCCGCCTCATGAAGAATCCCCATCAGATTACGGATCGCCTGGTGCGCTTGGGTTGTGATACCGCCCGGGATGATTTCACCATCAAGCATGGGAACCTGCCCTGACACGTACAGCCAACCGTCAGCCTCGACCGCACGTGCGAAAGGAAGATGCTGCCCTCCTGATCCCTTGCCGCCTTCTGTACCGTACCGCTTTATGCTCATTTGCCTCCTGTCGCTATTGCTTTCGGTCGACGCTCCTCAAAGATTCGCTGAGAGGCGCTTCGAGTCGCGTCTGACTGACTGAGCTGACTTGACGGCACAGAAATCGGCCTGCGCGCTCTCCGGTTGCCTCCCGTGTGCTGAACGAGAGAACTCCGTTGACCCAGATTTGTTCGATTCCGTCGGCGGGCACTTCCGGCATTTCGAAAGTGGCGCGATCGCGCACCGTCTCCGGGTCGAACAACACTAGATCGGCGGCGTATCCTTCTCGCACCAGGCCGCGGTTCAAGAGCCCGAAGTTCTGTGCCGGTGCGCCTGTCATCTTATGAACTGCCTGGGGCAGGGAAAATAATCCTTCGTCCCTGCAATAGTGGCCAAGGACGCGCGGAAAAGTTCCCCAAAGCCTGGGATGAGGTTTTGCGTCGTTCGGCAGGCCATCGGAACCGATCATCGTGGCCGGGTGCCGCAGAATGCGCCGCACATCATCTTCCGACATCCCATGGTAGATGGCGCCCGCAGGCTGCAATCTGCGGGCGGCATCCTCCTGCGATATCCCCCAGCCCGCAGCAATCTCCGAGAGCGCTTGCCCCGCGAGGGCGGGGTAGGACTTCGACCATGTGATTGTCACCTTGACGCGCGGATCGACTTGGCGGATGTCTAACGTCGTGGAACTGGCCGCGTATGGGTAGCAGTCGCAGCTCACCTGTTGGGCTTCGCGTGCGGAATCAAGCCGCCTTAAGACTTCATCGCTCCTTCCCCAGTTATCCACGCCGGCACATTTCAGGTGAGAGATCACTACAGGGACGGCACTGTGCCGTCCCACTTGGAACGCTTCTTCCATTGCGTCGAGGATGGCGGCAGCTTCGGTTCGCATATGTGTGGCATACATGCCGCCAGCGTTCTGTAGGAGTTCGGTCAGTGCCAAGACTTCATCGACCGGTGCTGATGCTGCGGACAGATAGGCCAGTCCCGTGCTCAACCCAAGTGCGCCATTGTCGAGCGCCTCGCTTAGCTGTGCACGCATGGCCAAGACTTCCTGCTTGTTCGCGGCACGATCCAGCCGGTCCATGTGGTTGCTGCGCAGCGCGGTGTGGCCGACAAAAGCCGCTACATTGACAGCGGGTGCAGCGGACGTAACCGCCGCGGTATAGGCTGCAAACGTTGGATAGCGAAACGACTCTGCTTCGCCCAAGAGGTTCATGGGATCCGGAGGGTCGCCTTTCAGCAGAACTGGGGCCACGCTGATTCCGCAATTTCCTACGATGACGGTGGTGACGCCCTGCGTCAGCTTGGGCAACATTGCAGGAGTACGGATCACACTCGCGTCATCATGCGTGTGAGTGTCGATGAAACCCGGACAGAGCGTGAGCCCGCCGGCATCCACGATTTTTGCCGGTTTCCAGTCGCTAGCATCGCCCACTGTGGCGATAGAACCGTTCTGGAGTACGACGTCGGCGATGAACGGATCCGCGCCACTCCCGTCGATGACTCGGGCATTCTGGATCAGAGTGTCACAGTTCGGCATTCTTGTTTTCCTGAAATTCAGCGATCGTGGGTACGCATAACCTTTTTGCTGAGATTCCGTTCCCGTGCAGCCGCGCTTGCGTAACGGCATTCTATGGCACGATTCTCCTTGAGACCAAGTCTGCCTGAAAACTGCGGCTTCTTTGTCAGTCTTAGCTTTCGAGAGAAGTAATTTTTGCCACCCCTCCGGCCGCATTGGACACCGACCTGCAATACTTCGAAGGGGACACGAATATGAGTTACAACGAAACCCACAAAATAGCCGAGAGCCCAATTGCGAGTGCCGCCCCATTTCAAAAGGGACTTGCCCTTCTGAGTTCCGGAGATGAAATTCGGTCGCTTCCCGGTTTGGGCTGGAATCTCTTACGCGAAGATCTGAGTTTACCGGCGGCAGTTCTCTATCGCGACAAGGTCCTCCACAACGTTGCCTGGATGAAGAAGTTCATAGCAGCCTATGGGGTCAAGCTTGCGCCGCATGGCAAGACGACGATGGCGCCAGCGTTGTTTTCTTTGCAGCTTGACGCTGGCGCGTGGGGAATCACTCTGGCTACTGCTCATCAGACAGCGATTGCCTATCAGCACTCTGTGCGGCGTGTATTGATGGCGAATCAACTCATCGGCAAGCAAAATAGGAATATCGTTAGCAGGCTGCTTGAGGACCCGGAGTTCGAATACTTCTGTCTTGTGGATTCTCGAGAACTCGTCAACCAATTAGGCGCTTTCTTTCGGGAAAGGGGCCAGCGCTTGCAGGTTCTCATCGAGTTAGGTGTGGAAGGCGGCCGCACTGGAGCGCGCAATTCAAGCAGCCTTGAAGAGATTCTTCTCGCGCTTTCGACGTGGCGCGACAGCCTTGCGCTGTGCGGCGTTGAGATTTACGAGGGCATACTCGACGATGAGCTGCAGGTACGCACTCTCCTGAATCGCGCCGTGGAGATGACGCGGAGCTTTGCTGCTCGCAATGTCTTTGACCGCAATCCGGTAATCCTATCGGGAGCTGGCTCTAGATGGTACGACGTGGTAGCCGAGGTTCTTGCGCATGCCGAAGTCGGAACGCCTGTGGAGATCATCCTGCGTCCCGGGTGCTATCTGACCAGCGACGCCGGGATCTACAAAGCCGCACAAGAGCAGGTCATGTCCCGCAATCCGGTTGCTCGCAAGCTCAAATCTTCTCTGCAGCAGGCGATGCAACTCTGGGCTTATGTGCAATCGATTCCCGAAAACGGCAGGGCAATCCTAGGGTTGGGGAGACGTGATGCCGCATTCGATGCGGGGCTGCCCATACCGGTTCTGCATTATCGTCCCGGCCAGCCAGCCCCGGGGTCTGTCCCAAACTCGTGGAAGCTATCTAAGATAATGGACCAGCATGCCTATATGGATATCAATCACAGTGACGATATCCGCGTCGGGGACATGATCGGTTTGGATATCTCGCACCCTTGTACCACGTTTGACAAGTGGCGCTACATCACTCTGTTGGATTCGGAATACAATGTCGTTGAGGTCGTTGAGACCTTTTTCTGAAGGAGTCAGCTCAGCACTGAGAAGCGCGCCCTCGGGACTCCGGTTCGCCCCCAAAAAATTGCCCCTGCTCTTTGAAGAGAACACCGGGGCGAAGGTTCACCTGTTTTGAACTCACTGGTTTTGAGCTGGAGGACCGAATCGCCCAGGTCCTCGGGGACCATCCCTGCGATCCTCGGTTCTTCTGAACTCGCTGCGTAAACTCTGGAGCTTTCGCCACTGATCGGCGGTCAGAACGCGGCGCAAGCCTAAGAGCATTCGAGCATTCGCCTTCTCGAGATCAGCCCGCGCCTGGGCCACACGATCGATCTGGGCAATGATCTTGGATTCGTCCGGCTGGTCGGCCGCAAGCAAAGGCTCCATGATCACTTCCTGCTTTTGGACCGCGGCTACAAGGTCGATCAGATTGAGTTTACTTTGCTGGAAGATATCATCCATCTTCTTCTGCTGATCGGGTGTGAGGTTCAGCTTCGTAGCGAAATCCGGGTTGTCCCACCACCGGCCTCGAGGCCCCAAGTGAAAGCCACGTTCGAGCGGTGACCCCCGTGGGTGGATATTCCACTCTTCGTGCGGAGGGCCAGGCTCAGCTCCAGGAGATGGCGGAGTCGCGGGCTCTTGTCCATAAGCGAAAATGATGCCCCCGGAGAAGAGCAAAAGAAGCAGAGTGCTCGCGAGGAGCAATAGCGTGGCTCGTTGTCTATCCATTTTTGTTGCAATCTCCCATTCCCTATCGAATACGTCCGGACTTGCCCTGACAGGCCCGGTTTACTGGTTGCTGCTGCTCCCATCGGTCGCAGGGTCCGTCAGCGATTCGAGCGGTTGGGGAACGGAATAACTGACCTCCTCATCAACTTTTTGGAGGAGAAGGTTGTCGGTTGCGATCTGTGCCGCTTTGCTGCTGTGTTGCTGTTGGTGTCGACCGCCCCTTTGTTGCTGAAGGAAGATAGGCACAAACACGGCGAGCAACAAAATCAAAGCCAGCCCCCACGTGGCCACGCGCCACATAGTCCAAAAGGGCTGCGGGGCGGCGGGAGAGTGAGCGAAAGCCTTTGTCTCAGCTGCACTCGTTTGAATCAGGGCAGACTCTCGATAGAGATGAATGAATTCCTGAAGCCGCTCTGCGCTCGCTTTGCAGAGCTCGCAAGCCTCTAAGTGCCGCGTTGCCGGATTGCTGGTCTCATGTGCCTCAGCCCTGCCCAGTTCAGTGCCGTCATGTTGGCCTGGACCTGCGATGATCAACTCTTCGATCTGCCAAGAAGAAAGATGTTCTTGTTTCATAATCCTGCCTTACTCATTCCAGCGCGCACCGCAGAGAGCGCACGGTGGAGATGCGATTTGACGGTATTGATTTTCATCCCGGTTGACTCAGCGATTTCTGTAATTTCCATTTCTTCTATGAATCGCAGGAGAAAAACCTTTTTTTGATGCTTCGAAAGCGAATCTACGATCTGCCAAACACAACGCAGCTTGTCCTGGGCCACCAGTCTCGCTTCAGGCGAGGCCTGGCTACCCGCCAAGCGGTCAGCGATGCCAGGCAGATCGATGGAAAAGACGCTCGCCGCCTTCCAGAATTGAAAGCCTCGCCGGCGCACGTGATCCCGAATCAGGTTGGTTGCGATCTTAATGAGCCAGGTGCTCACACGGCACTCCGCGCGATAGCTTCCGCGCGCGCGGTAGGCCCGGAGAAAGCAGTCCTGGGTGATGCTTTCCGCAACATCGTTATCCCTTATCGAAAGCAGTACGTAACGGAAGACGCGCGCCCGGTAGACACGAATCAGATGCTCCATGTCATCCAGTTCTGAAGGCGCGCTGATGGTCACCGGGAGATCTTCACAGCTAAGTGTTTCTTCCATGCAATCTCTATAGACGAGAGTTCTGCCCCGCGGTTGCAATTCACGAAGAATGCCGTGTGGAGAGGGGCGGTGCGCGTGCGCCACTGCGTCTCACATAGTGATCCTTCGCATCTTTGTGCGAGATTCGGAACCGGGGTAGTATATCCGTGACAGCAAACTACCCTTCCGGAGGTAGCCCTTGTCCGAAAATGAGAAGCAGGGAAGTATAACGCGCCGGGGATTCCTGAAAGGGGCCGGGGTTACGGCCGCCGGCAGTCTGATCCTCGAACAAGCTCAAGTCCTGAACCGCGAGGCCCATGCGGCCATTCGTGAAAACCAAACCCTGGGCCCGCACGCGATCCCAATCACTCTCCTTATCAATGGGCAAAGCCACAAAGTGACCGTGGAGCCCCGGGCTACCTTGGCGGAGACTCTTCGCGATCACCTGGACCTGACTGGCACGAAAGTCGTCTGCGATCGCGGATCCTGTTCGGCTTGCACGGTTTGGCTGGACAAGGTGCCGGCGCTTGCGTGCATGACTCTGGCGGTCGATGTCGGAAAGCGTGAGGTCACCACCATCGAGGGGCTGGCCGACGGCGAACATCTTCATCCTTTACAAGCCGCATTTGTGAAGCATGACGCTTTGCAATGTGGCTTTTGCACTTCAGGGATGATCATGAGCTGTGCAGCTTTGCTTGAACGAAATCCCAACCCTACGTTGGGCGATGTCAAGCATGCTGTGAGCGGTAATCTGTGCCGGTGTGCCTCCTACCCGAAGGTCTTTTCCGCTACGCTTGATGCTGCCGCCAACTCCCGCAACCTAGCTCAGATTTCCGGAACACGCGCCGAGAGGGAGGCCTAGATGACGCCTGACGCGATCGCACTCGAACAGCAAGCGGCAGCCGGGACGCCGGCACGGGCTGAATCACCGGCGCAGAAGAGCCAATCGCCAGCCCACAGCCCTTCAAAGGAGCCTAAGGATTCCGCAGAGCCAGTGGACGCAAAGACGCTGCCGAGCTCCTCCGATCCGGCGATGCGGACGGACAGCTTCCTTTACGGTATTCCTCAACTGGGTCTGACCCACATAGAACGCCAAGTCCGGTTGGATGAACCTCCGCCGCTCGCCGCCAATGCCGACCTCGAATACATTGGAAAGCCCACGCCGCGCTATGACGGGGCTGCCAAAGTTACCGGGAGAGGGAAGTACACCGCCGACATTCATCTTCCGGGAATGCTCTATGGCCGCATGATCGGCGCAAGTGTTCCTCATGGAAAAGTAGTTTCCGTAGATACGAGCGCGGCTGAGAAATATCCGGGGGTGCGGGCTGTCTATGTCTTTGAACACCTGTTGCTCGGAGCTCGGCTAAGGGATCCGAAACAAGAGATTCCGTCGAGGTACCCCGTTGTCCGTTATGCTGGGCAGCCCGTTGCCGCTGTCGCTGCGACTTCGCAAGCAATTGCGGATGAAGCAGCGGCCCTGGTGAAGATCCAATATTCTCCCAATGCTTTCGTAGTCGACCGGAGCGAAGCCCGGAAGCCCGATGCCCCGCTAGTTTTCCCCGGACCCGCGGATGCAGCAGGCAGTGCAGGCGGCGGAGGAGGGCCGAAGGGCGTGCCGCAGACCGGCAACGTGCACGGTCCGCAGCGCCACGTGACCGGAGATGTCGAGAAAGGCTTCTCCGAGGCCGATGCAGTGGTCGAAGCGGAATACTTTACGCAGGTCCAGACACATTCGGCGCTCGAGACCCATGGAGTCGTCGCCGACTGGAAACCGGGTGAATTGACCGTTTACGCATCCACTCAGGGCACCGACAGCGTGCGCTCCGAGTTTGCCGCAGTTTTCAACTTGCCCAAAAGCCAGGTACGGGTCATTACCGAATACATGGGCGGCGGGTTTGGAGCGAAGTTCGGCGCGGGGAACGAAGGCGTCGCTGCCGCGGAGCTTTCTCGTAAAGCCAATGCCCCTGTCCGCATGATGCTCGACCGGAAGCAGGAACACATCGTATGCAATCGGCCTGACTCCCACCAGACTCTGCGCATCGGCGGTAAAAAGGACGGTACGCTCACAGCTCTGAGCCTGGTTAGCTATGGTACGGCCGGAGTCGGAACCGGTGCGGGAACCGCGGGGCCGGCTACAAACCTGTACAAGTGCCCCAACCTGTTGACCGAAGAGAACGACGTCTTCATCAATGCCGGACCGGGAGCTGCATTCCGAGCCCCCGGACATCCACCCGGCTGCTTCGCTCTGGAGCAATCGATCGATGAACTGGCTGAGAAGCTTGGAATCGATTCGCTCGAGTTCCGCGCGAAGATCGACGACAATCCCGCACGGAAAGTCGAACGGCAGATCATCCTGGAGCGGACAAATTGGCGTAACCGGCACGCTCCGGGAGCTGATAAAGGCCCCATCAAGCGGGGTATGGGCTTCTCTCAGTCAGTCTGGTATCGCATGGTGAATATGAACTCCTCGGCCGAGGTTCGCGTCTCGCGCGATGGCTCGGTTGAAGTCCTTTCGGCCGTGCAAGACATCGGCACTGGGACTAAGACAACGCTGGCGCAGGTAGTCGCGGAAGAGTTCGGAATTCCACCGCAAAGCATCGGAGTGCGTATTGGGGACACGCGTTATCCGATCGGCCCGAATTCCGGCGGCAGCGTGACCACCGGGTCGATCACGCCTGCAGTCCGCAATGCTGCTTACCAGGCCAAACGGCAGTTTCTGTCAGCTGTTGCTCCTGCGCTCAACGTATCTGCCGACGATCTGGTGCTCCAAGGTGGCCGAGTGGTGGTCAAGTCGGATCCTTCGCGTTCCTGGTCCTTGCGCCAGGCTTCTCAAAAGCTGCCGACCGATGAGATTGCGGTCCGTGCAATGCGTGCTCCCGAGTACGCTCCACCGCCGGGCAAGACCCGGCTCGTCTACGGCGGCGTCGACTACGTTGAGGTCGCGGTGGATACGGAAACGGGTCGCATTCATGTCGAGCGCGTCTTCGGAGTACATGATTGCGGACGTCCTATCAATCCCACGGGTGTGATCAGCCAGATCAACGGGGGCATTCTGCAGGGCATCTCCTATGCTCTCTTTGAGCAGCGCATCATGGATCGCAAGTCCGGGTACATGCTCAATGCGAACTTGGAGGGCTACAAGATCCTGGGCTCGCGAGAAACTCCGGAAATAGAAATCGTGCTGATCGAAAACTACCTCGCTCAAAGCTCGACTGATGCAGCCGGGATCGGAGAATCCGCAGGCATCATCGCTCTTGCCGCAGCGATTGCCAATGCCGCCTACAATGCGACCGGTGTGCGCATGCGCCGGTTGCCTATGACTCCGGCAACTGTCTTAGCCGCCCTAGGCAAGACCAACGAGGAGCTTCGCGCATGAGCATGAATAGCTTTACGTTTGTCGATTGCACAACCGTGAAAGACGCGCTTGGCCAACTGAATCAGGGCGCACAGGTCAAAGCCGGCGGCATTGACTTGCTTGATCTGATGAAGGAGAACATCGTTTCTCCCGCAAAGCTGGTCAATATCCGGAACGTCGACGAGCTTAAGGGCATTCGTCTAACCACTGAAGGCCTTCGGCTCGGTCCGCTGGTTACGCTTGCTGAAATCGCAGCGCATCCTGAGATTCAAAGCAGCTACTCTGCGCTCGCCGATGCGGCCGGACATGCGGCGACCCCGCAGGTGCGCAACATGGCGACTGTGGGCGGCAATATCATGCAACGGCCGCGTTGCTGGTACTTCCGCTCTTCCGATTTCGATTGCCGTAAGAAGGGAACATCGGGCGTTTGCCACGCGCACGAGGGTGAAAACCAGTACCACGCGATCATGAACAACCAGACCTGCGCAATGGTTCATCCGTCATCCACGGCCGTTCCGTTCCTGGCCATGGGGGCTAAGGTAGAGCTGACTTCGAAGCGCGGCAAGCGCACAGTTGCGATGAGCAAGTTCTATGTTCCGCCGGAGAAGAGCCTGCTCAACGAAACCGTCGTCGAACCAGGTGAGCTGATCACCTCAATCTTTGTGCCGGCGCCTGAAGCGGGAACCAAGTCGGCATACCAGAAATATGGCGAGAAGGAGAGCTTCGATTGGCCGATCGCCGACGCGGGCGTCGTTCTGGTGATGGATGGCGACACATGTCGCCGAGCCGTGATCGCGCTCGGCGTCGCGGCGCCTACTCCGATTCGTGTGCCGGCTGCCGAAGCAGTTCTTCACGGCAAGAAGATCGATGAAACGATCGCCCGGGCTGCGGGAGCCGCCGCCGTAAAGGGCGCCACCCCGCTTTCGCAAAACGGCTACAAGACACAGCTTTTTCAGACCGCTGTCTACCGGACAATCTTGCTGGCGGCCGGCCAAATGGACCGTGACCCCAGCGCCGCTGGTTAGGAGGACGAATGACACAGATTGCCAAGAGCGCACAATGCAGATGTTTGCGTAGCAAGTCTTCCTATAGCGCATTCGACGAATACCACGAAGAGCTGGAACAGTCCCTCGGCGCGACCAGAACCTTCTGGTGCTTGAGGACGATGGGCAAGGCCGGTCCCGACGAGCACTATGTGCACGGCTCGATTTGCAAGGAAGGGCGAAGCTGCTGGGAGTCGCCCGACGACTGAGCTTTTTCCCGTCCAACCTCCACATGGCGGCCGTTGCTCTGAGCGGTCGGTCTGAGCACCGCGCTGGTGCTTTGCGGAATCTTCTATGGTGCTAATCTGAAGGCCCATGCAAGCTTGGACTGTACGCTCGATCGGCTTTGTTCGCAGCCCCTTTTCGGAAACTCATCAGGTCCCCCGCGGACTCAACGCGAAACATGAGGAAGCGGGGATTCTCGAAATTCTTCCCGAGTTCGAAGCCGGTTTGAAAGATATTGACGGCTTTTCTCATCTCTATATTCTTTGGGTCTTTGATCGCAATCAAGGATACGAATTAGTCGGGACACCACCCTGCGATACAGAACCCCACGGTGTCTTTGCCTCAAGATCGCCCTACCGCCCGAATCCGATCGGTCTGACCGTCGTGCGGCTGTTAAGCCGGGAGGGCAATCGGCTTCATGTGCGTGGCGTAGACATGGTGGAAGGCACGCCGATCCTCGACATCAAGCCTTATATGAGCTCGGTTCCTGAGTCAGAATTAAAACGCGGCTGGCTGGCCGAGGCTGAGGCCCGGCGTAACCGTGAGGGCCGGTCTTGATCTCTGATGAAAAGCGTGACAGCCGGATCTCGGCTCAAATGCCGGGACCAAACACCTAGAACCTGAATTCTTCGATCTGGGGCGGTCGCTGATCAAAATCGCTGTAACGGAGCCAATTCGGCCGAATCACGAAGTAAGCAATGCCTGGCCACTTCTCGTGTTCGCGACCGTCCGTCCAAGCCGCGAAATAGACTTGCTTATATCGGGCTAACTCCGCACCTTCAGGAAGATAGGCGGTGCCTTCCACCTGAACCGTTACTTCCCCTAACCACCCTAAGACGATGCTTGCTCGAGGATCGCGCGTGAGATTTGCGTATTTGCGCGAACTGCTGAGCGTGTCAAAGATGATCTCGAGTGCGTCGGTGACAGCGATACCGACCAGAGCCGATTGCGGGCTACCGTCGACAGAGATACTTCCGACGACCGCCAGCTTCTGTTGTGACATAAAGCCGTAGAGTTCTTTTCTCGTCACCGCAACAGCATAACCTTTTCTAATCCCCAGTGCGAGATGCTTGCGCCGCAGCTTGATATCAGCTCGATCGACAACTGCGTATGAATTGCGTCACTATCAGCGACGATGACACCAAGTGTTCCACCGGATCCGGCTGAGAGCGACAACAACTCGCACGTGGCTGGGATTTCTGGTGCAAACTCTGGCCGCTTTTAGAATTCGTGAGTAAGCCAAGGCGAGCGGTTGTAGATTAGCGTCTGCATTAGAATGCAGGGCTCAGCGACTCGCCTGGACATTTATGTATATGCCCAGGAAAGGCCCGAACCCTACAAAGCAACGCCCTAGCCCTCTTGTTGGTTAGCTCGAGCTAGTACGCCGGAACTCGTTCCGGCCCCTGTTCAAAGCAAACTAAAGGTATCAGTGATTGTCTCCCGCGTCTCGTCGCGTGACGCAGGCATCGTCTGTATTCGCCACACACGGATTACTTCCAAGAGTTCGAGTCGATTGAACTTGGTAAGTTTGGTAAGTGACTCTCCTGCCTTTGCGTTCATCGGGCGCACAAGCGTCGCTTCATTCACTCCAGGTCGGATGCGCAGGAACACGCCATGCTGTCGCCTGGGCCCCGGCTTCGGTGGCGTTGAAGCCATTCGCAACTCACCATTTGGTTTTATGTGGGAGACCGCATAAACGGCGCAGTTGCCGTCCTTGAGCAGCTCTCGAACTATATCTTTCACTAACTCAGACTGATTGGCATTGAATTCAATACCATGCACATTTGGCATTGATAGTACCCTCTATCCAACGCAATCCAATTCTAACGTTTAATTTCTAAAGAAGGCATAAGATCGTGATGGCTGCTTCCGAGTCGGGATTTTGATTTGGGTCATGAAAGCCGCCGCAATTCAGCGTCACCTATTTTGTTGACCGGCATCAGCAGTCTCTGCGTGCACTAGGTGTAGGGTGGCGGTGCATGCTTAGTCTTGTCATGGGCATCTAACTACACGATAGGTACTCATGCCTTCGATGTGACTTAATTGAGAATTGAATAATCTAGGGCCTGTTAACACTTCCTGCCGTCGCCAAAAGCTCGTCGCCTCTTTAAAGGCAAATTGCAACGAATTCGTTGATAGGAGTGCGTGTCGGGCTTCTCGCTCTGGAGGCAGACGCTTTAGAGTTCAATCGTGCCGCGAAGGTACAAGCGTGCCGTGTCGGAGATCTTCACGCGATCGCCACCGATTGCGCACAGCAATGTATCCACCGCGGACACTGAGTTGTTGCGCACGCAACGTGTCCTTACGCAGCCGCCCCGCCCAATATGGAGCCAGTGTGCAGTGTATCGAGCCGGTTGTGGGGTCCTCATCGATGCCCTCCGACGGTGATAAAAGTCGGCAGACGTAATCCACGTCACCGTCGCCCGGAGCGGTAACAATCGTTCCGCCATTCACGATGTCCAGTTTGGCAAGAGAGGCGATATCGGGCGAGAGCGCTCGCACTTGCTCAGCCTGATCCACCACCACGAGGTAATCGCGCGATTTCATTACTAGCGCCGCTTTCAAACCGACGGCTGGTGTCTTGGCCCTGAGTGACGGTCAACATGCCGCTGCAGGTGTGGAAGCGAACCGGCCACACGTTGTGCTTCCGCAGCGCGAGCACATAGGCGGATGCCAAGGTCGCGTGCCCGCATAGGTCGTCCTCGACTTTGGGTGTAAACCAGCGCAAGTCGAAATCACCATCAGTGCGAGGAACAACAAAGGCGGTCTCGCTGTGCCTATTCTCAGCCGCAATTTTCTGCATGATGTTATCCGCGAGAAAAGCGGAAAGGATGCAGACCCCCGCCGGGTTACCTGCAAAGAGCTCACCCGTGAATGCATCAACGTGGTAATACGGAATTGCCATGTCGTGCTCCTCTAAGCTACTGGATCCCCCTAAGAAACGGGCCATCAGGCACGGCCGAAAACGCAGATAACAGGGACATGTATGGACGTCCCCGATCTAAAGTGTACGGATCTTCAGGTACGCTGACCCCAACCACTCGTCACCGTAACAGGATAGTTGTTTCAAACACGAGAGAGACACACAGCAGATACTGTTTCGCGATCAGGTACGAATGGGGTACCTTGTCTGGAGTATGAAGCTCGCGCGAAGCGTGCATTCCATTCGAACCCTGCTCACCGACTGGCTCTACCTGCGCAGAACGAGCCTGATCTGCAGCATCGGCCTTGTCCTGATCATTCTGTTGGCGAAGACAGGGGATCGAGCCTTAGCTCAAGGGAACCCCACCCCTCTGTCTCCCTCGGAGGCTTATAAGGCCGCGATGGCGCCATTCAATGCGGCGAAGGCCCAGCCGGACGACCTGACGGACGCTGACAAAATCGCACTTGGAATTGGCGTCGCGCAGGCGTCACGCGACTGCCTCCGGCTCTCAGCTGACACGAACGCATTCGCCAGTGATCCCAAAGAGCTGCTGGCGTTGAGCGAGTTGTGTATCTTCGGGCAGCAGTACGAGCCTGCCCGCGCCACTCTGGTCAGGTATCTTGCACTCCCTCAACCGCCGGATAAAAAGTTAGCGCTAGTGTTGCTTACTCGAGCCCTCCTCGGCCTGGGTGAACCGGACGGCGCGGAGCTACAAGTGGAATCGCTTCTCAAGGAATATCCCTACGACGCACAGATCCACTTTGCCATCGATCAGGTGCTTGATGCCCTGGAGGGTCTAGAAGGAAATTCAAGAAATCCGATCCGTGCATGGCAGCTATCGCACTTGTGCAACGCGCAGAATATTGTCACCCTGCCGCTAATTGCCGGCGGAAAGGGGCTTGAGGGCAAAGATATAAGTGCATCGCCAAGCGTTCTGTTCGCCGACGCGGTACGCTGCGTAGCCATAACCGACGCGCTGCGTCAAGGTCCAGCGCAAGACACCTTCCGTCAACTGACCGCAATCGCGGAGCAGCCAAACTGGGTGGGCACAGCGGATCTGGAGCCGATGCAAGCGGCCTTGCAGCGGCAAACCATGGTGGGAAGGCGAGCGCCGTTGGCCGAACTGCACGGGCATCTGCTCAGCCACGGCGCCCTCGTGCCGCACGCAGTTCCATTGATGCACGGCACAGTAGTCCTGCTGCCGTTTGCTCTCTGGGCTCCAAGTTTCCCAAATGTGGCTAGCTATTTAGGAAGATTGGCTCCGCAACAGCCGATCTACGCGATCACCAGCTGGGGTGCGAACACTGGGCTCGACGATGTACCCAGCAAGCAAATGCTTATGGCATTGCGTCTGTGGCAAGAGACTCTGCCGGCGCACGTCTCGATCCTCATCGTGCCGGACGCAGAGCTGAGCGCCTTTCATGACGACTCATTTCCTTCCGGAGTTGTGATCCGCGACGGAGTTGTCCGCTCGAATTTCGTGCTCTCCAGCCGCGGTGCACAACGCATGCTTCTTCGCGCCTTGACGGACCCCAGCGTGAGGCCTTAGAGAATCAGGATTTCCGTCGGGAACTTCCCGGGCTGGTTTGCAATGGATACTCGTCCTACCTGGGATTCATTCCTCCCTCGGTCTTGCCTTTGATACCTTAGATTGCATTCGAAAGAGAAATGGGTGCTCCTGGGATGAGCCGAATCGCGTCTCTTGCTTTCATCACCGCCGCAGTCTCTTTGGTCGGGACGGCCGCGGCTCCAGCGCAAACCGATGCGCAGAGCAAGCAACTCTCCCACGATATTTTGAAGCAACTCATCGAAATCAATACCACCGATTCCGTGGGAAGCACCACAGTAGCGGCACAAGCCATGGCCCAGCGGCTGCTCGATGCCGGATTTCCAAAGGAAGACATTACCGTGCTCGGACCCAACGATCGCAAAGGCAATCTGATCGCGCGCTTTCGTGGCACGGGCCAAGCAAAGCCAATCCTCTTCATCGGCCATCTGGATGTTGTTGAGGCGTTGCGTTCCGACTGGTCAACCGATCCCTTCCAGCTCGTCGAGAAAGATGGCTACTACTATGGGCGGGGCACTCAGGACATGAAAGAGGACGACGCAATTCTGCTGACTACGTTCATCCGCCTCAAACAAGAAGGATATCGACCCGATCGGGATCTCATCCTTGCGCTTACTGCGGATGAGGAAGGCGGTAAGTACAACGGCGTTGAGTGGTTGCTGAAGAATCATCGCGAACTGATCACCGCGGATTTCGTGATCAATCCCGATGGAGGCGGTGTCGACCTCGAACATGGAAAGCCGATCACTGTTGAGATCAACGCGAGCGAGAAGCTTTACGCCGACTATCAGCTCAGCGCCACCAATCCGGGAGGCCACAGCTCGCGGCCCGTTCCTGACAATGCCATTTACCACATCGCCGCCGCGGTTAGCCGTATAGCCGCCTACACATTTCCCTTCGAGCTTAACCCTACAACGCGTGCTTACTTCGAGCGCATGAGCAGGATCGAGACAGGGCGGACCGCCGACGAGATGAAGGCTGTTCTCAAGACTCCTCCCGACAAAGATGCCGAGGTGGCCCTTGCAAAGAATCCGGAATACAACGCAAGCATGCGAACCACGTGCGTGGCTACCAGGCTGTCTGGCGGACATGCGAACAATGCTCTGCCGCAGAGTGCGGAAGCTATCGTCAACTGCCGGATTCTGCCCGGCCACTCACCAGAGGAGATACGTCTTGAGCTCATTCGTGTCTGCAACGATCCCAAAGTGACGGTGCGCTATATCGACAACGCAGGAGACATCTTTGACACGGCTCCTCAACGGCAAGCTCTCCCTCCGCAGGCTCTGAGGCCCGAAGTCGTCAACCCTGTCGAGGAGATCGCGAGAGAGATGTGGCCCGGGGCGCCTGTCCTGCCGGTGATGGCAGCGGGCGCCAGCGATGGGATTTTGACGAATGCGGCCGGAATGCCAACGTATGGAATCTCCGGCATCGCACTTGAGACGAATGACGTCCGGGCCCACGGCAAAGATGAGCGGCTTCCCATTGATTCGTACGACCACGGAGTCGAATTCTTCTATCGCTATATAAAGCTGCTGAGCGGCGGTGCGGATCAGAGATAGAAAACAGGTCCGTCGATGGCTGAGCAACTACAGGTCATCACACCAAAGATCAACAATCGTATGCTAACGCTTTCTAAGTTAGGGTGATGGTTCCATTTGTCCGACAGAGCGCCTTCTCGTCCAAATAGCCTTGCGATGAGATAGGCTGTTATCGACTCGAGAGGATTCAGCTCCCGCAGGAGTGACCGAATCCGGACAGTTGCCAGTCAAGTGTCCGAGATGGCGACGATCCAACCGCGATGCGCAGATGCGACAGGCCTTGCGCAGCAATGCGTTGGCGGCAATCAAAAAGAACTCTTGAAGCGAGGCTGGATTCTAATGAACCAAAGGTTTACGAACCTCGACGGCGCGCTCAGTTTTCAGTAGGAGCACCGTTCGTTCTCGCGGATCGGCCCTTTACACGAACCTGCCAGGAAATTGAGAATCGCTGCAGTTCGAAACGCTTCTCGGGAGTGTCCATGTCCGCTGCGTTCCGTATTGATCCCGCTCACACCGCCGTCCTCAACATGGATTGTCAGGCCGGCATCGTCTCCATCTATACAAAGGGTGATCAGGCCGCATTTCTTGCGCGTGCCGCTGGTGTCCTGAATTATGCTCGCGCGTCCCACATTACCGTCATCCACGTTAAAGTTGGCTTTCGCCCGGGTCTCCCGGAAGTCGGTTCCGAAAACCAGCTATTCGGCGCAATCAAGGCTTCTCCGCAACATCAAAGACTGTTTCAGGAACCCTTGGGCAGTATCGACCCGGCGCTCGCTCCCGTGGAAAACGAAGTCGTTATCACCAAGCATCGTGTTAGCGCTTTCACCGGTACCGACCTCGCCATGATTCTCCGCGTCAACGATCTTGACACGCTCGTCCTCTTCGGCATCGCCACCAGTGGCGTTGTCCTCTCCACTCTTCTTGAGGCCTGCGACGCCGATTTCCGCCTCGCCGTCATCA
>DASYBJ010000435.1:0-3973 GCA_036500845.1 Acidobacteriaceae bacterium
GAAAAGAACGAGAAAGTGCACAACGTCGAGATAACAGAGAAGCAGTAGTGGCGCCTCAGCGATTCAGAGTCAACATGCCGATGAGCCTCGCCTTCGCGAGCTCGGCTCAAAAGCGAGACCTGGGCCACCCCGCGGATCGGAATACTGCCGGTATTGCGCGTGGTCGGTGCTGGATTTTAGATGCATCTCCTGATCGTGTTTCCACTCTGTTGCTGTGACGGCGCCTTTCTCGGCGCACGTACGCCCATCCTCGGCCGACGCACATGCGGCGCCCGGTCAACATGTCAGTTAGCTAAGGGAGCTTCTTTATGGCCGCCTCCAGCTCTTTTAGCTGGAGGCCAGCTTGCTGCAACGCCTCTGACAAGCCAGGGTCCCGAGAACAAGCGCAGAATAAAAGATCGCAAGAGGTCGGCGTCCCAACTTCACCAGATCTAGCCGATGCCAGTCGTTGAGCGGCAAAAGCTATCTCTTGCACGTCCGGCGATGGGGGAGCGTGACGTACGAACTCACCTGGGTTTTCTCGCAGAGCCAACCGCCAATCCAGATATTTTTGGATTCGGTTGATATATCCAGGTTTTCGCCCATCGGCTAACCGAATCTCTAAGATAAAGGCCTCGTAATTCCGCCAATCGTCCCAATACATGGCGACGTGTTCAAGATCGACTATGTAAATTGCCTTCACCAAATCGATGGGTTCAATAAATTCGGATCCCCGTTCCATCGCGGACCAACCACTACTAGGCAGCAGTTGAAGCCACACGCCCTCAATGGAGACGAGCTTCACCATCACACTGTCCATATCGATTTGCATATAAGGATCCTTCGAACCAGTCATTTGGAGCAGGAAATAATTTTTGCGTTAGAACTCTCTCCAGCAATTGGATTCATTTCCCTCTGCGATTATTGTGCCTGGACAAAACATTTGACCGAGTGGCGGTGTGGCCAGGTCTCGCTTTTGAGGGTCACTGCAGTGAAGAGCGAGACCTGGGCCACACCCCGCCCCTGCCCACAAGGACCGAACTCGCGAGATTACGAGATTAATGGATTAATGCGGTTAAACATCGTAGACACGTCTAATCTTCTCCAAGCTGAAGCCCAGCTCACGCAGTTTCTCTCCGACAGGGTTCGGCTCTGTGAGCATCGCTTGAAGCAGATGGCCTACGGTCAGCAAGGCGGGATTCGATTGGTCCCCCGCCTCTTCCAGTGCTATCGCTTTGCTCCTAGCTAGAACATCTGTTGCTGTGTCTGTGTACAGCATCACATGCTGATCGCTTTCATCAAATAAGCGCATCCGCCGGCTGAAGTGGTACTGATACAACCATTGAGGTAAGAATAAGTGACAGTCCGTCTCAAGGTATCGAAAAAATCTCGGGCTGTAACCAGACAGAAGCCCGAGCTTTTCCGGAGCACAGATGAATGCGCCCGTCAGAAGATCCGCGACGTCAGCTCGTCTCGGCTTTTCTTGATTAATTTGCTGCAGCCATTGTGCGATGTTGAGACTAATGCCGAATTCGACGCTGTGCTTTATATCCGGTGTACCTGGCGCGCCTCGACGCTCTGGACTTGTCATTGGACTTGTCCTGCGCTTGTGCATTTCAATGCCCTATAGTTGTAGCCATTAATGGTCAGGGGGCCTAGTTCAAAATCCCAAGGAGTAAACTCCATGGTCACATGGCGGGGTGGCCCTGGTCTGGCTTTTGAGACCTGGGGGCTTGTGCGATCGCGTTGTCCAGGCTGATTCAACCCGTACACTCTCTTCTTTTTGGGGTGAACCCCTTGGGTGAGACAGTCAGCGAAGACACAGTTGCAGTTTGATGTAATTTTCTATTCAAGGCGTTGCTGCTCCTTGAAGATGGTCCATAGTCGGTGAAGCGGAGTCGGGCTCTGCTGGAGAGCAACCCGCCAAGGAATAGCCGGCTGGAGACTCATCGATGGGATGAGCCGGGGAGCTGGAGTGATTCAGCTCCCCGTGCTTCGGATCGGGTTTGCCATTCCATCGATAGATTTCCCCACGCCTGAAAAACTCATGCTGGCAGCTTGGCAGCCGCCCACCTGGGTGGATACCGAGTTAGCGACGGCCTTCTGGTCGAATTCCTCAGGAGGCACGTAGCCCAACGCCGAGTGCAAGCGACAACGATTGTAATAGCGCTCGATCAAGTCCTCGATGTGAGCGCGCAGGTCTTCCAGATCGCGGTAGGATCAGGGCCTTCTTGTCTCTAAGCTGTCCAGAAACGACCTTTCATATTCGCTCTGACTCAGTTTGGACATTGTGTGGTCTCCTTTCACCAGCCTTTCGCCTGTTCCGCGAGTGAAGATTGCTTGTTCGAGTTCCAGCGGGCGAGAATGCTCGTTCCTTGGCTCGCCAGAAAGAAGAGGACGACGAGACAGAGAATTCTGATGACGGACGCCAGACGCTGATTTGCACTTCGTTCATTGATCCACAACGAGTTGACCTTTCATGCGCCCATGGTGAATGCCGCAAGCCACAGAGCACTGGAACTCATACGTCCCAGCGGTTTTCGCGACAAACTCGATTGTTGTCCCTTCACCCTTCTTGAGCTTCCAACCGTCAGGGCCTTGCGACGGCGAGAACTCGAGACCCGGGCTGGACGACGAGTCAGCACCATCGCCAACAATCGCAATTTTGAATCCGTGATCTCGGTCGATGGCGGTGATCTTGAGCTGGACCTTCATTCCTGTCTTGACGTGCACTTGCGAAGGCGAGAATTCATACTTCTTCGCCGTCATCTGGATGACCTGGACATCTTGGTCTTGTGTTTGGGCGGCTGTTTTCGAGCTACCCCCTAGCGCCACCGCCGAAGGCAACAGCATCGAGACACACAAATAGCGAATGAGATTTAATCCCATAGGTTCCTCTTTCCGCTTTCTAGGATTCGTTGGCTAAGGGCTGCGGTGCCGGCTCGGTCCTTGGAATTCAGTCGGCGTCGCACCCACCATGCGGCTAAAAGTGCTGGTAAAGTGGCTCTGGCTGTAGAAGCCTACGGATAAGCTGATGTCCACGAGGCTCGCCCCAGCGGAGCGCAGCATCAGCTTGGCTCGTTCCACACGACGCTCCAGCACGTATCTGTAGGGCGCCACGCCGATGGTTTTCTTAAACATTCGCGCGAAGTGGTGCAGGCTCAGCTCTGCGATCCCCGCCAGCTCACTTAAGGTAAGTTCGCAGCTGAGATTCGATTCGATGTAATCCAGCACGCGCCTCGCTTGATTACGTGTCAAACCGCCCGACGGCAGAACCCTGGACGCTTGCGAGGCGGTGGAGTGACGGCGCAGGAGCATCACAGCTAACCTCATCACCATCGATTCCACATAGAGTTGGTCGGCCACGCCGCCGCGGCTGAGTTCTTGGTAAAGACGGCGGCAGATCACCTCCATTTCGGGATCGCGGAAAGCGTACCGATCCACCACGTCCAGCTTGCTTCCGTCGCCAAACACGTCTGGAGAGACGATGACATCAAGCCGGTCGCAGGTGCTGTTCCACGACCACTGGCTCGGTATCCCACGAGGCATGAGCGTCATTTCTCCGTGCAGCATGTCGCTGACGAAAAAACGCCCCTCGCGAATCTGCTGCAGACCTTGGACCGGAGAAACGTTGAACATCAACACGTTGGCTGGCGCGCATTCTAGGGCGATTCGGCCGGGAGGCTCTCCGACAGTCGCCTGGACCAAGCCACCAGCGAACTCTAATACACGCAAGGATTTCGGACGGCCCACACCGTATTTGTCCAGGAGTGCCAGCCATTGGTCACGATGGCTGGACGCAGAATGTTGAATTTGTTCGTGCATATCACTCTTTCGGAACGCCAGTTACACCTCAAAGCCACCGTCCCGCCCAAACCCTTTGGTGCGGCACTGTTCAGCCTCAGGGTACTTCGAGTCGGCGGAGTTGTCTTTCAGGATCTTGCTGTGGACTGGCGCAGGCGTTGTTCGGGCAACTCAACCCAGATTCTGGACG
>DASYBJ010000436.1:0-6459 GCA_036500845.1 Acidobacteriaceae bacterium
TGCCTTGGGCGAAACCGGCGCGGGCGGCGGGGATGCGGGTCACCGGGTCCATCTGATTCGTGCCCATTGCGGCTTGGAAATCGGGGTCCGGTGTGATCACCTCGACGTGGCTGCCCTGCTTGCGCAGGCCCTCGATCTGGCCCTCCAGATCGGCGCCCGGAAATCTGCGCAAGCCCTCGAACTGGCCTGCCGGTAGGGTCCCACTCCGTCCGCCAAACGGCGCGAGCACCACGACGTTCGCATAGCCCGAGGCGAGGTCGGCGTTTTCGGCGGAGCGTACGCCACCGTTGATGTAGCGAGTGCCGCTGATGTTGTGCGTGGGCACCAGGCCCGGGAGCGCGGTGCCTGCGGTCACTGCGTCCACGAGATTCACCCCGGAATTGCGGTCGAACGTAGCCAACTCGCCGGTATGCGCATTGACGGCCACCACGATCATCGACCTGTCCGGCCATTCAGGGTGAGGCAACCTGGCCGCAACCATGGCGCGGCGCTGTTCCCCTGCGGCGGGTCCAAGGGCGGGATCGCTTTCCAGACCGAACGCACCCATCGCACGTTGCAAATCGGCTGCCGAGGTGGCGGCAGCGCCTATGGCCCTCATCCGCTCGAATACCGTGGTCATCGGGAGGCCCGGCGGGGGCGTTCGGATCCGTCCGACCGGTTGACCCGGCTCAGATAGAATCGAGTTCAACAGTTCGGCTGGCGGTATTCCGCTACGCACCTGCGCTGCCGCGGTGGCCCCGGACGAAGTGCCGATCACCAGATCGGCGGCCTCGGTCATATCGATGCCAGCTTCAGCCAGTCCTGCGATGATACCGATCATCCACGCATATCCGGCAGCCCCGCCACCACCGAGAACTAGAGCAACGCTCTTAGCCAGCGCAAGGTGCGTGATGCGCTTATGCGCAGCGGTCAAGTGAAATCCATGCTTGCTGATGTCGTCTAAGCAACCACTCACATCAACGCCTTGATAGGGTTCGTCGTGGTACAACTCTACCGTCTTGAAGGTGGCCCAAGGGCCATATTGCCGCGGCAGGTTGGTCCCGTGCTCATCGAGCGTAAAGCCGAACACGCGGTCCTGGCCTCTTAAAACATGCACTCTCGCCATAGGTAGCTCTCACTTTGCTTTCTAAGAAATCGATTGGGGCACAAGATGTCGCCCAGCCTGCACCCTTTGCGAGGCGCAGGAGTCGACGAAACGCCCGGAAGTGCGATACATTCCAGACAGATTGTTGGCGTCACCAACGTTCTATCACAATCTACGCAGTGTCGCCAACGGAAATTTGTTGGTACCACCAATCTTTTTTGGGGCGCGATGGACATCACTAGACATGCGGGCCAAGCACCTCTATGGCGCAATCTGGCGTCTCGGTTGCTGAATCAGACGGCCATCTTGGTCGGCAGAGTTGTGAGCGAAGCCCTCGCTGTGGAGGGGACCCATCGCTACCAGCTTGCCGTGCTTGCTACGCTCGATGCGTTTGGTGCCGTCTCGCAGGCCGAACTCTGTCGGCGGACAAACATCGACCGCAGCGATATGAACGCGGTTGTCAATGAGCTCGAGGCAGAAGGTATAGTCACGCGCGTTTCAGATCCCGAAGACCGCCGCCAGAATATTGTTGAGATGACAAAAACGGGCAAAGTTCGCTTCAAGCGCCTGAAGGCTGGCCTCGCAGAGGCGGAGGACCGTGCGTTGGCGCCATTGGCTCCAGCAGACAGGCGAGAGTTGCTACGTTTGCTTCGGATACTTCACGACTATCACGCGGTTCCGCAACCTTCCGCAGAAAGCCGTGGCTGAAACTCGAGTAATGCTGGCGATCGGTGTAGCCTAGGCAACGCTTACGTCCAAGGTTGTGGGGCCTTTGACGGCTTCGAGTACTCACAACTGAAGACTCGCGCTGTATCCCGAAGCAATGCGCGGGATTGATGAGTCCCCACAAACGGGCGAGGATCCTGCATCAGGCATCGGGATCTCGGTTCCCGATTACCGGAGCCATGCCGACTTTCGAGGAGTAAATCGGCCTCGGTGAGTGAATTGGCGGAGATGCGCGCATCGAGGATTTTCCTAATCAGACAAGGACTAAACTCAGACCCGGTTCGATCGCCTAGGCGGCGTCAATCGTGGTTACTTTGCCATCGAGGATCGCCTTGATATCGCGCATCGGCGGCTGGCCGAAGAACCGGCTGTACTCGCGATTGAACTGGCTTACACTCTCGTAGCCCACCTCATATGCCGCACTAGTCGCATCGAGACCATCCCTGAGCATTCGCTCGCGTGCAACGCGCAGCCGAAGCTCCTTCTGGAATTGCAGCGGGCTCATCGCTGTCAACGCCCTGAACTGATGGTGGAGCGTTGACACCCCCATCCGCGCAATTTCCGCGAGTTCCTCCATGCGCAATGGTTTGGCATAGTTTTCGCTAAGCCATGCGATGGCTTTTGCTGCTCTGTGGCTCAGGTTGCCCGTCGACGCAATGGTACGGAGGCGTTCTCCTTGCGGTGTTTGAAGGATTCGATAGATGATCTCGCGCTCGATCAAGTGGCCAAGAAATGGGATGTCTCCCGGAGTGTCAAGCAGATCGATCAATCGAATGGAGGCAGCAATCAATCCAGCCGTCATCTGACCAAGAGCAAGTCCTCGCCTCTCAGCGGGGGTCTTCGGTTGTGGAATATCCTCCCTGCTCAGCACTTCGCGTACCGTCGTCATATCGAGCCGCAGACGCATCGAGAGTTGAGGCCTATCCTCTGAGGCGGCAATGATCTGGCTTTGAATGGGAACGTCGATGCACGCCAGCAGGAATGAGGATTCGTCGCACAGGAATTCCGATCCTCCGAGTTTGATGAGTTTTCCCCCTTGCACGAAGACCATGAGGCTGGGCTCTACGAGAGCCAGATAGCAGGCGCTTGGAGTATTTTGGCGGAAGAGCACCAGGCCAGAAATGGCTGTTGCATACTCCCCCGGCGACTCTGTATATGCCAGGATTCTGCGAGCCAGTTCAGTCAGCATCTCGCTTACCTCTGGGTTCGCTCCCGGGCTCTTCGGTACCTGTTTCCGCACTCGGACTCTCCTGTGATCCAGCGTACTCCCCCGCGGCAATCCCAAACCCGCGGAATTTTTATGCTCAAACAGGATTAGGCAAAAGATTGGCAGGATCGGGAAAGCGCCCAAAGACCCATTTCCATTATTTCTGGAGGTGAGGGGACAGCCCGTCCCGAAGATTCATATGACAAACATCAAAGGGGTACTCGACGATGAGAAGCAACCCATTGGATTTCACCGGAAAAGTGGCCCTGGTGACCGGAGCTGCCTCCGGTATGGGGTTAGCGACTGCTCATGCCTTCGCCGAGGCAGGCGCGGCCGTCACACTCGCCGACTTCAGGGAGGACATTGTGAAGGCGGAGGCCCAGAAGTTGACTGCCGCAGGCCACAATGCGATCGCCGTACTCTGTGACGTGAGCAACGACGTACAGGTGGAGCAGATGGTGGAGAGCACGGTGGCCGAGTTCGGCCGGATCGACGCCGCATTCAATAATGCGGGTGTCATGGCCCGCATCGCACCGACGGCTGAGAGCACGCGGGAAGAGTGGGATCGCGTGATCGGGATCAACCTGCGCGGCGTCTGGAGTTCGATGAAGTACGAACTGCGGCAGATGCAGCGCCAGGGTAGCGGCGCGATCGTGAACAACGCATCAGTTGGTGCTCTGACCGGTAACCCCGGTATCGGCTCCTACATCGCATCGAAGCACGGCGTGGTGGGCCTGACCCGGACGGCTGCTCTCGAATACATTCAGCACGGCATCCGCGTGAACGCAGTCAATCCCGGCCTGATCGATACCCAGATCGCCCGCGATGTCGTCGCCGGAAACGAGGAGGCGTATGCCGAAATTGCGAAGAACGTCCCCATCCGCCGCGCGGGCCGGCCCGACGAGATCGCCTCGGCCGTACTGTGGTTGTGCAGTCTCGGGGCAAGCTACGTTGTCGGTCATGCCCTTACCGTGGATGGCGGGATGACCGTGGTCTAGCCCATGTGAGCTTCGACCAAGAGCCTGATCGTACAGTATTCGTTGGCCTGGGTTTCAGAAAACCTCAAAAGCACTGGGGAGCAAAGGAATGCTGAACATGAACGCCGTCGCGCGTAATAAGATTCTCGCAATTTTGGCTGCCTTTGCGTGCTTCGAGATGGACGCACACGCCCAACGGGACAGGGCGGCTCTCGCGCTCGTTTATGACTCCCAGACGCGCGGGCCGGTTCCAATTCCGCCCTCCGAGCGCAATCTTCAGACCGTGGTCGCGGAGCCCTGGTTTAAGGTGTCGGACCAAAAGACGGTACTCGAGGGCCCGGCATTCGATCGCGATGGCAACCTGCTCTTTTGCGACGTGTCGGGAACCCGCGTGCTTCGGCTGACACCAGACAAGCACTTGTCCGTCGTGGTGAGGGAGAAGCAGGGCAGTCCTGGAGGCATCGCGATTCACAAGGATGGACGCATTTTTGTTGCCGCAATAAACCTTGTACAAGGAATGGGTGAAATTATTGCGATGAAACCGGACGGGGCGGAAAAGCAGACCATTGTTCCGTCGAACGCCGGCTACATGCCGAACGACCTAGTGTTCGACCCGAACGGCGGCTTCTACTTCACTGATTTCCGTGGGACCTCCACGGATCCCAAGGGCGGCGTTTACTACGTCTGGCCGGATTTGAAGACGATCACGCCTCTGCTTTTACACCTCGCCATGGCCAATGGAATTGCGCTCAGCCCCAGCGGGAGGGAGTTGTGGATCACCGAATTCGGAAGGAATCTGCTGCACCGCGTCGAATTGTCGGATGCGACCAGCATTGCCCCAATAGGCACAGCAATCACATACCAGTTCACCGGCGCGGCGCCCGACTCGATGCGCGCCGACAATGACGGTAACCTCTACGTTGCGATGTACAGCCAGGGCCGGGTGCTCGTGTTTAACAGGAACGGAATACCGATCGGACAAGTACTTTTGCCTGGTAGGGACGAAGGCCACAATCTTGAATCCACTAGTATGGCGATCAATCCCGGCACCAATGATCTTTACATCGTTACGACAGATGCGGAGGACGGGCAGGGCGCGACGATCTTCCACGCCAAGACGTTCGCGAAGGCTCTGACGCTCTACTCGCACCGTTAACAGTATGTGTGCTCCACACCAGCCGTGCAGCCGGTCCTAAACAAGGGAGCTCGGAATGATTGAAGATTTCCAGCACGTGAGCATCACCTGCCGAGACATCAAACAGAGCATCAGCTTCTACGAAAAACTTGGATTGAAGATCATCAAACAAATCCCCGGACGTGAGGGAGAACGGTATTGCGAAGGCGTTTCAATTACCGAAGGGGCATCTCACCGTCGCATACCTGGCGCCGCCACAGGCTACCAGCAAGATATTCATCGACCTGGTGCACTGGCTCGAACCGGAATCTACGGGTACGGCCTACACCGCTTTAAATCACGTTGGGCTGAACCGGCTCGCCTTTCGCGTATCGAACATCGACGCGACTGTGTTGTCTCTGCGGGAACGCGGCATCAGTTTCCTGAAGGACGAACCGCAGGTCTTCGGAGACGGTATCCGAAGCATAGTCACAAAGGACCCTGATGGCGTGTTCATCCAGCTCATCGAGGGTCTGTGAAGTTCCAGGAAGACGAGCCTGCTCGCTTCAGAATCACTGGGCTTCGTTGACCACTGGCTCAGAAACAAACCTGACCATAAGGAGATTTCAATCCGAGGAACCGTTTTGTATGGACCGCGTGATGTGCGCTTCGAGGAGCGTGACAAGACTGGCTGATTCTTCAGTTATTGCGTAAGATAACCGGCCAATATTTTTAAACAGCGCAATTCTGAAGTAGCACTGATGTAATGCGGGGAAGAAGGGCAGTTTATTATCTTTCAGCTGGGATTTCTTAACTCCAAATGGAGTGATTCCAGTTCTTGCTTGACCGGAGGTCTGGAGGGCCATGTAGCCCACGAGTGCGGTCTGGCGAGCTTAATACGCGCGATATTCTGAGCAGCCCGAGAATGGGCACCGATTGGCCGGTTAACAGGGCAAGTCACTCATCGAGATTGATTTTGCTCCGGAAGAGCAGGATAGGTAATGAAACGGACTAGGCTTCAGCGATTCTCCAATTTCGACGGAAGCCCACCTCAATGAGCACATCATCACCGAGTATCAAATCGTGCTTCACTTGGGCTGCTCGCTATGCTGCTAATGCGAGAGCAGGAGCCGGGCCAGGGTCCCACGCGCGCGGGATCAATGGAGCCAATCGGACAATGTGTTCGGATCCGCAGAGGCCGCAGCGCTGCGAGTTCGACGTCGAAACCATCTCGCAACTCTTGCAATAGACGGCCTTCTCTAGGGGTATCCACACGAGACCTGGCTGCATCCGAATCATCTTCACATTGCGCATAGCACCTCACATATCGACTGGGATGAGCCACTCCTTG
>DASYBJ010000437.1:0-14043 GCA_036500845.1 Acidobacteriaceae bacterium
GCGGGCACTGATGACACTATGACTTCACGATACTAGATTTTAGTATAAGTAGCCGAACGTCACTTGCTACTTATCGATACTCACCTTCCTCGTCGAAGAGCATCGGTAGAGTCCTTCCTGGTCGAAGAACGCCTGTTCATATCTATGTTCGGGCCCATCGCATCGATGGGCTCCTTGCATTTCTATATTGCGGCTCGGAGCAGCTGCTCCGAGGGGACGTTGCTGTAGCTCGTCAAGCTTGCCGTCTTGACTAAATCGGGCAGTGCCTCGCCGTATGAGCCGGAGCTCGCTCACGTCTTGCACCACTCGGCTGTATAGGACGTGATGTATCTCGTTCCCATTTAGGAGCGGGTGCCACGCGAAGTTATAGCTGTATTCAGTCAGATCGTTCTTGGCTACACAAGTCGAAACAATGAGTTCGCACCAGGGGCTGTTACTTGACTTTCTTTCTTGGAGGATTAGATTTTGTTACGTTCCAAACTTCGCCCGACCGCCGTTTTCTTCCTGCTTGTCCTCTCCTCTGGTCTCAAAGTGTGCTACGGACAAGCCAGCGCAACTCTTGAAGGCTACGTGCTCGACCCTGCGGGATCTGCGATCCCCAATGCCGAAGTGGACGTGGCGAACATCACCACCGGGATCGTCCGCAAATCACAGTCCGATAGCGCCGGACGCTACATTGTGAATGCTCTTATTCCGGCTTCCTACCAGGTCACGGCCTCGGCCTCGGGATTTACGAACAAAGTTCTCACGGGCATCATTCTTGCGGTCGGCGCGGATCAACGCATGGACATAACGCTTTCCGTTGGTGAACAGGCGCAGACTGTGAGCGTGCAGGCTGTCAATGAGCTTGTCGATACTGAGACTTCCTCGAATGGCACGGTAATCGATAACAAGAAGGTTGTTGAACTCCCCCTGGCGAATCGACAGTTCTACTCGCTGGCGCTGCTCTCTCCGGCTGCCTATCCGGCGGCCCAGAACTCAACGCTGGGCTTCCGGGGTGGGTTCAACATCGCGGGCGTTTCGGAAATCAGCAATCAGTTCACCATCAACGGCACCTACGACAATGACATGGGTGTCGCGCAGCCGTCCTTCCGCCCATCCGTTGAGGCCATTCAAGAGTTCAAACTGCTGACTGGCGTCTATCCCGCAGAGTATGGGCGTATGTCCGGTGGACAGCTTCTCATTGTCACTAAATCGGGGACCAATCAGTTTCATGGTGCCGCGTACGAGTTCCTCAGAAACCAGATAACCGATGCCAAGCCATTCTTTAACCCCGCTGGAGCATCAACACCCGCGTTTCGTCAGAACACGTTCGGCGGTACCATCGGCGGCCCGATTCACAAAGACCGAACATTTTTCTTCTTTGCCTACGAGGGTCAACGTATCGGCAGAGCGGTGACCGCGCAGGCAACCGTGCCGACAACCGCTATGCTGCAAGGGCAGTTTCCTGCAACGACGCAGCTTTACAATCCGGCAACCGGTGCGCCCCTGACGCGAAACCCCGCCACAAACACCTATGACCTCACGCAGTTGCCCATGTGGAAATCGACCGGTGCGCAAGCCGGGCAGCTGATCGCAAAATTGGGCTACCCGGCGCCGAACATCAATACCAACGCGATCTCGAATAACTACGCCTTCAGCGAAACCCGCATCGAGAACATGAACGAAGAGTCGCTGCGGATCGATCACAAGCTGTCCGAAAAAGATTCCCTCTACGGGAGTTGGAACTACTTCAGAGATCCGGCTTTTGAGCCGTCGAACTCTCTTTGCTCGTCGTACGTGCTGCCAAACTTCGGCTGTTTCACCAACCAGCACTCGACGCTCGCAAACATTGTTTGGGACCGGATCTTCAGGCCGACCCTGCTGAATGAAGTCCGATTCGGCTTCCAGCGTCTCGTTCAACCCCGCGTTCAACAGGACAACACGACAATCAATTACCCTGGATTGCCCGGTGGTCCGTATTTTACTCAAGCTGGATACGCAAACAATCAGGGCCTTCCCAATACCATCGTCTCTGGATATTCGACGATTGGCGGTGCAACGAACCTGCCTCAAGATCGGTGGGACAATCACTACCAGATTGTGGATGTGCTCACTTGGACCCACGGTGCACACACAATTAAGACCGGCGTGGATCTACTCCTCGCGAAAAGCACAAACATCATTACGAGTTCCGGAAGAGGCGCATTCAACGTCAACGACGCCAATCTGAAAAGCGTGAATGGAGGTGCGTCAGGCTATACAGGAGACTCGATGGCCGATCTGCTGCTTGGTCTTACCTATACATCGAGCATCGGTACTACGGCTCCCACCGTCTATTTGAACTATCAGAGCACTCATTTGTTCGTGCAGGACGACTGGAAATTCAACCAGTATCTCACGCTGAATCTTGGGATCCGTTGGGAATTGGATGCGCCCGTCTACACCCCAAACGGAACGGCTTCGACTTTCAACGTCGCGACTCAGCAGTTCACGCCCAATGTCGGCTTTAACTCAAACACACAAAAACTCGTCAACCTGGGCCCGCAAATCAACCACCTCTATAACTTCGACTACAACAACTTCGCTCCGCGCATAGGCTTCTCCTGGCAGCCCTATAAGAAGGATTCGACGGTGTTAAAAGGAGCTTTCGGTATCTTCTACAACTCGCCCTTGCTTTATAACCAATTTCTTAACACCGGAACCCAAGCTCCTTTCCGCTACGTTCCAACCTATACGTCGACAAAGGGCAACGACGTCAACCTCGGCAATCCGTTTCCTTCGAGCACGTCCCCGACGTCCGCTCCTTGTACAGCTCCAGTTCCGACCGCGGCGCCGCACACAACCACTCCTTTGCCGTGTGCGCCTGTCCTCTCAGCGTTGAGCATCGCCCCGCACTACGCGACGCCCTACATAACGGAATGGAGTTTGGGTGTCGAGCAGATGCTCAACAAGTCTCTGGTATTGGAGGCCACTTATTTCGGTTCAAAGGGGACCCGCCTGCCGCTCCAGTTCAATCTGAACCAAGTCAACATCGCGGCTTATCCTGCAGGACCTGCTCCCACGCAAACCAACCGGCCCTTCGCGGGATATTCAACCATAAATCGCCAGGATACGATCAACAACTCGGAATTCCATTCTCTGCAGACAAGTCTCCGGCAAAGCTATACGAATGGTGTTTCCTTCCTCCTGGCGTATACGTTCGGCAAATCGATCGATGGTGGTGGTGGTATTGGGAGCGGCAGCAATTCCTCTGGCATCCCGCAAAATGTCTATAACTTGAGGGCCGAACGCGGTTTGTCCGATTTCAATGTCGCGCACCGTGTTGTCTTTAGTCCTGTCGCCGAGCTGCCGTTTGGTAAGAACAAACCGTTCCTGAACAATGGTATTGGTTCCGTAATTGCCGGCGGATGGCAGTTGGCCAGCATCTTCAGCTTCCAAACTGGCCGCCCGTTCACCGTGACCGATTCTGCCTCAAACAACAGCGGATCTTACCAGTCGGGGGACCGGCCAAACGTGATTGCCAACCCGAACGCAGGGGCCGATACCAAGACCGGCGCACCGACTCACACGGTCAAGGAATGGTTCAACGTGAACGCCTTTGCGCTCGCACCTGGCTTCAGCGCGGCAAAGAACGGTCAGCCTGCGACGCAAGGCCAGTTTGGAAACTCTGGCCGGAACACCGTGATTGGACCCAGATATACCGACATAGACTTAACGTTGTCCCGCAGCTTCCCCATCTATGAGCGCCTGGCAGGGCAATTTCGGGGAGATGTATTTAATGTCCTTAATCATCCGAACTTTTTTAATCCGCTAACGCAGGGTGCGCAGTTCGGAAGCGGTGCAGCTTTCGGATCCGTCACGCAGGCGTATGACAATCGTGAGTTCCAGTTTAGCCTTCGGCTGAGCTTCTAGTTGGGATGTTGCTGAGACTTGCAAAGCCGGGGGTTAGAGTAGTGATCCTGCAGAGTTGGTCGCAAATTCTGAAGAGACGCGGCCGGGTCTACAACCCCACCTCGTTCCTTGCGAGGCACTCGACACGCATTGCTACAGTTCTGCTTGTGGCGATGCTCTCGGCTGGTTGTAGCCGCGGAAATCGGGCTTCCGTCCAGGCCCCGAGCTTGAGCGGGGCAGATCGCACTTATCTTCGATTGGCAGTCGCCCTGGGCGAGCGAGACCCCGATTCGCTCGACTACTACTATGGTCCCGACGAGTGGGTTTCTGACATCCGAAAAGATCCTCCCCCGCTGACTGATATCCGTCAGTCGGCCCGCGGATTGGCCAAGCGTCTCGAAGCCGCGAGCTTGGCCAGTCCGCAGGATCAAGCACGCCGGGCATTCCTGATTCATCAGCTGGGCGCAATTGCGAGCAGAGCGGATTTGCTTCTAGGAGCGCCTTCCAGTTTCGATCGAGAGACGGATGAGTTTTTTGGGATCCGAGTCCCGCCGCAGCCCGACCAGCATCGCCTCGCTGAGGTTCGAGCGGAACTAAATGATTTATTGCCGGGCAAAGGAGATTTGGCCCAGAGGTATCTCTTATTCGAAAAGGGGTTCATCGTATCTCGAAAGCGCTTGCCCGTCGTTATGGAAACTGCACTCCGAGGCTGTCGCCAGCGCACACTCGCGCAGATTGCAATGCCTGCGGGTGAGAATGTAACTCTGCGCTATGTTCACAATAAGTCGTGGAGTGGGTTTAGCCGGTATCTCGGGAACTTCCAGAGTCTGATTGACATCAATACCGATTTTGCCCTGACCGTTGATCGCGCATTGCAGCTCGCTTGTCATGAGGGCTATCCCGGACATCACGTTTATAACTCACTCCGTGACGCGCGGCTTGTTCGCGGCGAGCACATGACAGAGCTCATGGTGCAACCGACCTTCAGTCCTCAGTCTCTGGCTTCTGAAGCCGCAGCGACATTTGCCGTCGAGATCGCCTTTCCTCAACCTGCCCGGGCTGACTTTGAGCGCGAGAGTTTGTTTGCACTTGCCGGGATCGATCCGCGCAAGGCTGACAAGTATTGCCGGATCGAAAGGCTAGTCGACGAGCTTCACGCTGCCGAGCCGGCAATCGCCCGAGACTACCTGGACGGCAGGCTCGAGTTTGTACGTGCCGGAGCCGCGCTTGAAAAGCAGGCTTTGATGGCGCAGAGCGACGCGACGCTGAAGTACATCAACGAATACAGGAGTTACATGATCACCTATACGGTGGGCCGGGATCTGGTGTCCGAGGCCGTGGATCAATCGCCGAGAACCACCGCACCCGAAGCGCTCCGTTGGCATCGTTATCTCGAGCTTATGAACAGTGTGGCTCCGCTCCCCGTCTTAGCGCGAGCAAACTTGGAAGCTTCCACCAGGACTTCGTCACGATCGCCAATCGGAGGACAGTTGGCCGCCAGAGAACCGGGCTCGGCAGCGAAGAGACTGTGAGCAATCGCACACCACTCGACAAACGGTTCTGTGCTGACCGCAAGAAAGGCCTCGAAGAAGTGCTCCACACTCGCGGTGAGCAGCAATAGAAGTAAATGTATCCAGCAAAATTAAGTCGTTACAGATGATCTTAGGGAGACGGAATGCACCTGAAGTGGTCGTTGATGTTGGTTGGACTGATTGTTTTGGCGGGCAGCGTGGGCTGCTCGAAATCGGACAAGCCTGCCGAACAGGCCACTACTGCTGCAACGCCGTCATTGGGCATCCGCCCGCACGGGGATGAATCGGTTAAACCCGACATGAGCAAGGTTCCCCCCGATCTGAAAAAAGTATTTACATATATCGACGATCATATCGACGAGCACGTCGAGAATCTCCAAAAATGGATCCGGCAGCCCAGCATTTCGAACAGCGGTGAGGGAATTCCCGAAAGCGCCGAGATGGTAAAGGGCTTCTTCGACAAGCTCGGCTGTCAGCAGACGCGGGTCTATGATGTCGGCATTACTGAATACGGCACCCCGGGCAATCCGGTTGTTTATGCCCACTGCGATGAGGGTGCGCCCCACACCCTGGTGATCTATTGGCAATATGACACCATGCCGGTGACTCAACCTGAAAATTGGGTTGCTCCGCCCTTCGAGGCGAGGATTGTCGACGGCTCCACGGCGCGTATCAATCCAGCATTCAAGAAGGTTCTGATCGGGCGCGGTGCGACCAATTCGAAAGGGCCCGAGATGGCGCAACTGAATGCCATCTCCTCCATGAAGGCCGCCATGGGCAAGCTTCCGGTAAATCTAATCTTCGTCGCTGAAGGGGACGAAGAGCGCATGGACATTGGGCTTCGCCAGTTCATGAAGCTGCATTCGGATTTGTTCAAAGATGGCGATGCGATGCTCGGGGGCGGCGGCTCTGAGGGTTGCGTCTACGTCGAACTGACAACGAGCGGCACAAGCTGGGGGAGGGGGCCCACAGTATCTGACATCCACGGCGTCTTCAAACGCACAACCGATAGCCCAGCGTGGAGACACATCCAGATGTTGGCATCCCTCACTTCCAAGGACGGCAATACTCCGCTCATCAAAGGCTTCTTTGACGATTTCGTGCCGTCCACGCCGGACCAGGTTGCAGAGATGAAAAAGTCGGCGGAGAAAATCGATCTCAAGGTAGCGGCGCAGAACGTGGGAGTCGCGCGTTTCATCGCGGACGACCCCTACGACTTCGTGAAAATGGGCCGTTTCGGAACATCTTTCAATCTCGACGGTATCTGGGGCGGCAATATGTATGCCGGTGGTGCAGGAGCCATTCTCCCCAACAAAATTACCTCCAAGCACAATTTCCGCTACGTGCCCAACATGAAGGGTCTGGACATCGTCAAGAAGCTTCGCTGGCAGATTGACCATAACGGCTATAAGGACGTCCAGATCAAACTTATCGGGGATGTGCCGTGGGCCAAGGCCCCGTCGCACGATAGCGACATTTGGCATGCCGGAGAGCAGACATACGCTTTGATGGGTGTACAGGGTCGGAACGAGTTCTTTGCCCCTTCCGGCGGTTATTGGCCTGCCTATGTCTTCACGGATCAGGAGGTGGGCGAGAAGATCGGAACCGTCCAGCTGCCCATGGGCGGAGCCCGCGTGGGGATGGGCGGCAGAGCTCATGCCGCGAATGAATACTACGTGATCGAGGGCGCAGGTAAAACGTACGGAATGGCAGGCGCGGAGAAGGCGATCGCTGCGAATATCTATACCTACGCGCAGATCACTGCGGGTAAACCGAAGAAGAACGCCCAGTAGCAGTCGATGGCGTGGGGAACTCCCTACCCGCGCCATCAGCACCGGATATCGCGGCTGACGACAAGCTGCAAATGGAGAGCTGGAGCATTGAAAGAAAATCTGGTTGTGCTGTGTCTCATCGGCGTGTTGAGTGGAACCCTCGGCTGCAAATCCAAGCCGAGCGTGCAAACGGCTGAAACGCCCAGTACGCCCAAGCTCGGGATTCGTCCTGAAGGCGACGAAAAGATCCATCCTGATCTCAGCAAGGCCTCCCCGGAACTGCAAAAGGTTTATACCTACATCGATCAGCACATCGATGACCACGTAGAGAACCTGCAGAAATGGATCCGGCAACCCAGCATCTCGAATAGCGGCGAAGGCATACCGGAAAGCGCCGAAATGGTGAAGGGTTTCTTCGACCAACTCGGCTGCCAGCAGACGCGCGTCTACGACGTCGGCATCACGGAATACGGCTCGCCGGGCAATCCGGTCGTATACGCCAGGTGCGATGAGGGCGCTCCGAAGACTCTGGTTATCTATTGGATGTATGACACCATGCCGGTGACACAACCAGATGCCTGGATCGCTCCTCCCTTCGAGGCGCGGATTGTGGATGGCAAAACAGCAGGCCTGGACCCGGCCTTCAAAAAAGTCCTCATCGGCCGAGGAGCGACAAACTCCAAAGGTCCGCAGATGAGCCAGCTGAACGCGCTCATGTCCATCAAAGCCGCGAACGGCAAGCTGCCGGTAAACATCATCTTCGTCGCGGAGGGCGACGAGGAGCGCATGGACATTGGCTTGCGCAAGTTCGTAAAAGACCACCCAGACCTTTTCAAGGGCGCTGACGCAATGTTGGTCTTCGGGGTGCAAGCTCCCAGCGGAGCCGGCGGCATGATGGGAGGCTCGGAAGGTTGCGTCTATGTGGAGCTGACAACCAGCGGAAAGACCTGGGGCCGAGGCCCCATCCAATCGGACATCCACGGCTCGAACAAGCGCTCCGTGGACTCACCTGCATGGCGGCACATCAAGATGTTGAGTTCCCTCGTTTCGGATGACGGCAATACGCCGCTCATCAAGGGTTTCTTCGACGACATGCAGCCACTCAACCCTTCAGAAACGGAGAAGCTCAAGAGCGCGGCGTCTAAGGTCGACATGACAGTAGCCGCTGAAAACTTGGGTGTCGGCCGCTTCATCTCCGACGACCCTTTCACCATGCTCAAGATGTCGCGCTACGGAACGTCATTCAATCTGGACGGAATTTGGGGTGGAAACATGTATGCCGGTGGCGCAGGTGCAATCCTGCCCAACAAGATCACCTCCAAGCACAATTTCCGGTACATCCCGAAAATGCATGGGTTGGATATGGTGAAGAAGCTTCGGTGGCAACTCGATCACAACGGCTACAAGGACGTTCAGGTCAAACTGATTGGGGACGTGCCTTGGTCCAAAATGTCCTACGACTCGGATATCGCGCGGGCGATTATGAAAACCTACGCCGACTTCGGCATCCCTTACGCCACGCCCGCTGATGGCGAATCGATTCTCGGAGGATACTGGCCATCCTACCTATTCTCGAACGGAGAGGTAGGCCAGAAAATCGCGCCGGTGTCCATGCCGATCGCGGGTGGAGCGGCCGGCCTGGGCGGCAGGGCACATGCCGCCAACGAGTACTACGTGATTGAGGGGGCAGGCAAAGTGTATGGAATGGCGGGGGCGGAAAAGTCCGTCGCCACCATCATCTACAACTATGCGGCGGCCAACGGTAAGGCCGCTCTCAACACATCTGCGGTTCAAACCTCGACAGCGAGCGTATCCAAATGACACCTGTGATCTCTATTCGCAACCTGACGAAGACGTATCAGATGGGTGAGACGGCTGTGCACGCTTTGCGGTCCATCTCCCTGGAGATTCACCCGAGGGAATTCGTAACCGTCGTAGGACCTTCTGGGTCAGGTAAATCGACCCTGATGCATATCCTCGGCTGTCTGGATCAACCTACGAGTGGTGAGTATTTCCTGGATGGCAAGAACGTTGCGCGCCTCTCCGACGACGAGATATCTGCGGTTCGCAATAACAAGATCGGCTTCGTCTTTCAAGGATTCAATCTGCTGGCGCGCACCTCTGCACTTGAGAATGTGGAGCTACCGCTGCTCTACTCGAAGACGCCGGTACCAGCCGCGGAACGCAAGAAACGAGCGATGGCAGCGCTCGCTTCTGTGGGCCTTCAATCGCGATGGGAACACCACACCAACCAGCTTTCCGGCGGTCAGCAACAGCGCGTAGCAATCGCCCGCGCGCTGCTCAATAATCCCTCCATTCTGCTCGCGGATGAGCCAACCGGAAACCTCGACAGCCGTACCAGTGTCGAAGTGATGGATATCTTTCAGTCCCTCAAAGAGGAGCGCGGGATTACGATCGTCCTGATCACGCACGAGTTGGACGTCGCCGCCTACGGCTCCAGGATCATCTCCTTCAGAGACGGTCTCATCGTCTCGGACGAGGCCAATCATCAACGACGCACGGCACGCGGAGAGCTTCAAATATCCGAAGAAGTAGTTGAGGAGGCGAGCTGATGCTGATTACCAAGAATAGCGTCTTCATTGCCATGAAGGCTCTGAGAAAGAATAAGCTGCAAACTGCCCTCACCATGGCTGGCATGACCATCGGCGTGGCGACAGTGCTGACAATGATTGCCCTGGGCACAGGGGCACAATCTGCAATTCAGGATCAAGTGCGCGCGGCAGGCATGAACCTGATCATTGTGACTGCAGGGAACTATCAGGCACAACAGGAGGCCCTCCCCGACGACGCCATCGAACAAGGATCGCTTCGCGGTGATGGCGATCAGTTGTTCTCTGCCCAGCTTCAGCCCGCCGTCTGGACACCCCACCGTCGCGCCCGATTGGTCCGGTCCTTCTTTCATCCGGAAGACGATCCGATGGAGAAGCATGATCATCCAACCTCTGCGCAGCGGCTCGGCGACAGCGAAGCTGGTCTCGGAGCTGCGGCAACATTGACTATCAGTGATGCCGACGCGATTCGTAAGATTAGCGGTGTCCAATACGTCTCCGAGGGTGTTCACGAAAATGCACACATCGCATTCGAAGATAAGCGGTGGTTCACGCGCATGCACGGTGACGATGTCTCGATGCCGCTGATCCGGCGGGCATGGACCTTCCCGCATGGCCGGTACTTCAGCAGGCGCGAAGAGTCTAACGCCGAGCAGGTAATCGTCTTGGGAAGTGTCGCCAGCGAGAAACTCTTCGGCACAGAGAATCCGGTCGGCAAAACCGTGAAACTCTGGAAGCAGCCCTTCAAGGTCGTCGGCGTTATTAGCAGTGGGAGCTATCTGGTAGCACCTGCGCCGGGCGACGACCAGTTTGACGCCATCTATCTCCCTGTAACGACAGTGCAAAAGCTGCTCAACTTATCTAAGTTGAATGACATTACCATCACAACCCTCTCGACCGGCGACGTATCGCGAGTTTCGAAATCGGTAGCTGATCTGTTACGGGTGCGGCATCACATCAGCTTCCGCCAGCCGGACGACTTTACTGTCACCAGTCAGGCGCGGCAAGCGTTGGCCAAGGGCGGCATGCGTCCGGAGGTCGCGCGCGCAGTCGTAGGGAATGTCTCGGGTCTCGAGAAAGTCACGCTCGACCAGTTGGGCAAAACCCTCGACCGTGCAAGCGCCACGATGACCGCGCTTCTGGCCAGCATCGCTACAGTCTCACTGATTGTCGGAGGCATCGGAATCATGAACATCATGCTGCTCTCCGTAACCGAGCGTACACGGGAGATCGGCGTTCGCCGGGCCGTAGGGGCCCGAGCAGGGGACGTCCTCGCTCAATTCCTGATGGAATCGATCACCCTGAGCGTGGTCGGCGGCTTACTCGGAATCCTGATCGGTTCTGTTGCTTCCGGCTCTATCTCCCGCGTGTTGCAATGGTCGACGAGTGTGTCTCCCGCGGCTGTCCTGCTCTCCTTCGGCATATCCGCGGCAGTGGGAATTTTCTTTGGTTACTATCCCGCGCGGCAGGCCTCACGCGTGCTGCCCATCACTTCTCTCAGGTATGAATGATGCTGAACACCAGTTTGCGTATTGCATACAAAGCCCTTCGGCAGAATAAGCTCCGCACCGGTCTTGCTGTGCTCGGCATGACCATCGGCGTGGCTGCCGTTCTTACTATGTTTGCGTTGGGTACCGGTGCGCAGGAGTCGGTTTCTTCCGACGTGAAATCGGCCGGCACTACCCTGATTTTTGTTCGCTCAGGGAATTTCACGCGAGGCGGAGAGGAGTCGAAGATCCCAACCGGTCTCGGGAACGCCAATACTCTGATGCCCGGCGATGCTGACTCCCTCAGACAGATTCCCGGAATTCAGTACGCCGCAGGATGGGTGATGGATCGCGGCTGGGTCGAAACCACGGACCAGCGCTTCTTCACCCAGGTCATCGGGGCGGATACGGCCTTCCCTGACATGTACGGGTGGACCTTCGAGAAAGGAAAATTCTATAAACATTCCGATGTCGACTCCGCCGCAAACGTGGCCGCAATCGGCACGACCCTGCGAGACAAACTCTTTGGCGATGAGAATCCGGTCGGCAAAACGATCCAGATCCGAAATCAGCCCTATCGTATTGTTGGTGTCTTCAACGCCAAAGACGGGGATCAATCGGAAATGGCGCTCGTCCCGTATACCTCATTGCAGAAGCAGTTGGGCCGCCCGTCACTGCAGGGAATCACCGTCGCTGCGGAACAGGCCGGCGAAGCGTCCCGCATCTCCGCCGACATCAAGACCACTCTGCGGAAGCGCCATCATATAGGAGAGGCACCCAGCGGCATGCCGGCAGCGGGCAGCGCACTCGGAGGAAATCAGGCGCCCTCTGCCGACGCCGGTATGCCGGATGATTTCACCGTCAAGACGCAAGCCGCTGAGGCCCTTACCAAAGGGCTCTACACCTCGGTCGCAGCCTTTGTGCTCGCAAACATGCCCCAGGTAGATCAGGTCAACATGCAGGAAATGTCCGGCACTCTGAACCGTGCCGGCAAAACCATGACCGCTTTACTCGCAGCCATCGCGACCATCTCGCTGATTGTCGGCGGCGTGGGCATTATGAACATCATGCTTGTTTCCGTCACCGAGAGGACCCGGGAAATCGGTATCCGCCGGGCCGTAGGAGCGCGATCGAGTGATGTTCGGCAGCAATTCCTGGTTGAGGCGGTCAGTTTGAGCTTGATAGGAGGCGCCTTCGGGATCGTTGCCGGTTTTCTCGCAGCTCTGATCGTGACCTACGTGTTGCAATGGCCTGCAGCGATTTCGTTCACGGCTGTCCTCTTGGGCTTCGGCATAGCAGCAGCCGTTGGCGTTGGCTTTGGGTTTTATCCAGCGCAGCGCGCCTCGCGCCTTAACCCGATTGACGCTTTGAGGTACGAATAGGAAGGTCAGCTAAGAACCGGTCAGCATATAGGGAGGCACGACCCTTCTCAGGCGAAACGTCCAATCGGCTTTACGCTAACCGCTGTATCATCTGACCGCTTGTTAGCTGTCTTACTGAGTGAATAACCATGAAAAAGCTCATTTCCCTCCTCTGTCTTGCTGCAGCTTCAGCAGTCGCTCTAGGTGGCTCAGGCGTGCTCCCGGGGCACTTTGTCTACCAGGGCGGTAAAGCCATCACAGACGGACATCTGCGCTTGAGCCCGATCGCTGGGAATCCTCTGAAGCAGCGCATCGACCTTTGGATGACTCCGACCTCTTCTTCTACTCCGATACGCGAGTACGCGGTTGAGATGACTAAGAAGCTGCACGTTGTGATCGTAAGCTCGGATTTCAAAACCTTTCTCCACGTGCACCCAGCTCTCGGTCCGGACGGCCACTTCCGGCTGGACCAGGAGTTTCCTGCGGGAGGGCCCTATTATCTCTATGCGGATGGTGAGCCGAACGACGGAGACCACCAGGTATTCCGCTTCGATTTCAACCTCAACAAACCCGGTAGTGAAAAACCTCGTGATCTCACGCCCACTGGAAGAGAAGTTTCGATCGGTCCTTACACCGTCGACCTCAGCAAAGCGAAGCTAACGGCAGGCGGCATGGACATGATCGAAGTGCAAATCCTCAAGGGCGATACGCCGGCCAAGGACCTCCATCCCTATCTCGGTGTTCCGGCGCACGCTGTCTTTCTAAACTCCCAGGACCTCTCCTATGTTCATGTGCATCCGATGCCAGTCTCGGCCGGTGAGGTCAACATGATGGGGATGTCGCCGAGCGAGATGCGAAAGATGACTGTAGAAATGCCCGACTCTTCCAGTTCTCCCCCCAACATGATGCTCCACGTCTCTGTGAGGGAGCCGGGAACGTACAAGCTATGGCTCCAATTTAGGGGAGGGGATCAGCTGTATATTGCTCCCTTCATCATGACCGCGAACTGAAATTCGGCGAAGCATTGCTCGGCAAAGCAACCATAGGCTTATATCTGGGGTGCCCAAGCTCTGGCTTTTGAGACCTGGGATTATATGGGTGCGACCGATCCACGAGGCGCCCCATTCTTTGGGCTTAGCTTTTCGAAGCGCGAAGAGTGGGAAACCACAACAGCGCGCATCAAAGGTCGTTCTTTTGATCTTTGTCCGGTCTACGTCGGTGGCAGCAACACTAGGGCCAGCTCGCGCTCGGGCGGCTGGGGAAGGGCGAGGTACGTTACCAGAGTGGCTCGGGCCCCACCTGTCATCCCGAGCGCAGTCGAGGGATCTGCTTTTGGAAGCTACATGGCCGAACACCGCAAGGTCTGGTGTTTGAGACCCTCCGGGCCGACCAGAAGCAAACGCTGAAAAGGATCCGCTTTAGGCGCACTGAGTCGGGTCATTCCGTCT
>DASYBJ010000438.1:0-3438 GCA_036500845.1 Acidobacteriaceae bacterium
ATAACTCCGATGGAGATCCGGCGTCCCAGCTGCTTGCGATTGAGATTCTTAATTTCCTCGCTCATACATTGTCCTATCGAAAGAAGATCAACCACAGCAGGCAGGTAAAGAGCGCAACAACGCATGGATAGAAGAGAGCGACCGGACCCACTTCAGACTCGAGCCGGTAGCGCAGCAGTAGAAAGCGACTGACAAAAGCTAGAACCACTCCAGCGACGAGGCACATCATCCATACCGGAAAGAAAGAGCCGATGATGGAGATGGAAGGCGCGCGGCCGCATCCGATGCATAATATGCACACGACTGTAACGCCGACCACTCGCTCGTTCTTCATTGCTGCTGGCCATCCTGCGTTTGTAGTTTGGTCGCGGGTGGTAAGCTGCGCAGCAGATTTCCGGTCACGAATTCAAGCTGAACTGCTTCCAGGAAGAGTTGAGAACGCGCGGAAACAGAGGAGAGCCGGGCTAACGCGAGCTGTTTCTCTGCCGTCACCACATCGACCAGATTTTTGACGCCGTACCTGTAGGCATCGAGCGATGCCGAGTACGAGGTACTCGCCGAGTTAAGCAGTGCCACGGCTGCCTGTTGCTGTCTCTGCGCTGTGCGGAAGGCAATGAAACCAGTCCAGACTTCGCGTTGAGCCTGGTCATGCTTGTCCGTCAGATCGTCCTGGGCTTCACGTTTTTTTGACTCTGCCATGGCCAATCGATTCTTGCGCGCGCCACCGTCAAAAATTCGCCACTCTACGCCAAGCGAGGCAGACCAGACTGGTTCATTTGCTGCTCCGACCTGACCATAGTCGGCAGATGGCCAAATGGCCTGTTGCGCCGCCGAACCGGACAGTACGATCTGTGGACGGTATTCTGCCTTGGCGGAGCGGACCTCGTCGTCCGCGGCGCGGATTTCTGCGACCTGCGCCATCAGGTCGGGCCGGTCGGCCATCGCGCGATTGATCAGCTCATCGATGGGCAGGGTCAGCGATTCGGGCAGAGGAGCATTTTTTTGCGCGTCAATCACAATGTTGGGCGAAGGGTCGACGCCGAGCTCCTCTGCCAGAGTGACCCGTGCTATTTTTTCATCCCCGTCCGCCGCTTCCAGATCGAAGACAGCTTGCGATGTTTCGGCCCTGGCATTGAGAACATCGGGCATGGTGGCTCGTCCGTTCTGTAATCTGTCTTCAGCAGCGTCCTGCGTCGTTTGGGCCGTCTTCAGAGTTTCCTGCGCCGCTTGAAGACGCTCTTGTGCGGTGACTAGCTTGTAATAGTCGCTTGTCACTTGGAAAGCGACTTCCTGGTTCGCCTGGATGAAATTGGCTCCCGCGGCCAGCGCCTCGGCTTTCGCCGCGCCGATGTTGGCCTCTCTCTTGCCAAAGTCGAAGACAAGATATTGCAGCGCAACTTCGGGCTGCACTACAGTGGCTCCGACCATGATGTAGCCGCGTGGCGCAAGCGGTTTAGGAAAGGGCTCGATGAGGCGTTCATTGGCGAATGTTGCGATCCCCGTCAAAACGGGATAGTAGGCGCTCTTGGCGATGCCGAGTTGTTCCGCCTTCTGCTTGGCGCGTTCCCAAACCACGCGCGTCCGTGGATTGTTGTGTTCCGCAATATCGACGAGCTCAGCGAGTGAATAGGCGTGGGCCGGGTCAAGCACCGCGATCTTTCCCACAGGAATCTCATGAGAGGCGCAATCGGACGCTGCACGCGGGGTCGAAGCTACACCGGCGCACTGCGGCCATCCTGGCTCTCGCGAGAATGACCACAGCAGGAGCGACAAAAACAGCAGCCCGAATTTGCGCAACCCAGGAATGTATATCGACCTCTCGGCGTGAAGAAGCAACCACTGGAAGATTTCAAACGCACGAGCCAGGTGGCCGGCCTGTTGGTTAACTTGCACTCTTAGGAAGTCCGGTCAGTGGACGCCTAGCTGCAAGGGCCTCTGCTCAAGCTCGCAGCCTCGGCAAATGCTACGGCACAATGCGCGCCCGCTCTTTGTCCACCCACCCACGAAGAAAAGCGGGACAACTCCTAAGCTCGATACCTTTGAGCTCGCAACCTGCTAGAAACGTGGCTACGTCGCCATCCGCAAGCGTTACCTCTGAAAGGTCGAGTACGATCGTGGCGTTTTCTGCTTCGATCAGTTCCTTGATTGTGTTCACACATTCCATTTGCATCCGTCCACACACCCGCAACACAAGGTCATTCTCCCCGGCGACGAGCCGTTCAATCTTAAAGGTCATTGGCATCGCCTCCACGCTGAAAGCGCGAGTTACGGCTAGAATTTGCGATTACCAATGCAACCCGAATGCCATGGGTAAACCATTGAAAAAGCGCGGGATGAGGCTGATTCGTTGTCGGGGTTTTCGTGGAATTCGCGGAAATCGTGTTTCCATCTGCGGGGAGACGGCTTTAGCACAGCTTGAAGCGGCTCTTGCGGATTTGCAGTTTCTTGATCTTGGAATCAAGAGTTGACGGCGGAATTCGAAGGTTGGCTGCGGCTCCGTTGGTACCGTAAACTCGACCGCCGCTTTCAGCGAGGGCTGCTTCAATGATCTGCCGCTCGCGACCCGAGTCTCCGTTCGCAGCCGCAGGCACGGGTTGCGCCAGCCGCCTCTTCGCGGCGTCTGTAGATAGCCAGGCTTCATCCACACAAAATACGTCGTCGGGACTTACGATAACCGATCTCTCGACCACGTTCTGTAATTCGCGGACATTCCCGGGCCAATCATAAGATCGAAGTAATTCCACAGTGCGCTTGTCGATCTTCGAGAACCTCTTACCTAGCTTTCGGCCAAAGCGCTGGGCGAAGTATTCGAGCAACGTCAAAATATCGTCCTTCCGCTCGCGCAGCGGCGGCATTTGAATTGGAAAAACGTTTAGCCGGTAAAACAGATCCTGGCGGAACGTTCCATTTCCTATTGCGGCCTCCAAATCACGGTTGGTGGCCGCAACCACACGAACGTCTACTTGTATGGATTGCGTTCCTCCGACCCGCTCGAATTCCCGCTCTTGCAACACTCTGAGAAGTGCAACCTGAGTATCGGCCGGCAACTCACCGACTTCGTCAAGAAAGATAGTTCCGCCGTTCGCCAGCTCAAAACGGCCCAGCCTGCGCTGGGTTGCACCTGTGAACGCTCCCTTTTCGTGACCGAATAGTTCAGAGGAAATCAACGAAGGCGCCAGAGCTGCGCAGTTGACGCTGACGAAGGCCCGTTGGGATCGCATGGATCGCTTGTGAATGGCGCGCGCGATCAGCTCCTTGCCGGTACCGGTCTCGCCTGTGATAAGCACACTGCAATCGGTAGGGGCAACCTTGACAACCCGAGACACGACCGCCTGCAAAGCCGGTGAGGTCCCCAGAATTTCTTCGAACATGGAGACGCGATCCACTTCATCGCGAAGCGCTAAATTTTCCTTATAGAGCTGGTCTCTTAGAACCTTG
>DASYBJ010000439.1:0-47372 GCA_036500845.1 Acidobacteriaceae bacterium
TACGATGCGCAGGATAGAGGGCCGGCTATGCTCCGTCCTACTGACAATGACCGGATCGCCATGCGCCCTACCCCAAGCCTCCATCATTGTAGCCATTCAGGGGGCATTTCCTCTTGCCATGTCCTATGAACGTTGCCGCAGTTACGAATTTTTCTTCGCGAAAGAACTTCCTCGATGGGGCACGCCGAGGGTTGGTTGGCGCCGGGGATCCCCGGCGCGTGAATTTCACTGAAGTCTTTTCCAATCGAAGGATGAGCCTGAAGGAGACGAAGGATAGGCGAAGTGGGATGCTCCTTTTGGTCTTGAGGTGGAGTCAGATTAGGAGTCGTAGACGGGGCGGAGGGAATGTGGAAATTGGTTGTTATGCGGCCGCCTCGAGGGCGAACACGGCCCACCCTGAATACCACGACCTTCAATACCTTCCTTGAATCGCGTCACCTATGAGGGTCAAGGAGCATCATGTTCCGTTCGCGTATTGCTTTGTCATCGGCAAGGAGACGTCACGCGCTTGCTGGGTTCCGTTTGCGTCGTCGTGCAACACCATGTGCCCTTCCAACCGGTAGTAGCCCTCCTGGGCTCGCGTAGTCGCGTTTCCACGGACGATCGTACCCACGAACGAAAACCATACACCGTGGACTTTGCGCGTGGTGAAGCTGAGCTGTTGCCCATTGAGCGCGCTCGTCGCGAAGAAGAACGTCAGCGGCGTTCCTTGATCACTCATGCGGTCGCCAAACCGCGAGATATACCCGCCCAGATACTTCGGCTCCAAGTCGATCTGAATCGTCTCGCCTGACTGACCGAGGGAATATTCCCCCGCGGCGTCGAGCGGCAAGGTTGTTCTGCCCCGCGAGATGGTGCTCGAGTCCGCTTCGTCAAGCGAACTCGCCTCAATCCGCCGATGCAAGGCGGGAGACGGTTGTTGTTGAGCAAGAACGGAAGTGCTGTCGAGAAGGAGCAGAGACAAGAAGATCGACGAGAAGGAAAACAGGAGCCGCAACCATCCCGGGTGACGCCTTCGAATGGCGCGTTGAACTTCCGCCTCAATCATACTTCCCCTGCAAGGCGTTATGGCTCGGTATTCAATGCCTATCCCCCAAGAAGGGCGCCCTGTTAGGGTGTGCATACCAATGGCAAACTGCCTTACGAGCCACCACTTATACTGCGCTTGCGTGCGGCCTCAAATTCGTCCCCCGGCTGCCAGCCGACGGGAGCCGAGGATAAGGCTTCCCACCCAAGTATCAACCCAAACCGCGCCATTTTAGCATCGCCGCGAAAATCCATATCCGGCCGATATTCGTCCGTCGGACGATGGTAACGCTGGCTGTAGAATTCTTCCTCTTGCCGTTTGCCCCAATCTTTATCATGACCGGCAAACAGGTTCCCTTCGCCGATCGAGAACGCCGGCACGCCGAAGCGGGCAAAGCTGAAATGATCCGAACGGTAGTAGAGCCCAGCCATCGGATTGTCATCGGGCTGGAGTTGGAGATCGAAGGCGGCCGCCGTCTTCTGTACGATGGGATAGAAGCTGGTGCGCTCGGCTCCGTTCACCTGTGCCGAGAGCGGCAGGCCGACGGGCAGCAACTCATCGAAGTTTAGATCGAGGGTCAGATCCTTGGCTGGAACCGGAGGATGCATGCCCAGGTACTCCGAGCCGAGCAGTCCCTGCTCTTCTGCGGTAACCGAAGCGAAATACACGTTGTGCGGCGGAGGCACGGTCGATTGGGCGAAGGCACGCGCGATCTCCAACAGAATGCCGCAGCCTGTTGCGTTATCGGCCGCTCCGTTGTAGATCTTGTCGCCGGGCAAACTGGGGTCGATGCCGAGATGATCGTAATGAGCGGTGTAAATTACGTCGCTCTCGGGTCGTGAGCTGGTTCCCGGCACTACACCGATGACATTCACGGACTCATACCTGCGCACCTGGCTGGTAATATGCGCGCGGAGCCGCACAGAAAGTTCGACCGGCTTGAATCCGCGCTTGCCTGCCGCCTCAATCTCACGATCGACGTTCAAGCCTGCAAGCGCAAGCAGCTTTCTCGCAATGTCCAGCTGAATCCAACTGGCCGCGCGCAGAGTAGAAAGGGGATCATCCCGCAGGTACGACTTCTCCGTCGATTGCGAGTTGCGGACAACGTCCCAGCCGTAGCTGGCCAAATCGTTGCGGTGAATCACCAGCACTCCCAGTGCACCCTGGCGCGCAGCTTCTTCGTATTTGTACGTCCAGCGGCCGTAGTAGGTGAGAGCCTTGCCCTTAAAGAAAGATTCGTCGTTCGAAGGAGGCTCATTGACGATAGCCAACAACACTTTGCCTTTGACGTCGACGCCGGCGAAGTCGTTCCACTGATACTCAGGGGCGTGGATGCCATAGCCGACGAAGAGGATTGGAGCATCGATCTCAGCCGAGGTCTGCCCGGTCTGATCTTTGGTCACGTAATCCACACCATACTTGAGCTCAATCGGAGAGCCGCTGGACGGTACAAGAGCAAAGCTCGTCTGGTCCTCTACGGTGTGCACAGCGATCAGAGATACCTTCTGAAAGTAGTCCCCATCTTCACCCGCAGGACGGACGCCGGAGAGCGCAAACTGCGTCGCGATATATTCCGCCGCCAGCTGACCGCCTCGTGTTCCCGGTCCTCGACCCTCGAGCAGGTCGCTCGAGAGGAAGCGCACGTGCGCCCGAATCCGCTCGGAGTCGATGCTCCCGGCTGCCTGACGAGCAGCGGCGGGGACTTGATCTACGGCTGGTACTTGGTCTGTCTGGGCGCGGCACAGAAGCGAAGCGAGCAGCCCAGCGAGAAGGACCCCATGAGGGCTTCCTAATTTCATTCGAGCTCCACGTTACAGCTAGAGGAGAAGTCCTCCAAGGGCTTATTCACAGACTCCGTGCAACGCTCAGACGCTGACCCGAGCCACAAGCATGATCTGGAGCCGCTTTAAGATCTTGCGCGTGAGCCCAGTCAATGGAAGGTGAGCAAGCTCCGACGCCTTGACCCACTTGCGTGTAGACGCAGTAGCAGCCAGGCGGCGCCTGCCTAGCTTCTGCGGCAGGCGCAGAACACGCACATAGTAGTTGGTGACAGTAATGGAATGCCGGAGCGTCAGCTCGACACGATTCTGATCGGTCTCCGCCATCGTGATTTCCGGCAATTCCCACATGCCAGGCATCAACGATACCGACTCGGGACGCTGCTCAAGGAGGATCTGCCGCCCCGCAGTGCCTCCGCGAACCATGAGGGCATAGGCAATCTGCCGGCTGCGCATCGGCTTGCGTGGCTCCACGGCATGTTCACCGCGGGTAATGCAAAATTTCTGTACGGGGCAGGAAAGGCACAGCGGGTTTTTGGGAAAACAGACCGTGGCACCCAATTCCATCATCGACTGGTTGAAGTCTCCCGGGCGTTCACGATCAAGCAGTGCGTCCGCATGGCGGCGTATCCATTGCGCCGTGGGTGCGTTCTGCGCTTCGAGATCATTCGGCGGGTGGAAGATGCGGCGGATCACTCGCTGTACATTACCATCGATGACTGCTACGGGCTCGCCGAACGCGATACTGGCAATCGCGGCTGCCGTATACTCCCCAACCCCGGGCATCTTGCGCAAGTCATCCGCTGTTCGCGGCAGGCTACCTTGATGCTCGCGGACGACGAATTGCGCGGCGCGGTGCAGTAGTTTCGCGCGCCTGTAGTAACCGAGACCACTCCAAGCGGCCAACACCTCATCTTCACGTGCGAGCGCCAAGGAAACGATCGACGGGAAGAGAGTCATGAAGTTTGCATAATGGTCAAGGACGGCAGCGACCCGTGTCTGCTGCAACATGATCTCGGATACCCAGATCGAGTAAGGACCGCCTTTGCGCCGCCAAGGGAGATCGCGTGCATTCGCGTCGAACCAGGCAAGAAGCTGCTCCCGGAATTCGGGGATATAACCTTTCGCAGCGACCGCCAGCTTCATGGTGGGATTCTAGTGCATTTTTACCGTAACTGTATCTTTCTGAGAAGCCGCGATCCCGCGGTGCGGGACGGATTCCGGTTATTGCTTCATTCCGGTACTTTCGTTTCGAGGCTGTTCAGTATGTGCCGTCAAAATCCATCCCTTTCTGACCTGCTGCCAGACGCTTACAGCCACGAGCGACTGCGTCTTTCCATCAGAACCAGAGAGTTGCAGGGTATAGCTCACCGTCATATCGGGCCCGTTGGGTTTGACTATGAGGTCCGCCAGAACGAAATCGCGGATTTGTTCGGATTGCAAGTAAGACACAATCTGGTCCCGCGAAAGAACTCGCCCGCGAACAGCATAGACGACATTCGCAGCAAAAAGCGGAGTTATTGCGGACCACTTTTTTTCGCGCGTTTTTGTCCAGAGGATGCGCTCATATTGTTCCGCGCTGCTGGTGCTGGCGAGAGTCGGGGGATCTTTCGCGCCCCAAACGGTGAGGCATCCGCTGATTCCCAGGGCTGCCAGGTTCACGAAGAGAAGAGTTGCGATAATCTTCGCGCGCATATGCTCCGTTCGAGTCGGTTGGGAAGTCAAGGAGAAAGGCCGCCAAACCGGCGGCCTTTTTTTTGAACTGATTGCTTTGCATTTACGGCAAAGCCGCCGCTCGCCTCGCGTGAGCTAGAGCGGATTTCCTTATACCATGCCCCGCCAAGCTCCCTGAAGCTGTAGGAAATTCGCTAGTCTCCCATTACGGGCTCTTCCTTGGCTTGCTGAGCAGGCTTAGGCGCGGGAGTGATCAAGTTGTCCAGCGGAATAAAGCCCTCCTGCGGTTTCTCTCCGAGAACATGCTCGCGGTAGAGGCGTGCCATTTTGGCATTCTCGGCATCCTGCTTGATCTTGGCATCACGCGCTTTGAGCTTTTCTTCACGTGCATTTTTGGCGATGCCCAGTTTGTCAAGTGTGTCATTGGCGGCCGCAGTAACGTGCTCCTGGTTGAGCACCAGTGTATGTTTGGCTTCGCTCATGCCGACCTTCTTGCCGCCGGCAAAGATCTCGTGCCGGCCGTGCTCCTCGTACCACTTGGTCAGAGTCGCCGTCATGTGCATCTTCTCGATGATGTTGCGCCAGCCGATGCCGGTGTTGTACGCGCAGAACGAGATCTCTCCTTCCTGCGTGGCATATGGGATGATGCACTGCTCGGTCCGACGGAAGTCGTAATTGAACAGATCCTGGAACCACATTCCCGCGATAAACAGAAAGTTCCAGCGGTCCGCGCGGCGCCGCTCGATATCGGCCATCGTGCGGTCGCCCGTTACTTTGCCATAGTTGCGGCCGGTAGCGCCGAAGCACTTGTCGAACTTCGCCAGAAGGTCAACGATCTTGAAGTGTTGGGGCGACTTGGTTGGATCGTAGTTTCGCAGGAGCGCGAGAGTCACTCCGAAGATGGAGAGGAACTTGCCGCGCGCCGCATCATTGATCTTGGCGATGTCTTTGGCCAGCCGATCGGCATTGAGGAACGCAGTAACCGGAACCGCTTCTTTGGTCTCCTTATCGATCATCAGAGCCATGCCGATCCCGCAGTTTGGATGGCATCCGCAAGAGAGCTGCCCCCACTCGGACTGAGGACCATGCACTAGGTCCGCCCAATCGGAGAAAGTGCTCATGAAGCTGATTGGGAACCAATCGCGGGCGGGCTCCCCGAGCCCAGTTTGATTCTTGACATCATGAGCCATGTGACTGAGCGTGTAGCGCTGGGCGGCACGGCGTTCTTCGCTGACGTCCTCGTCGCGCCCGGTAAAGGAGACGGGCTGGAAGCTGAGGAAATTGATTTTCTTCGGGTTGTCCATTGCGAACTGGATGATGTGACCGACTTGCTCGTTGTTGATGCCGTTGATGATCGTCGTCACAGGGACGATGTCCACGCCCGCTTCGTGCAGGTTGTGAATCGCCTGGAGCTTCACGTCGAACAGGTTACCAACTTTGCGGTGGGAGTTGGCCGCGTTGCCGATACCATCAAACTGCAGGTAGGCATACCGTAGGCCCGCTTCGGCCGCCGCACGGCAGAGCTCCTTACTCTTGGCGAACTCAATGCCGTTGGTAGCGGCTTGGACAGAGTTGTAACCGACTTTGCGCGAGTATGCGATTGCATCCAGGAAATAAGGAGAGAGCGTCGGCTCACCACCGGAGAACTGGACTGACATTTGACGGCGCGGCTTGATCGAGATCGCGTTGTCGAGCATGGTTTTGATCTCGTCCCACGTAAGTTCGTGCACAAAGCCGACCTGGTTGGCGTCCATGAAACATGGATCACACATCATATTGCAGCGGTTTGTCAGGTCGATTGTGAGCACCGAGCCGCGACCATGCGTAACTGTGGAGGTCCCATGGTTGTGCAGCTTCTCGTCATTGTGGGCGCGAATATCGCGACCCGGGAAAACTTCTTCGAGATGCTTGAAGAACGCTGTATCGATCGCCATCACATCTTCGAAGTGGCCATGCTTCGGGCAATCTTTGACCATCAGGATCTTGCCGTCGCGTTCGATAATTTGCGCCTTAATCTCGCCGACCTTCTCGTTCAAAAGAATCTCGTGTGGGAGCTTGCCGTCGATGATCTGCTGACGAATCTCCGGAACGCATTTAGGGCAAAGCGAGTCTGTGGTGCGCGGCCAGCCCAACGGAGGCTTCTCCTTCTGATAGGACTTCAGCAAGGGCTTGTCGGACCACTTCGGAGTAAACGAAGGGTTGGGGCTGATCCGGTTGATTCGTTCGAAGACGGACCACGCGCCTTGCGCGGCCATCGTTACCGCTCTCTCCGCGTATTTGACGGCTTTGGACATTGAACTCTCCTGAAGTTATAGAAACTCGAATCGCTGGACCGAGACTCGGAAATCAAACCCTACGGCACTGCCTCTAGGGCAATTTTGCAATCATCAGGTTCGGGTGTCCTTCGAGCGAACCCTTGCGGCAGTTGCTTCGGCCGACCCTAACACCCCACTGTGAACAGGAAGAACCGGTCCAAGAGCATTCAACTACAGATCGGGAGCCTCAGAGCAGCTAAGTATCCGCTTCTGAGACTCTTAACTAGATCCAGGGTACGGGGTTCGGACCGCAAATTGAACCGGGGGACGCTGAACTGCGAAAATCGATACCCGGACGGTAAATCGTCCACTTTAACGGAATGCGAACGGACGTTTGCGAACCAGGTACCTCTCAAACAAGTTTTCAATTGCTACTTTTCGATTACTACTGATTACTACTTTTCGATTACTACTGAGGCGCGCCGCCCTCGATGACTGCGATCCGGTTGATCAGCCGTTGAACGAGGACTACGTTGACATTGATGCGGCGTGCCACGTCGGGCACAAACTCCGAGATGGCGTTGCCAATCGGATCTGTCGCCAGGCTCACGGAAATACGGGTTGCACTGGCTCCCCAGCTCTTCTTGCGGCCTGGAACGTACAGATTGCCTAGTGCGCTGCTCCCGATCGTCCCGAAGACTGTGGCGTAATTGAACATCGGCTGCCCGTCGTCACTTTGCGAAATCACGACCTGTTCGAAGACATGAAGGATACGCCGCTTCAGCGGAAGATTCGGCCAACGGTGATAGCGAGGATCCTGATGAGCGAGCGCTGCTATGAGGAAGGTAGTAAAGAACTCTGATGTCGCCTCCTGGGTCAGCGAGACACCAGCGTTCTTGGCGAATCCCTTAATCCCCGGCCCATCGGCGTTGTGAGAATCTGCGGCAACGCTGATTGCTGAGACCGCCCCAATCGTGAGCAGGTTATAAGGATCCCGAATATTCCTCCAAAAAAGTGCGAGTTTATCCTGTGACGTGAGAGGGGAATTCGCTGTGTAGTCGATGAAGCGAGTGAAGGGATTCATCGTGGCATCGCAGCACATCCGTTTTTCGGCAAGACTCGAAGCAGCGGGTACACATACCGCTTCGCTTCCGGGAATCCCAGACCTGCTTCCCGCAGGAACAGGGGCCCTTCCTGGCGGAGCAGGGGTGAACGGAGGAAATCCAGGGTTCGTCTTCTTCCGAGGTGGGTTGGTCGACTGATCCTCTAAATCCAAGTGCAAGGACGCTTGTTGACTCAGGAGGCACTGCGGTTGTGGCGCATCCGGGAGGTCGATGTCGAAACTCGTCTGTCCTAGAAGAGATTCTCGGCCTAGAAAAAGCAAGAGGATTGCCAGCCAAAGAGCTCCATAGAGACCACCTTTCTTCATCAGGATCCGGAAACCCTTCCCTATCATTTCGACCCGTGATTGCACTCGATGAGAACTCTTACCTTCCCATGAGGACCATGCAACCAAGATATCAATCTTCCAAGGGCCTCTTCGAAATCCAGCTACAAAACGCGCTTATTGGATTCTCTTCAATACGGGGAATCTTCGCGACAGGTCAGGAAGAAATTCCAGAATCAGGTCGGCGCCCGCGTCTGTGAGAAACGAAACGCCAAAAGTGCTAAGGACAACTCTGGTATTCCGGCTTGGCTCTGGATAATACGCAAGCGTGAGGGCGGCACTCGCGGCGTGTCCAGAAATCGCCGAAAAATTGATCTGATCAGCACCATCATCAGAGCGTCGGATGATACTACGTTCGGCGGCACGCAAACCTCGGCTCACGATGCTCCCGTTCGCGACGCGATAATAGCGGGGATCCTGCCGAAAGACCCCAGCAAAGATCGCATCCGTGAAAGTTCGGGTACTTGTCTGCCGCACCATCGCAGCGCCGAACTTCACGGCTCCGGCGCCGGCATCGCTGCCGTATTTAGGATCCGACCCGGCGAGTTGTTCATACCCTGCGGAATAGAGTGCCGGGAAGATCCGAACGACTCGAACGTTCGACCGCATTGTGTACACCACTTTGTCGAACGCGGAAAGCCGGGGAGCCGTTCGTCCCGGTTCAATCACGGCGGCGTATTTACCAAGTGCAGGCAGTGCAGCGATTCCCGGAAACATCCCTGTTGCGGTGTCAGACGATCCGCCCGCGGCGGTGGCAGATGGATCGGAGGGCTGCGGCTTCGCCCCGACCGGAGGTTCCGAACCAACCCCGGGAGCGACTGAAGTTCTGACCGCGGATTGCGCGGCGCTCGAGCGCGGGGCAAAAACCGCAAAGAAAAGCATTATCAGCAGACCAAGGGCTCGTCGAAAATCAGTCAAACGCGTACGCCCTCACCTTCCTACCGCTCTCCAGCTTGTGACGGTCCAGTTTCGGCGGTATCCCTAAGGAGGAACAATGACTCAGAGGCATACCGCTCGCGGAGGGATGCCTTTGCGAATTCCCACCCGTGGTTACCGAAGGGCTGTTGACTCGAAAATCTTAAGAAAAGCTAAGATGAAGAGGAGGAGCTTGCTTCATGGCGGATACCTCGGGAAGCCGGTTTGAGAATATGGGAAGACGGGTCGACGAGCATCTCGGCTCGGCGATTCCCCGCGTGGAAGAGGAAATCAAGAAAGTTATCTCTTATTTGAATGACGAAGTGGTGCCGAACATACGGCAGGATTCAGCCCAGGCGCTTCGATCCGCAGCTGAGCGATTGGGCAAGTTAGCCGATCGTTTGGACGCCAGCCGCACCGGCAGGAGCCCGAGTGAACGGTAGAGCGAGCTGGCTCCGTTGGCTAGGGCTAAGCATTGTGATCGCCCTAAATACCGGATGCCGGCATAAGACCCAGTCAATCGCGGTTCCTCCTGCTCCTTCACAACCGTCGCCACAATCTTCGCCACAGGCCCCGCCATCACACACGGGCGTTCTCGCGAATTCGAACCGGCCTAGTGAACCCGCGAGTCCTGAGAGACCGAGTCTCGTTGCAGACAGCCCTGCGGACGCCGATTTCATCCGGACGCACACGCCGATTTACAGCGAAGAGGGTCTGGCCAGCTGGTATGGCCCTCCATATCACAATCGGCGGGGAGCCAATGGCCAAATCTTCGATCAGAATGCCTTGACCGCAGCTCACCGGACGCTGCCGCTGAACTCGCTGATCGAGGTCACTAACATTGCGACGGCTCAATCAGTAATCATGCGGGTGACAGACCGTGGGCCGTTCGTTCCGAATCGCAAACTAGATCTCTCTATGGCCTCGGCGAAAGCGATTGGTGTGTGGCGGCCTGGGGTAGCACGAGTACGTATCGACGTGTATGCGGCACCATCAGCGCTCGACAGCGGCGGCCGCTGGTGTGTACAGATCGGGGCATTCAAAGACGGTCACGAAGCTGTGAAGCTGCGCGATCACCTGACGCGGAAATACCAAACAGCGAATGTGATCGAATTCCCAGGACCTACGGGATATTGGGTGCGTATCCGGCCGCTAAACGATGACAAGAGCCGTGCGATCGAGATCGCTCACGACCTCAAACCGGATGAAGGCGAAGCCTATTTAGTGCGGCTGGATTAAGGGCGCGAGTCGGCACCTCAACGGACAAAGCGGTCAGCCGATGGACCGAAGCGATGAACCCTCTCAGTGCTGGTATTCACATCAGCGGGACTGCTTTCAATGCGAAGTGTGGAGATCTGCGGTCTCCCACCCTCCGCGCCGACCAACGCGGCGCGGAGAATCGGGCATCCCGCATCCGTTGCTGGCTCAGTTCTCAGTCAAAGCGAGTTGCAAAAGCCGTGCATCACTCGACGGTCAACGCCGAGTACTCGCTCCTTTGCAATGCTTTCGCTGACCGGATCATCCTGACCGCTCTTCCGCTGACTTGCCGACTCGCTGACTCGCTCACTTGCCGATTCGCTGCAAGAATAGCGCTATGGCCTGGCTCTACCGGTTTCTCTGGGTTGTTGCTCTTGCATTCCCGATCGTATTGTCTGCGGCGCAGGTAGACGGAGCTGCGAAAGCAGAACACCCTTCCGTATCGATCGACGCGCACTCTAGGCAAAAGCTCGTCTATACGCTCCCGGCGGATAAACTCGTGCGAGCCCGATCGCTTTATCACTGGCGAACGGCCCTCGGCTTCGCAGAGCCGCTGTGGAGCATTCTCGTGTTGCTTGCAATCCTCAACCTGGGTTGGGCGAGCCGTATCCGGGATTGGGCTGTCTCTCTCACTCAACGACGATGGCTTCAAGGATTGTGCTTTATTCCCCTGCTCCTGCTGTTGACGACGGTGCTTCAACTCCCTTTGTCCATCGTCGGGCATCACATCTCGCTCGCCTATGGCCAGTCGATTCAGAGTTGGGGAAGTTGGTTTCTCGATTGGACGAAGGCGTTGTTACTCGATCTTCTCGGAGGAACAGTAATTCTCACTGTTCTCTTTGCAATCATCCGTGTCTCGCCGAAACGATGGTGGATCTGGATCTGGCTGCTCTCTTTGCCTACTGAAGTATTTTTGGTCTTCATTTTGCCCGTCGTTGTGGATCCGCTCTTCAATCATTTCGAGCCCCTCGCCAAAAGCAATCCCGCGCTGGTTCAGGAACTGGAGCGGGTGGTCCAGAAGACGGGTATGGACATTCCTCCGACGCGCATGTTTTTGATGCGGGCTAGCGAGAAGGTTACAAGCTCAAACGCCTATGTCACCGGATTCGGCGCCTCGAAACGCGTTGTCGTGTGGGATACAACGATCAAGAGCTCACCGACGGATGAAATTTTGGTGGTCTTTGGCCACGAGCTTGGCCACTACGTTCTCGATCACATCCGCAGAGGATTGGTGGTGGGATCTGTGATCTCATTCTTCTTTCTGTGGCTTGGCTTTCACCTGGCGCGTTTCCTGGTAAAGCGATATGGCGAGAGATGGCGAGTGACTTCCCTCGAAGATTGGGCTGGCCTTGCTGTGTTGCTCCTCGTCCTTTCAGCGCTTAGCTTCATCGCGGAACCCATCGGCAACGCGATCAGCCGCGCGCAAGAACATCAGGCAGACGTTTTCGGCGAGGAAGTCGTGCACGGGATTGTGGCTGATCCGCAGAAAGTTGCGGCCTACTCTTTTCAGCGGCTGGGCGAGCAATTCCTCGATTATCCGTTCCCGAATCCCTTTGTCGTGTTCTGGAGCTATAGTCACCCGACGATCGCAGCTCGTGTGGCCTTTGCCACGAGTTACGATCCCTGGCAACCTGGCGGGCATCCTCGTTATTTCGATAAAACCGGACAAATTCTCGCTCATCGCTTCTGACCTCCGGCTAAAACCAGGGCTTTGCGCGGAGCTGGTTGAAAAAGACCCTCTGGATTGGAGGGAGCTGGGAAGTGAGGTAGCATCAGGCAGATGGACTGCCTTTTCTGCAAAATCATCGCCGGCGAAATACCCTCGGAGCCGGTGTTTCAAGACGATCTTGTCTACGCGTTTGCCGACATTCGTCCGCAGGCCCCAAGGCATCTTTTGGTTCTGCCCCGCAAGCACATTCCATCACTAGCCCACACAAATCCAGAGGACGCTTCGCTCTTGGGCCATCTGCTCGAAGTTACCGCGGACATAGCAAAGAAAGAAGGGTTGACTCGCGGCTACCGTGTTGTGATCAACAGCGGCAACGATGGAGGTCAAACCGTCGACCATCTACACATTCACTTGCTTGGCGGGCGCGCTATGCATTGGCCGCCAGGCTAAACGGCGGTTCTTTGCGCCGGCCTGGTCCCGGAGGTCGGAGTTCCATTGAGGGAAGTGCGCAAGAGAACGAGTGGTCGGGTGCGCACGTGCTGGGGAATCCGTTTTTAGGCTTCCACTGATTCCAGTTCTTCATCGAGCCCATGGCGGCGAAGAAGATTGGGCAGATTCTGAGAAAACGCAGAACGCGGCATCACCATGTCACAACCCGCTTCGAGCGCCTTCGCTTTGAGATCACCCTGCAGATGCGACAGAAAGCCAATCACAGAGGTCCCCCGCTTGAGTTTGTTTTTGATCCGAGGGATCAGAGTAAGCGGTTTTGCGCTGGCGTTATTCAGGTCAAAGACGATCAGTGAAGGACGCTGGTGCTCAGGCACATCTGCCAACCGCGAAACGATATCTTTGTCGGCTTTCACAAAGCCGACCTTCACGCCTGTCTTGCGGGCAGTCTCCTGAATTTTGGCCAGGAAAAAGAGATCCTCGATAAAGCAGAAGATACGAGTGGGCGTGTTTTCGCGAATTTGGGCGACAGGCTCGGCTTGGGGCGGCGCTTCGCTATAAAAGCCGTTTTGACCGTTTCCGCGGAAGTCCATGGTGGACGGCGGAGAGTCAGCCATATTGCCGTTCACCGTGCGATAGCTGTGATCCATCGGACCAACGAAGGTCTGCTGCCGCCGTTGCTTGTTTTTCCGCCGTCCCCCACCGCCCTGTCCAGTGCCGTTCCCGCTCCCGTGACCGTTCCCATTTTTGGCCACGAACCTGTTCTGGTGAGACTTGGACTTATTGGGTTGTTTAGAGGGGGTTGTTTGACCATTTTCAGCGGCATGGTTCTTGCTCTGGCCGTTTGCATATCCTTTCCGCCTACGACGGCGGCGGCGATGCGTTTGGCCCTGGGTTTGCCCCGGAGCCGCTTGCCCCTGATTGGAACTAGGCTGGGGCTGGTTTTGTTCTGTTGTCATGTGCACTTCCTGGTGCTTTGGCTATTCTTCCGGCTTGCTTCTCTGCCACGTTTCATGGATCCGAGCGGCGGGGAGCGGCCAGAGATTCACAACTCCACTTGGTCGGCGATTCGCGATCATGACCGACACTCTCGAGGGGGACTGATCCGGAGGATACGTTTCGAGGTGGACCGTATGGGTTTGATCTTTCAAAAATTGCTTACTGGCGTTGGACTTTTCCGCTACTTCCAGGCCTTGCGAAGAACATCGCTCTTTTAGGCCCGCATTCTTTAGACGCGGCAGTCAGTTAAAACTTTTATTGACTCTCGAGATCGCGGCGAGCCCGTTGTTCTTAACGGAACTGTCCAGAAGCGCTGGCTTCAGCCGCCCGATAGGCAAAAACTATGATACACAAACCCCGCGACGAGAGCAAGAAGATTTCTGGGGCTTCTCCAATCGCTCTCTATCCGAATGGCTGAATGCCTCGAAAGGTTGCCGAGCGGAGGGCGAGACCGGCACACATAGGATAAACGACAAGAGAAAAGCCGCGCGCCGCGCGGCTTTTCAAATGGCCAGTCACTGGCCCCCCTAACAAGTGCCCGTCAGGAATCTCTAAGGAACTCCTTGCGGGTGATAAGCCTTCCGGTTAGTGGCTGGCCCCGGTGGGGCCGAACTCTACCTTCCGGAAGTTGCGCCGCTCACGTGGTCTGCGCAAGATGGTGCGTCTCTGGCTATGCTTCAATATGCAGTTCGCGTGCCGTTCATCAGTGTCATTGCTTTCAACTACTTAGCAGCCAAGCACTGGCAGGACAATCCGGGAATTTGGAGAGAAGATGGAGCTAACCTCCCGGAATTCATAGAATGGCGCCGCCTAGGACGGTTCCAGCGAGCGGCCTGGCCGCTATCTTTGACAGTTTGGACAAAAGTGCGTACCCCGGCCCGCAATGATCATCCGCTTAACAGGCGTTCCGCAGGTGAGGCACGGTTTACCCGTTCGCAGGTAGACCCGGTGTTCTAGTTGGAAAAAGCCTTGTTTGCCATCCGCGTCCACATAATCGGAGACCGAGGAGCCCCCCAGGGAGATGGCTTCCCGGAGGACGGTTCCAATGCTGGCATAAAGACGCTCCAATTCGACCCGCTTCAGCCGTGCGGCCATTCGCCGCGGCCGGATGCTCGCCCTGAAAAGGCTCTCATCGGCGTAGATGTTTCCGACTCCTTGCAGCAGCTTTTGATTTAGAAGCGCAGCTTTGATCGAAGTTCGCCTTGTGCCAAAGAGCGTTACGAACTCGTCCACTGATATAGAGAGCGGTTCTTGCCCGGTCCCGGCGAAATGGGTTGCTCCGGCAGAAGCAGGGACGTGCACAGACATCCGGCCGAAGCGGCGCGGATCGACGAAGCGCAATTCTCTTCCTGAAGCCAGATAGAGAATGCCATGGGTATGCGCGGGGATGGGCACAGCGGGATCCGACACGAGAAGCCGGCCGGTCATCCCCAAGTGCACGATCCACTGCACCACATTCGCGCTTGACTTCCCCGGCGCACCTTTCCTCCGGCTGCGCTCGGGGACGAGATCGAAAACGATGTGTTTGCCGACGCGGAAGACGCGCTCAATCCTGCGTCCCGGCAGCAGCTGGGCCATGGTTTCCGCCGGGGATTTGAAAGGCTCTCGTTTTTCGCTGAACCAAGTGGCCTCAATCCGATCGCCGCGCAGCCGCTCATCGGCTCCTCGGGCTATGGTTTCGACTTCAGGCAGCTCCGGCATGCGTCTGTTCCCTCAGTTCATCGAGAATTTTGTGAGTTCACCCGCTTGCTGCACAGCAGCTTTCTCGGCGAAGGGAAACGGCCCCTCTTCTCCGAGAGCAACTGTTTGGCCGGGTGCGGAGGGACGTTATATGATCTGGTTTTGGACGGCGTGCCGTTACGCCGAAGGCGCGCTGCCTCTCTCCGCTTGGTAACCCACTCCAACCAGCCCAGAAGCGTGCGCGAAAAGCAATTGATGGGAATTCATGCGAGCGAAAACTGCTGTAGTTATTGGCGCCCAGTGGGGCGACGAAGGTAAGGGAAAGATCGTCGATGTTCTCTCCGCACAATTTGCTGTCGTAGCCCGGTACGCGGGCGGTCACAACGCCGGCCATACGGTCATCATCAAGGGCAAGAAATTCATTTTGCAACTTGTCCCCTGTGGCGTTCTCCGTCCCGACTGCCGCGCGGTGATCGGCAACGGAGTCGTATTGGATCCAATGGCCTTTCTTCAAGAGGTTGGCAAACTTCGGGACTTGGGAGTCAACGTCGACTCCCAACTTTTCATCTCTAACCGCGCACAAGTGATCCTTCCTTACCATCGCATGATCGAGCTCGCCTCGGAAAATGCCCCCGGACGGCAAAAAATTGGCACCACAAGCCGCGGAATCGGTCCTGCCTACGAAGACAAGATGCACCGCAGCGGCTTGCGAATCGTCGATTTGCTCAACCAAGGCCTGTTGAAGACTCACATCGAGAGTGCATGCCAGGAGAAGAATGCGATCGCGCATGCGCTGTTCGGAACCGATCCTTTGGACCCGATCAAGATGTACAACGATTATGCCGAAGCAGCGGAGCGTATTCGGCCCTTCGTAACCGATACGGCGGCACTGTTAAACCAGGCGATTCGCGAAGGGCAGAGCGTTATGTTCGAAGGAGCCCAAGGCACGATGCTGGACATCGACCATGGCACTTATCCTTTTGTTACATCCTCTTCTGCGACCGCTGGAGGAGCGGTGATAGGAACTGGTGTGAGTCCGTTAGCAATCGGCACGGTGATCGGTGTGACGAAGGCCTATGTCACACGCGTCGGCGAGGGTCCCTTTCCGACGGAAGTCTTCGATGCGAATGGAGAGCTGCTGCGTAGCCGCGGCCAGGAGTACGGTGCGGTGACGGGCCGTCCGCGACGCTGCGGCTGGCTTGACTTGCCGCTGCTCCGCTACTCAAACCAGATCAACGGTACGGAATGGCTTGTCATAACAAAGCTGGATGTGTTGGACGCCCTCGAGGAGATTCCGGTTTGCACCGGTTATCGTATAGCGGGCCGGAGGATCGATACGATTCCGGCGGATGTCCAGGGCTTAGAGAGCGTGGAGCCGGTATACACAACACTCAAAGGCTGGAAGAGTTCAACAGAAGGCATCACACGGTTCGATCAGCTGCCACAAGCGGCACAAGATTACCTCCGGTTCCTTGAAGACGAATCAGGCGCTGCGATTGGCATGGTTTCGACGGGTCCGGATCGAGAACAGACTATGATCCTTTCGGGATTCGCCGAGGCGCTTCGATCTCTGCATTGTTGAATCGTTCGCGATCCGGCTCGCCCACCAGTGTTTTGATGGCCAGCATCGTCGAAAGTTCAAGATCACCGGATAGAATTACCAGGGTATGGTCAGCTTTTTCGTAAGAATGCGATTCGCCGCGGAAGATCGCGAACAGGTTGCCGACCTGCTCCGTCAGCTAACGCTGGCCTCGCGGCAGGAGCCTGGCTGCGTGACCTACATCGCACACACAGTTGAGGACGACCCCAACACCGTTGTGATTTACGAGCAGTACCGAGACCGGCAATCCCTGGATTTCCATCGCACGACGCCCCATTTTCAAAAATTCGCGGTGGGCGGCTTTCTTCAGCTCATGCGTGAACGACAGCTTGAAAACTTGACGGCGATCGATTAAAGGCCTGCGCTCCGGGACCTGTCCAGGCAGACTTGCGCGGAGACCCCGCGTCTAACATGAGGAGGGCCGGAGGGCCATGGGGTTCCATCCGGCGGAGTGTTTCTGCGATAGAGGCGTCGGAATGGAGTGTTCACGCATCTGAGACGCAATCCAACGGTCGCGGCGTTGCGTTCGAGTGAGAAAAGTGCCACTCTGGTGTTTCTCTTTGACTCAAAATTCGGACGCGGACTAACATCCGGTACGCTTATGCGCGGGGAATCCAAGCGCCGTTTGCAATTTACTATGGCCCTCCGTGTGGTCATGGTGCTTGTGCTTTGGTGCTGGTGTACTGTTCCAGCGCGTGCGGTTTTTCCCCACCACGATCCGATCCATAAAATAATCGAAGGACTCGAATCGGAGTGGCGTGATGCCCAACTCACGGACAATATCGCCACGCTTGACCGTTTGCTCGCCGACGATTATCTCGGCATCAGTGCGAATGGCACGCTTGAAACCAAAGCCGACGTCCTCGCCACACGCCGTTCGGGGCGGCTCAAGATCACGCAGATGGTCCTCAGCGACGTAAAGATCCGTATCTATGGTGACACCGCGGTCGTAACCTCGAAGGTCGATCTGACAGGTAAGAATGGGGACCGGGACATAAGTGGGCACTACCGCTATACGCGTGTCTACAATTTTCGGGCGGGCCAATGGAGAATCGTGAGCTTTGAAGCCAGCCGGGGGCCTGCGAGCTCGCAACACGCAGAAAAGCACTAGGGCCTGTTAACAGGCCGCAGCGAGGACTGCATCGTCTTATTCCCCCCTATAGCTGCGCTCCAAGAATGGCATCCGCGATGGCTGCTGCTTCGACCGTGGGGCGAACGTCGTGGACACGGACGAGGCTCGCTCCAGCCAGAATTGCGGCCGTTGCAGCAGCCAGAGAGGCATTCCCGCGAGCGGACAACGCAACATCTTCTCCCCCATACAGCGGAGCGAGGGTTCGTCCCAGAAAAGACTTGCGTGAGGGGCCGGCAAGCAGGGGCTGGCCGATGGTCAGGAATTCGTCCAGTCTGGCCAGCAAGGGATAATTGCTCTCGAACGCCTTGCCGAAGCCCAGTCCCGGGTCGAGGACAATATTGGCTCGCGTCAGTCCCGCCGCAAGCGAGGCGCCGAGGAGCCGCTCTAGTTCCTCCTTTACCAGCGCCAGAAGCTGCTCGCCTTTCAATTTCGGCAGGGTCCTCCAATCCTCGGGGCGGCCGCGTGTGTGCATGAGCACCAGCCCACACCCTGTTGCCGCACAGGTCTGCGCCATGGCCGGATCCCACGTCAGGCCGCTCACATCGTTCACGATCTCGGCGCCGCTGCGGAGTGCTGCCTCGGCAGTGGCGGCCTTATATGTGTCGATGGACACGATCGCATCCGGACGATGCCTGAGAATGCCTTCAAGGACCGGCAATACGCGATCTTGTTCTTCAGCAGGGCTCACCGGCGGCCGGTTGCCTGGTCGGGTCGATTCTCCGCCGAGATCGACAATCGCCGCTCCGTGTTCGAACATGGCTAGGGCGCCCTCGACACCTGCAACCGGGGGCCAGAACCGGCCGCCATCGGAAAAGGAGTCCTGCGTGAGATTCACGATGCCCATGACTCGGGTATTGCGCCCGAGCATGAGAGACCGCGTGCGCAGATGCCATTCAAAGGAAGCTCGATGAGCGAAGGACATGACTTTGTATTGTAGGGAGCGCGCCGGGAGCCGGCGAGTCCGGCAATCCGGTCTCCACTTGCCTTCCCATCCTGTAAGGTAAGTCCATAACAAGCTCTATTCGAATGCCGCAAAGCCGCCCTGACACACCCGTGCGACCCTGCTCTTCGCCGCGCTTTGTTTGCCAAGCGCTGGCGATGTCGATTGCATTGATATTGCCGGCCAAAGCAGCGCCGCCGAGAACCACCTTCGAGCGTCCCGCACGCAGCGGCATCAGGCTAGCGAGGACCATCGCGAAACTGCTCTCGGAACCTCCAATGGCCTATGCCCATTGGGGCATTTCCGTGGTCTCGCTCAGCGGCAGATCGATTTATGCCCGCAACGACGCACAATATTTCAACCCAGCTTCCAATGCCAAACTATTTACGACAGCTGCAGCATTTGCGTTATTGCCGGGAGGCCTGACCTTTACTACTCGTGTGGTTACAGATGCGGGAATGGACGCCTCAGGGAAAGTGCAGGGAGACCTCGTCATTTTGGGCGCTGGTGATCCCAACATCTCAGGGAGAAGCCTGCCCTATGACGGCAAGACGGAACGGCCGAATCCTCCGTTGGCCGCGCTGGAGGATATGGCCGATCAGATCGTCCGGCGTGGCGTCCGAGCAATCGCCGGAAATATCGTGGGCGACGATACGTGGTTCCCATTAGAGCGGTACCCCTCCGGCTGGTCTTGGGACGACCTGCAATGGGGTTATGGAGCTCCAATCTCCGCTCTTACGGTGAACGACAACGTTGTCTATCTCTATGCGATCCCTGGTAATCAGGCCGGGGAGACCGCGAATGCTTCTTGGCTCCCGTCAACGTCGTATTACACCCTGGAAAACTCCTTGACGACTGCAGGGGATCTCGCGCAGGGGCCGGGGATTGAGCGTGACCCAGGCTCGCTGGCGGTTCGACTCTACGGTCAAACACTTCTCGGCAAGGGTGGCGTCCACGCTGCGCTCGCAATTGAGGATCCTGCCGACTATGCCGCACGAGCGCTCAAAGAGATGTTGGTCGCCCGCGGCATCACGATCGGCGGAACAGCTCTCGCGCGTCACCGTTTCTCGTCGGATACGGCGGACTTCTTGACTGAGCAGCGACAACCGGTGGCACTTCGGCCGATCAGCATGAACACTGTTGAGGCTGAGACACCGGCCGCGAACGTTCTCGCCACGCATGTCTCACCCCCTCTCGCCGAAGACCTGGTGGTCACGAATAAGGTTAGTCAAAATTTGCATGCCGAACTCCTGCTGCGAACTCTCGGCAAACTGGAGTCCTCGGACGGCTCTTTAGTCGAGGGTACGCGGGTGGTTCGCCAGTTCCTCCTCGATGCTGGAATCGATCCCGACGATTTCGTTCTTTATGACGCCTCCGGTCTCTCCACAAAAGATCTGGTAACACCGCGCGCGTTTACGACCCTTCTGCTGTACGCAACAAAACAGAGTTGGGCCGCCGATTTTCGCGCGACACTTCCGGTGAGCGGCGAAGACGGCACGCTGGCGGGGCGATTCAAGGAGCGGGTGCTCAGTGGGAGGATCTACGCCAAGACCGGTACGCTCGCAGAAACAGTTGCTTTGAGCGGCTACATCAGAGCGGTTAGCGGCGAAACAATAGCCTTCTCCATCTTGTGCGATGACCATGCGCCGGGTGAGCCAGGAGAAGCGATACGCAAGACGATGGACAAGATCGTCGCCGCGATTGCCCACGCAAATTGAATATGCGTCTGGGTCCACTCAGTGAAACAGAACCCAAGCTTGAGAAATTCATTCTGATCCTGGAGTCCATCGAGTGCTTTCGGCTGATCTGCTGAATCGCTATGATCGACATTGGACCGCATCGTTGAAGACTGCTCGCTCCATTTTTCTATTTGTCATTCCCGCGCTGATTCTCATGGAACTTTCCGGTTGCCATCATCTTCCGCCATCCAAGCCGCTGAGCGAGCTAACGCCGCGGGAGAGCGCCGGGCGCCAAGTCTTTCTGGACCATTGCGCGCGCTGCCATTACCCGGATTCTGAGCGCGGTTTGCGCGGACCTGGCCTCCTCGGGCTCTTTCGTCAGCCTTATCTGCCCAGCGGGGTGGCCGCGAACGATCAGCGGGTGACCGAGCTCATTCTGCGCGGCCGCGGTATGATGCCGGCGCTTGGCGATCGGATTTCAGAGAGACAACTCGAAGACCTGATGGCCTATCTGCACACGCTATGACAGAGCCGCGGCGTGCCAATCCGCCCGACTCTGGGTCGCGCAATCTTCCGCTGCCCGGCATGGCGGCGATCTCGCTTTGGATGCTCACGCTGTCCGTGCTGGGAGTGATTGGCGTGCTCACGCATCGCTACCCGGCAGGCGCGAGCAGAATCGTGATCCTCATTCTTTCGACTTTCTTCGCCTTTGCTGGGCTCGGACTCATGCGCAAGCGCCGATGGGGATGGGCGCTCACGCTCGGCGCTGTTGTCCTTTGCATGAGCTTTGGTTTTTATTCTCTTTTCCACTCTCATCAAGGCCAGTGGGTGGTAATGGCTCTCGTCAATCTCGTCTTCTTCTTGTACCTCGTCCGGCCTGAAGTGACGCAGTACCTACGCTGAACTGCGAGGCCGAGACAAGCGGTACGGGTTATCTACGACGCGGTTCAGCGATCGACCTGGATGTGCTCGGGGCAAGGCAGACGAACGCGCTCTGAAGGGACGAGTGCCATTACAATGGTGAGCGTGACGGATTTGGTACAGATCGATATTTCCCCGCGCCGATTTGCGCCCAAGCCGGAGTGGCTTAAGGCGCGCGCTCCGGTGGGCGATAACTATCACCAGCTCAAAAAACTGGCGCGGTCCCTAGGTCTACACACTGTATGCGAGTCGGCGCACTGCCCGAACATAGGCGAATGCTGGAACCATCGCACCGCAACTTTCATGATGCTGGGCAATACTTGCACACGGCGATGTGGGTTTTGCGCGGTGCCGAAGGGCCGTCCCGATGCCATCGACTTGGACGAACCACGCCGCGTCGCCGAGGCCGTGGCTACGCTCGATTTGAAGCATGCTGTCGTCACGAGCGTGAACCGGGATGACGATATTCTGGGCGGCGCGCGTGCCTTCGCCACTGTTATTGAGGAGATTCGCCGCCAAGCTCCAGGCTGCCAAGTGGAGGTCCTGATCCCGGACTTTCAGGGCAATGAGGAAGCGATCCGGATCGTGGTTGAAGCACGGCCCGAAATTCTGAATCACAATACCGAATCGGTGCCACGCCTTTACCGCGTGGTCCGATCGGGTGCGCGTTACGAGCGAACGCTTCGTCTTTTGGAATACGCTAAACTCCTCGATTCCCGCATGGTCACCAAGTCCGGTGTGATGGTGGGGCTGGGAGAAGAAATGGACGAGTTACTGTCCGTCTACCGAGATTTGGCTCACGTCGGAACAGACGTGCTCACGATCGGCCAGTATTTGCGTCCATCCAAGGATCACTTGCCTATGGCGCGCTATTACACACCGGAAGAATTCACGTATATGCGCCAAGAGGCGCTCAGGATGGGATTCCGTCACGTTGAATCCGGGCCGCTGGTTCGCTCGTCATATCACGCACACGAGCAGGCGAACTCAACAGGAGTGACGCTTCTCAGCTAGACATTCGGAACTAGCCCACGCCGTGTTCTGCCTTGTGCTTCTCCTGACTCGTCGCGGGCGCTTGCGCAGCAATTGTTGATTCAGAAAGAACGGGGAAGAAGAAGATGGCAACTTCGGTAATGGCCGGAATCCCGGCGCTTAAAGAAATCTATCAACAGCTGAAGTCACGAATGGACAAGGCTGTCGCAGATTTTCGCACGAATCTGACGTCTGTGCGGACCGGCCGCGCCTCGGTCCACATGCTCGATCAGATCAAAGTCTCCTACTATGGGACGGACACACCTCTGAACCAGGTTGGCCAAGTCACTACGCCCGATCCCAATGTCATCCTCATCCAGCCCTGGGATTCCACCATCATCGCGGATATCGAGAAGGCGCTCCGTATCTCCGATCTTGGGTTCAATCCGCAAAATGACGGTAGGGTAGTTCGGGTGCCTATCCCTCCGATGACCGAGGAGCGGCGGCGGGAAGTGGTTAAACACTTGAACAGGACGCTCGAGGAACATCGGACCGCGATTCGCAATGTGCGCCGCGATGGCAACGAACTTATCAAAAAGGCCGCCAAAGACAAGAAGATCTCGGAAGACGAAGAGAAGCGGTCACTCGAAGAGATTCAGAAGCTCACCGACGAAGAGATCAAGCACATTGAAGAGATGTCCAGGAATAAGGAAAAAGAGGTCATGCAGATTTGAGCGCAGCTAAGAACCGGTTCTTAGCTGACTGGTTCTTAGCTCGCTCCTGAGCCGGTACAATCAACGTATGCCTCCGGTGAAGACCGTTCACACAGTTTGTTCGCACGATTGCCCGGACTCATGTGCGGTACTAGTAACTGTCAATGATGTAGGACGCGCAACGAAGGTTCAGGGTGACCCCGCTCATCCAGTTACACGCGGCTTTCTATGCGGGAAGGTCGCGAAGTATCTCCACCGCGTTTACTCGCCGGAGCGTTTGCTGAGGCCATTGCGCCGCAAGCCGGGCGTTTCCAAGGGTCCGCTCCCACATGGCAGAGAGTTGGAGGCCTTCGAGCAGATCAGCTGGGAGGAAGCTCTCGATGAGATTGCCGGGCGACTTACGCGCATTGCCGAAGAGTTTGGACCCGAATCAATCCTTCCCTATTCCTATGCAGGCACGATTGGAGTGCTCGGCTACGGGTCGATGGATCGGCGATTCTTTCACCGATTGGGCGCATCGCAATTGGACCGTACGATCTGTTCGAGTACTGGTGGAGACGCTCTGCTTTCGGTCTACGGAAAGAAGATGGGGACGGATACCGAGCACTTCAAGCACGCTCGTTACATTCTGGCTTGGGGCGCAAACATTCATGGCAACAATATTCACCTCTGGCCATTTGTCAACGAAGCCCGACGCCAAGGCGCCAAACTGGTGGTCATCGATCCATACGCTACTCGGACAGCGCGAGCGGCGGATTGGCACATCCGGATCAATCCCGGAACAGATACCGCTCTCGCTTTGGGAATGATGCGCCTCATTATCAATCAAGACTTATACGATCACAGGTACGTCGAGAGAGAGACATACGGATTCGACCAACTGCGGCAGCATGTGCAGCCCTACACGCTGGAACACGTCTCGGGGCTGACGGGCATCCCTGAAGCCGACATCGAGCGCCTCGCCCGCGAGTACGCGACAACGGTGCCGGCGGTGATCCGGCTGAACTACGGCGTCCAGCGCTCGCAAAACGGCGGAGCAGCGGTCCGCGCGGCGTGCATGCTACCTGCGCTGATCGGCGCGTGGAAACATTTAGGGGGCGGACTTCAACTCTCGACCAGCGGTGCCTTTTCGTTCAACAGATCGGCACTCGAACGTCCTGAGCTGATGCTCAGGAGCTCTCTCAAGCGGGCCTCGCGCGTAGTTAATATGTCGCGACTCGGTCACGCACTTACGGAGCTGGGCGGAACGGCCGAAGATGGTCCAGCGGTGAAGGCTCTTTTCGTCTACAATTCGAACCCGGCAGCGATTGCTCCCAATCAGAACGCAGTGCTCCGCGGGCTTGCACGCAACGATCTTTTCACAGTCGTCCACGAGCAGTTCCTGACCGATACGACGGACTACGCCGACCTCGCCCTGCCAGCAACGACGTTTTTAGAGCACAAGGACATTCAAGGAGCGTACGGGCATTATTACGTGCAGCTTTCCGAGCAGGCTATTTCTCCTCTCGGAGAGGCACGCTCCAATGTTTGGCTGTTCAGTGAGCTGGCGGAGCGCATGGGCTTTAGAGAGCCATGCTTCCGCGACAGCACCGATGAGCTGATCGAACAGGCACTCTCCAGCTCCTCGGACCCTTGGATGCAAGGCATCACAGCTGAGCGATTGCAGAAAGAAAAACGCGTTCGTTTGCAATTCGCAAGCGAAAGAGAAGGGTCTCCCTATCTTCCCTTCTCGGACGGAGACTTGCCGACACCCAGCGGCAAGATAGAGTTTTACTCCACCACAATGGCTGCGCAGGGACTCGATCCGCTGCCCACCTTTCATGCTCCGGAGGAATCGCGCAACGGCGCCCGGCGGAGCAGCTATCCTCTCGAGTTTCTGCCTCGCAAAGCAGACAACTATATGAATTCGACCTTCGCGAACCTACCCTCGCACCAGCTTCTTGAATCGGAGAACACGGGCATTCTCGAAATGCACCAGACTGATGCTGCGGCACGACAGATCGCCGAGGGTGACTGGGTGGCTATCTACAATGACCGCGGCCGAATTCGGCTGCGTGCCCGTATTCACGGCGAGGTACAGCGCGGGGTTGTGGCAGCGGGCCTCAATTGGAATAAGCTGACCCCCGATGGCAGGAACGTGAATGCGCTCACCTCCGAGCGGCTCAACGATCAGGGCGGAGGTCCCACGTTCTATTCGACTCTGGTCGAAGTCGAAAAGCTTGCGCCTGAAGAAACCCAAAAGCTCGTCGCTCCGATAGACTAAGACGAACTGTCCGGAGCGGTTTCGCGATGGTATTCGAAGAGGATCGCGCTTTGCTCGACCGTTGGCGGCGTCCGGTGTCGTTTGGCTTATGCTGGATGTACTGTTTCAGGGTTCGTGCTGAAGCGCTGAGATCCATCCCAACGCCAGAGGCGATGGGCTATCGCTCGCCGCAGCGAAGACGATCCTGTTTTAGATGACCATCAAGTCATCGCGTGGATAATGCCGTACGCAGCGGGATTCGCAGATATGCTACCCGCTTCCACAGTCACCGAGGTGTGACGGGACTTGGTTACGTGCTGTCGTTCCTCGATGGAACGCCATCGTGAAAGACTAGTTTTTATCCTGCCTCAACTGTGAGTCAGGCTGGCTGTGGAGAGTGGAATGAAACCGTGGTGGATGGGTCCGCTGGCGGATGGCAGGACTACGTTAAGGATTGCCAAACCTGATACAAGGTCAACTTCCTCCGACTCGAATGCAATCGTCTTGAAAACTTCAGCATCTCGGCTGAACTGGAAAGCTAAATGTCAGCACGTGTTTCAATCTATGGGGACACGATTGAATTGGAAGGCGGGCCCAAGACTGTTTGCTTCCCCGCTGGAACCGCGTGGGCATAGCTCAATCTTTGCCGGACCTCGGCAATGCTAGACGGATTGGGAAAGTATCAAGAGTTGGGAACTATCCTGTCCGTCACTTATAATCGCTATTTCCGCGAGAAAGACCTGATTTTTAGCAGTGAGGGTGTGCCTATTCGTCCCGTCAATTCAGGGAGCTTCCGCTCCCAGTCTCTCAGGAACAAAACTGTGCGGCCGCTTTTTCTCTGGATGTGGAGAGTCATTGCGTTCCTTTTTCTGTGCCTGGTTCCCCATTTGGCCCCTGCTCAGCAATCAGTTCAGCAACCTGCCCAGCAGGGGGTGATCAGCCAGATTCGCGTAATCGGGAATCGGCGTATCCCCAGGGAGACAGTCCTTGCCCGGCTTTTCAGCCATCCTGGAGACCCCTACGACCCGGCAACGATCGAACGCGATTTCAATTCACTCTGGAACACAGGGTATTTCGAAAATCTAAGAATCGAGCGCGAGGAAACTCCGAACGGAATTATTCTGGACATCGTCGTCGAGGAGAAGCCCACGATCCGTGAGATCAACTACAAGGGCTTAAGTTCGGTTTCGAATTCCGACGTTCTCGATCGATTCAAGAAGGAGCATGTCGGCCTTTCGGTCGAGAGTGCCTACGACCCGACACGTCTGGCGCGTGCGACCGACGTCATCCGCGCACTGCTCGCCGAGCACGGCCACCAGTTTGCGACTATCAAGACTGACGTTAAGAAACTGCCGCCATCCTCCGTCTCGATCAATTTCAACATCAAGGAAGGTCCCACCGTCAAGGTGGGGAACGTCAGGTTTGTCGGTAACAAAGCAGTGAGCTCGCGTGAGCTGCGCGCAGCCATGCGCAACCTGCGCCCAATCGGCATTCCGCATTCTATTGTTCTCGAAGATATCTTTGCGCGCACGTACGACGCGAGCAAGTTGGAGGAGGACACGGAGCGCGTTCGCCGTGCGCTGCAGGACCGTGGCTATTTTCTCGGAGAAGTAGGTGAGCCGGTAACCCGTATCCGCAATGAGGGAGGATTGTCGTTCTTCACCTTCCGTCCCCGCACCGGTAAGCGCATTGATATACGGATGCCGATCGACGAAGGCGAACGCTACCGTTTGGGCGGTATCACCTTCACCGGGAACAAGGCAGTACCGAACGCCAAAGCTTTGCGTGCCCAGTTCGCGACCAAAGATGGCGATTGGATCAACGCGACGGCGATCGGCAAAGGCCTGGACAATCTGCGGAAGGCATATGGCACGCTGGGTTTTATCAATTTCACAGCGGTTCCGAATTTCCGCCGCGACGACGCAAAGCGTCTGGTGTATCTGGATATCGACATTGATGAAGGCAAAGCTTTCTATGTCTCGCGGATCGAGTTCCAAGGCAATACGATCACTCGCGATCGCGTTATTCGGCGCGAATTGCTGCTCGAAGAAGGTCAGGTCTACAACAGCAATTCATGGGAGCAGAGCCTGCTTCGCTTGAATCAACTGGATTATTTCGACCCGTTGAAGGTCGATCAGGATTCCGAGTTGCACCAAGACCCGGACAACGGAACCGTTTCTCTGCTCTTGAAGGTGCATGAAAAGGGAAAGAATTCGGTTGGCCTGAACGGCGGCGTCAGTGGCTTGGCGGGAGCTTTTCTCGGACTCAACTACCAGACCAACAATTTCCTTGGTTTGGGCGAAACCTTGAGCATCCAGGCAAGCGTTGGAAATTCGTCCCGTAACCTGCTCTTCGGGTTCAACGAGCCCTACTTGCGAAATCGCCCGCTGAGCTTTGGATTCCAGGTCTTCACGCAGAAAAACGACTACAATTCGGCCAGAAACTTCTCAACAGTAACAGGAACAGCAACGAACCTTTCCGCAGCACAACAATCGCTGACGCAAAACTACAACCAGTCGAGCACAGGACTCAATCTCTCCGTCAGCTACCCGTTACGGCGCTCCTTTAAGCGCGTCGGGCTCACATACAACTGGAGCAAGTCAACCATCACGACGTTCAGCCAGGCGTCCGCCAACCTGTTTGAGACCCTCGCCTTCCGAAGCGGACAAATCCAGGGCCCGAACGCTTTGGCGGGTATCTACACGAGCTCCATCTCCTTGAGTTATTCGGAGAATAGGACCGGCCCGAGCGTATTCAGACCGCGATTCGGCCATGATATTTCGGCTGAATTTTTGCTGGCGGGACTCTTCGGAAACATACGCTATTTCAGGCCGGTCGTGCAGTATAAGCAATTTATCTCGGTTCGAGGGATCCGTCCGGACAAAGAGGGTCACAACATCTTCGCCTTGCGCCTCCAGGGTTCATACATTCAGGGCTTTGGTGGAAATGTAGCACCACCATTTGATCGTTTCTATGCCGGCGGCGAAGGCGACCTCCGCGGCTTCGACACTCGCTCAGTAACACCCTATGGCTTCATTCCGGTGCGACAGAACCTTACTCTCACCAATCCTGACGGGACGCCAGTTCCCATCGATCCGACGAATTTCACGCTGGGCAACATTCCGATTCCTCTCCCGATCTATCGCCCTGTTTCCGTTGGTGGCGATTTCCAGGTCATCAGCAATCTCGAGTACCGCATCCCGCTCGCCGGGCCGGTAACATTCGCAATCTTCGACGATTTCGGCATCAATTCCGTCATCCGCGAGTCACAGTTGCGGCAGAGTGTGGAGGGGTCGGACCAGCTGAATTCGCCGCTGTACGGTTGCACCTCGATTTTCAATGGAGCTTGCCAAGGCGGCCAAGCGATTCACTTTGTCAACGTGATCCGACCCATTGCCGGAACCAATTGGCTTCCGCGCATGTCGACCGGCGCGGAACTTGATGTTCTCTTGCCGATCGTCAATGCTCCGTTTCGGCTCTTTTATGCTTTCAACCCGCTTCGTCTGAATGAGCAGGTGCAGGGCCAGAGCTTGATTACGCGTGGCATGTTCCCCGCGGGCGGCGCCGGCGATTTCACCTATGCTCAGGCGATCCAAGGATTTAATTCGCTCCTGCAGTTCAGAGAGCCGAGGAAGACGTTTCGCTTGACGGTGAGCACTACGTTCTAGCAGGGCTGGCATTCCCGCGATCCACTCAGGGACCAGTCGGCAAAGCGCCCTGAGGGCAGAAATATGCAGGCTGGACGTCGGCCTGCGCGACTGCGCTAGAGCCGCGTCTCCGTTGACGCTGTTCCGGCGCACACCTATAATTCCCACAGTTCCCGAGAAGCCCTCTGTCCGTGCTGTTTTCTTCGCGAGCCATCCAAACCCTGGATAGGTTTATGCATCTTCGGATATGCGCACGAGGTGGATGCGGAAGTGAAAGCTTGCTTCCGGGGGAGATTGCGGGCGATCTGGATTGAAAGTTTAAGGAGTTTGTTATCCCAATGAAGCGTTTGTTCACAGCTGTTTGCATGCTTGCGTCTGCGGTTGGCGTGAGTTCTATTGCGTTCCCAAACCATGCGGCAGCACAATCCGCAGAAACACCATCCGCACCTTCCCCGGTCTCATCCGCACCTTCCCCGGTCTCATCCGCATCCGCCTCGGCCGCTGCTCCAGTCGGGCCGGCCAAGATTGCAGTCATTGTTTTTCAACAGGCTGTCATGCAGACAAACGAAGGACAGCGGAACATCGCACAACTGCAACAGAAGTTTGCTCCTAAGCAATCTCAGCTCAAGGCTCAAAATGATGAGATCGAGTCGCTTAAAAAGCAGCTGCAGGATTCGGCAGCGACTCTGAGCGATCCAGAGAGGGAGAGCCGCACCAGGACGATTGATGAGAAGACCAAAAGCCTTCAGCGCGTTGCTGAAGACGACCAGAACGACTTCAATTCAGAAATGAACGAGACCTATCAATCACTTGCGCAGAAGGTCTATGGCGTTCTGGACAGTTACGTCAAGCAGCAAGGCTTTACTCTCGTATTAGATGCCAGCCAGCAGAATTCTCCTGTGCTTTGGCTAAACCCCGCCACTGACATTACCAAGGCGGTGATTGAAGCGTACAACGTCAAGTCTGGTGTTGCGGCTCCGCCACCGGCGGCAGCTGGAACTACGACTACCACTCCGCACACCGGGACCGGGACGACTCATCCGACAACGACTCGCCCCACGACAAATCCCACGACAACCCGTCCAAGCACGACGCGTCCGAGCACAACTCCGTAAAACAGAGTTCCAATCGTAGCTAATCCCAAGATCCTATCCGACGCGGCTTTTGCTAGCTGAAAGGCCGCGCGGAAGGAGCCATTTTTTTCGCCCACCCACCGGTTGCGAATGCGGTTCCGACACAGCGACGAGCCGCTGTTTATCCGCAGAATTCGCGTTGGTCGGCTTTTGCTCTATCTGGATCGAGCACACATTATCGGCACTGGAAGAGGAATGCTCCATCTGTGGAAAAAAATGTGGAATACGCCGACCCTCCTGTTGACACAGTTTTCAATGGGCAGCATCGATCAGGGCTCATATCGTGCTCGTTGCTTCTAAGCGCCTGATTATCAATAGGATGAACCGAGAAAGCTTCGCGGGAGGATGACGGTACACCACTGCGCACGGCACGTGGCGAAATGAAGCTTTCCACAAATCGCATTACAGCGGCAAGACTGAATTGAGAAAGCCTGGATTAACTGCTCGGCTCCTCCCCAACTTTGAGCACTGCCAGGAAGGCCTCTTGCGGAATGTCTACCTTGCCGATTCGCTTCATTCGCTTCTTGCCTTCCTTCTGCTTCTCGAGCAGCTTGCGTTTCCGGCTGATGTCGCCTCCGTAGCACTTGGCGAGGACATTCTTGCGCAACGCAGCCACAGTCTCACGGGCAACGATCTTGGAACCGATGGCTGCCTGGATTGCCACTTCGAACATCTGACGGGGAATGAGCTCACGCATCTTGGAGACGAGCGCCTTGCCGCGTTCATAGGCGAAGTCGCGATGGACGATGATCGAAAGTGCGTCGACCGGCTCCCCAGAGACGAGGATATCAAGCTTGACCATGGGAGATTCCCACGAGCCAGCAAGCTGATAGTCGAGGGAAGCATACCCACGGGAAACGGATTTCAGCCGGTCATAGAAATCGAGAACGATCTCATTGAGCGGGAGTTCGTAGGTCAGCATGACTCGCGTGGGCGTGACATATTGAAAATTTTTCTGCTTTCCGCGCTTCTCTTCAACAAGCTTGAGGATCCCACCCACGTATTCCTCGTTGGTAAGAATGGTCGCGATGATCACAGGCTCTTCAATCTTGGCGATCTCGCTCGGGTTAGGCCAACGGGAAGGATTATCCACTTCACGCTGTGTTCCGTCAGTCAGCGTGATTTGATAGCGCACCCCGGGAGCCGTAGTAATCAGATCAAGGTTAAATTCGCGCTCCAGCCGCTCCTGGATGATCTCCATGTGCAGCAGCCCAAGAAATCCGCAGCGAAAACCAAACCCGAGCGCAACCGAGCTTTCCGGCTCGAAAAAGAAGGACGAATCGTTCAGCCGCAGTTTTTCGAGAGCGTCACGCAAGAGCGTGTGTTCGTGCGAGTCGACCGTGTACAGCCCGGCGAAGACCATCGGCTTGATGTCTTCAAAACCAGGAAGAGGGGCATCCGCAGGCCGCATCTCTTCAGTAACCGTGTCACCGATCTTGGTATCAGCCACATTCTTGATGGTGGCGGAGAAGAATCCGACTTCTCCCGCGGAGAGCTCGGCAATCTCCACAGGTTTGGGGGTCAAAACGCCTAAAGATTCGATATCGAACACCCGGCCATTCGACATTAAACGAATTCTGGTTCCCTTTCGCAAACGACCGTTAATCACGCGGGTCAGCACGATGACTCCGCGGTAGGGGTCGAACCAGGAATCAAAAATGAGTGCCTGCAGTGGCGCTTCGGCGTCGCCTGAGGGCGGCGGCAAACGGTGGACAATCGCTTCCAGCACATCCGGAACGCCAAGCCCTGTCTTGGCACTTACGGGCAACGCATCCGTCGCATCGACGCCCACTGCAGACTCGATCATTTCTTGGGTTCGAACTACGTCGGCGCTGGGGAGATCGATCTTGTTGATGACGGGGATCATGTCGAGGCCATTATTGATGGCAATATAGGCATTCGCGAGCGTCTGGGCCTCTACGCCCTGGGAGGCATCCACAACGAGAAGGGCACCCTCGCATGAGGCCAACGAGCGGGAGACCTCATAAGAGAAATCGACGTGGCCCGGAGTGTCGATGAGGTTGAGCTGGTAGACTTGGCCATCTTTGGCGAGATAGTTCATGCGTACGGCATGAGCCTTGATGGTGATGCCGCGCTCCCGTTCGAGGTCCATCGCGTCCAATACTTGGTTCTGCATCTCGCGCTGGGTCAGGGAGCCTGTCAACTCGAGCAAACGATCGGAGAGAGTGGACTTCCCGTGATCGATGTGCGCGATGATCGCGAAATTGCGAATGTATTTGGTATCCATGCGGAGATGCCGGCTGGAGAACAGCCACGGCGGGAACAGATGGAGATGTTCTAAATAAAAATCTTATCACTCGCCTCATGGAACCCGAGCAATACAATAGAACCAATGCATTGCCGGAGCAGAGGGCGGCAACGAAAACAGGTTGCCAGCAATCAACGTTTTCGTATGGGCGTTTCGAAACCTTTAGTTCTCAACGCCGCGCTTGTCGCTTCCGTTTTGGCCATGACCGGCTGCCCGGAGCAGCGCCCGGTCGCCGGCCCGGCGAAGTCCCAGCCCCAATCAACCGCACCGGCTATTTCTCAATCGTCTGCCGGAGCGGTCTCCCCAGCGGTTGCTCCGCTGGGAGTTCCGGGCCAGATCACAGTCGCCACAGACGGCCAAAAGCAAGAGCTGATACGGGCAGTCGAACTCGCCTATCAAACCGGCGTGAGCCAATATCACGCGGGCAAGCTCCAGGCTGCGAAGGCAGACTTCGATCATGCCGTCGATCTCATGCTTACCAGCAAGTTCGACCTGAAGAACGATCCCGCATTGTCGGGAGAGTTTGATCGTGTTGTAGACGCCGTAAACGCACTCGAGATGGAAGCCTTGAAGCAGGGTAACGGCTTTGCTCCTAAGATCGAACCGGCCCCGGTGGATATTGCGAACGACGTCACCTTTCCGGTGGATCCAAATATCAAGGCGCAAGCCATCGCGGAACTTAAAACGACGCAGTCAGACCTTCCCTTGCTGATAAATGATCCAGTGGCTGGCTATATCGCCTATTTCTCCTCACGAGGCCGGGGCACGCTCGTACGCTCGCTGGAACGCGCCGGCCGCTACCACGACATGATCTCCCGCGTGCTGGCACAGGAGGCCGTTCCCCAGGATTTGATTTATCAGGCAGTGGCAGAATCCGGGTTTCAACCCCAGATCGTCAACGCCAGGTCGGGAGCGGGAGGAATGTGGCAATTCATGCCATCGGGACCCTATGGCCTGGAGCGCAACGGATGGTTCGATGAGCGTTTCGACCCGGAGAAATCCACAGTTGCTTACGCCCGCTACATGAAGGAACTTTATGCTCAATTGGGTGACTGGTATCTTGCGATGGCGGCGTATGACTGGGGACCGGGTAACGTGCAACGCTCTGTGCAGCGGACCGGTTACGCGGATTTCTGGGAACTCTATCGCCGGGACGTCTTGCCGCGGGAGACCAAAAACTACGTTCCAATCATTATCGCCGCCGCGATCATGGCGAAAAATCCGCAGCAATACGGACTGGAGCTTAATCCCGACCCGCCGCTCGTCACTGATACTGTCACGACAAACTATAGAGTGGACCTTCGGCTGGTCTCTGACGTGGTTGAAGTGCCGGTCCAGGAGATTATCGCGTTGAACCCAAGCCTGCTGCGCATGAGCACTCCGTTCGACGTGGCGTTCGAGTTGCACTTGCCTCCAGGAACGAAGGACCTGTACGAAAAACGGATCGCCGAGATTCCGCAAGACAAACGCGACTTCTGGCGGTTTCATAAGATTTCGCCCGGTGAGACACTGGCAACGCTGGCACACGACTATCACGTTAGTGCCACTGAGATCGCTTTTGTAAATCAGCTTCGGCCTAACGACGATTTGTCGACACCCGATTCGCTGATTATCCCGGTTGCTCCCGCTCCTTCGATCCGCAACGCAGCCCGTCTCACGCAGTACCGTGTTGAACATGGCGACACTCTGGTGACGGTGGCAGATCGGTTCAACGTCACAGTGCAGCAGCTGCGGCGATGGAATCATCTGAGCAGCAATCAGCTGGAGCCGGGCCGCAATCTGTACGTTGCGGAACCGGCGCACATCACGCGCTCCGGGCACTCCCGCAAGAGTGGAAGAGCGCGGCAAAGCGCTCGCAACGGTAGCGTCTCATGACGAAACTCAGAGGTGCGCCCTCAACACTGGATAAAGCACGGAGCCGCACCTCTGCGACTCGGACGCGTGGGTTGTGTCATCACACCGCACACTCCCTGAACGCGATTCACTGGAGTCGATTGCGAGAGTGATGAGTTCATGGCGCGAGAGAAAACTGAATTCGCACTTGCGTTCGCTGGCAAGGCGTTGCATGCTGTTGCTATAATCCGCGCCGCGGGGTAAAGCATGGCGACCGCGGCCGCGTGCGAACCGAATCCGAAGGAACCGAAGCCCTGGGAGGCACACTAAATGCAGGACGAACGCAAACTTTACGCATACAACGACGGCGAGTCTGAACCTGAATCAGATGATTACGCGGAAGACTTGGAAGAGGGCTTCGGAGACGAGGAAGAAGAGGAGGAAGTGAGTATTTCTGTTTCCTCCGACGACGACGAGGATATCGACGAGGATGATGAAGCCGATGAGGGGGAGGCCGAGAAGGGCATCTCGCCGTTGGAAGAAGCTGACACGGAACTGCGGCCCACGCCGACCAAGAAGAGTCCAGGGGCAAAAGCGAAAGCTGCTAAGGCTGTGCACGCTCCGGCGAAGAAGGCCGCGAAAAAATCTGCCGCTAAGAAGAGCAGTAGTGGCGCAAGGGGCGGTGGTATGGCTGCTAAAGCAGCCAGCAAGAAAAAGAGCGCCAGTAGCAAAAAATCCAGTAAAGGAGGTACAGCTTTGGCAGTAAAGAAGAAGGGAACCAAGAAGGCTGCGGCCAAGAAGACCGCGGCGAAAAAGGCTCCAGCCAAGAAGGCCGCAAAAAAGGCGGTAAAGAAGAAGTCCGCAAAAAAGGCAGCGAAGAAAAGGTAAGCGCAGTTCCAACAAAGGCAAGCAAAAGAGCCCGGCTCATGGCCGGGCTCTTTTGCGTGTGGCTGAAGAACCTAACTTCAGCCTTTGTTCTCAAAACCGTTCAAGGCCGCGAGAACTTCCTGGCTGTGGACATTCGGATCGACCCCCGTCCAGACCTTCACGATCTTGCCATGAGGATCGATGAGGAAGGTATTTCGTTTTGCGACCATCGGGCCTAGCGATCCATAGAGCGCCGCTACTTTCTTATCCTGATCGCTAAGCAGCTTGAACTCGAGACCCTGCTGAGCGCAAAACTCCTGATGGCTGCTCGTTGGATCAACACTGACACCGACGATGACCGCGTTCAATTTCGAGTACTTGTCGAGGTCCTGCTGAAAATTATGTGCCTCGATCGTGCAGCCCTTGGTCATGTCCTTGGGATAGAAATATAGAACGACCCATTTCCCGTGGAAACTCGAGAGACTGATCGTGGAACCATCTTGCGATGGCAAGGCGAAGGTGGGGGCTTTCTGACCTACCTGTGGAGTCGTGTCATCGGCTGCGAATGAATAGATGGTGAGTCCGAGGCCCAAACTCAGAACCACCAAGACCGCCAAGAATGTGTTGCGAGTTGTTCTCACCGAAACCTCCGTTGTTGGGACGAATTATTCATCTTTCCCGTCTGGTTTTTCAAACGTCTGGACCGTTTTCTCTTTCCTGGGAAAGCATACGCTCCAGACGACGACAGCGACCCGGGAAACTGCTCGCCCTGCGCAAGAAGAACCGACATGGCGCATGGGCGCTACCCTGCGACTGTTCTTTCCATCTGATGGATTTGGCACCCATTTGATTACAACTATTTTTTGCTTCGAGAAGGAATGCATGCGCGTAGCAGGAGCGCGTTCACAAAATTCTAGGCCTCAATGCGAAACCCCGACAGCAGGGCTGGATGAATGGAAGATCACCGAACGCTGCCACTTGCAGGCGAAGTACCCGCCACCGTATCTGCTGCTGCGGCCACGATGGCAATGCCAGCTGAATCGGCAAGCGCGATGACCATCTCCTGATCAAAGATCAGGGTTCGGCCAGCGTCGAGCGAGAGGCAGGTTGCGCCAGCGCGGGCCATGGTTCGAATCGTCCCGGGACCAATTACCGGGACGTCGAATCGCATATCCTGCTTGGGTTTTGCGACCTTTACCACGGTCAGCCGCCGCTCAAGAGTGGAGGACTCTCCTTCCGGCGCCAGCGTCTGCAAAATTGCTCCCGCGCGCTCGATAGTTGCATCTGTCCCTTCCATGGCCTCGACAGCGACGCAAGCCTGCCCGGCAACGACTACCGTTTGTCCGATGTCATAACCGGCGATAGCGGCCGCCACGAGACGCCCATAGGCTATATCTTGGGTTTCTTGCTCACTCGGAGCGCGAACGGTCAGAACGCCCGAATTGGCCAACAGCGGCTCGAGGAAAGTCGCGGATGAGATGAGTTCGATGCCTTCATCGCTGAGAACCTTGGCAACAGCACCCAGCAACATATCGGTGTTTCTGGTGCTAAGGTTCAAGAGCAGCTTGGCCAGCCGCCAGTCTGGACGTATGCTCGAAAAGATCTGCTTGTGCTTCACCTGCCCGGCCATGACGGCATGGCGGACGCCCTCTCTCTGGAAAGTTTCGATCAACCGGGAAAGCTCTCCCAAGGAAAGCCAATGCACCTTAATGCCGGAATCGGCGGCCGCCCGTGCATTCATCTCCGGATCAGTCTCTTCTCTGATCGCGGCCACGACTACTTCTGTTCCGTGGGCACGCGCCGCGTCGAGCAGAAGAAATGGGAAGCGGCCGTTTCCAGCGATCAAGCCCAGCAGCTTGGTTTGCACCGGCACTCCTACTTGATTACTCCGCGGTCTGAGCTCTCAATAAAATCAATTAGATAGGCTACCTCGATTTCAGCGGAGCCTCCACTCTTTAGCTCGGTTTTAAGGCGTTCCAAGGCCTGCGATGTGTTCAGCTTACCTTTCAGCAAAACACGAAATGCATTTTGCAAAGCCCGGATCTGCTGGTGCGTAAAGCCACACCGTTCCAGGCCCACTTTGTTCAGACCATAGGCGTGCGTCTCACGCGTGGCTGAAGTAAGCGAGTACGGCAGCACATCCTGCGTAATCGTCGTGCCTCCGCCGATGTAAGCATACTTTCCGATTCGACAGTATTGGTGGACGGGACAGAGCGCCCCTACGCTCGCATAGTCCTCCACCGTCACGTGGCCGGCGAGGGTTGCCCCGTTCGCGAGGATGCAATGATTGCCGATCGTATTATCGTGGCCAATGTGCGTGTAGGCCATGATCAAGCAGCGGTTGCCGATGCGAGTGACTCCGCCGCCACCGTTGGTGCCCCTCGAGATGGTCACACATTCACGAACTGTGTTGTCATCCCCGATCTGCAGCTGGGTAGGTTCGCCTTTGTACTTTAGATCTTGCGGCGCAACCCCAAGGCTGGCGAATGGGAAGATGCGGTTTCTGGCACCGAGACGTGTGTGACCATCCAACACGACGTGGGAAAGCAGCTCACATTCTTCGCCCAACACGACATCTGGCCCGATGGTGCAGTAAGGGCCGATCGTACAGGAAGGGGAAACATGAGCAGTCGCAGCCACAATGGCTGTGGGGTGAATGCTCACTCGTGCGACACCGTCTCGAGCGCTGCTGGAGTTTCGCCTCCTTGAGGAGCTTTCCTCACGCGAGGTACTAACTGACAGGTGACCAGAGCCTCGCAGCAAAGCTTTCCATGAACGTAAGCATTGCCTTGCATGCGTGTGGCTCGCGGTTTCCAATTCAACACGTCCACTTCAATGCGCAACTGATCGCCTGGAACGACCGGGCGCCGGAACTTGGCTCGTTCGATGCCGGTGAAAACCATCAACATAGAATCGCGATCCGGCACCTCGGGTAAGAGCAAGACTCCCCCAGCTTGAGCGATTGCCTCGACGATCAGCGCGCCAGGCATGATGGGGAAACCAGGGAAGTGACCCTGGAAGAACGGCTCGTTGATCGAGACGTTTTTGATGGCGACAATGCGCTTCAGGCGCTCGATTTCGACGATCCGATCTATCAGCAGGAACGGATACCGATGCGGCAGGATCGACATAATCTCCTGTATGTCGAGCGTGCGCGCGGGTGGGGAATTCTCTGTCTCGTTATCCATGATTACAGCGCAGATTATAGTTTATACGCCGCGGACCAGACCCTTGGCCTGGCCTTCCGAATCAATCGTTTGCTGGGGGAATGAAGTGCGGGAGTTTGGTGCGGTGCCGGAGGCGCGGGCTCTGCGCGCTACTTCTTAATCTTTGCAGCAGTCTTGTCCGGATCGAACGAGTCGGGAGGCACCGGCACATTATAGGAGGCGTGATAGAGAAATCTCTGGTTCGTCATGTCTCCGTTGTGAAAGCGCGTAATGGCGAAGGGCGTAGGAATTCCTTCCACGAGATGATAGTCGTCGTATTCCTCTGCGTCAGAGTTTTTATCCTTGTAGAGAGGATCGCGCCACTGCCAACTGCGCCGCAACGGCAGATGCGTTTGCGAATCCATCTGGATGACAATTGAGTCGTTTGCGGAATTGATCAGCGTGACCTGATCGGCCAAGTGACGCTCAACCAGGTTCTGGCCACCGTAAATCAGGATTGTCTTCGGATCTTTCATCCAGATACGAAGAGCAACCTCAACCGAGTGGTCGCGCCTGCGGAGATAGTCCTGCAACTGATCGTCGGGTATCGCCTTCTTGCCCCGATACGTGATCTCCCAGCCTTGGTTGCCAAAAAATATCTCGAAGACATTGTGCTTCTTGCCGATTTCAATTCGCGATTGGTCCGGGAACTGCCGGAGTTCGCTGTAATCGGCAATCTCGCCCGTCGGCTTTCCCTGATAAAAAGAGGAGGTTCGGCCCTCTTGCAGGGTGGTAGTAAGCGTGAGCCATCGCTCTCCGCCCAAGGCGCTCACCATCGCATTGAGCGTGGCGCGCGCCTTCTGCTGATTCTCGTCTGCCGACTCGCTGGCCGCCTGCGCAGCCGCATGATTTATCCCCGAGAGAGCGATCAAGAGCACCAGCGGAAGCTGCCAATACCTAAGCGGAACACGCGCGGACTTAACCGGTCCACATTTTATTGCCGGTCTGTGATTTCTTACCAAGGGATTTCTTACCAAGGCCGCACCTCAACCAACCAATACCGCCCCGCCGTTCACGTTGACGATTTCTCCGCTCATAAAGCCCGCATATGAGGTGCACAAGAAAAGAATCGGCCCCGCAATCTCCGTGGGGGTGGCTACCCGGCCCAAAGGAATCGTGGAGAAGATCTGTTCACGCCGCTTGGAATCATTCAATGCCGGCTTCGACATATCTGTTGCGACCCAACCAGGAGCCACGCAGTTCACACGAATGCCGTCTCTGGCAAGTTCGCTTGACAGACTCTTTGTGAGACTGATAATCGCACCCTTGCTCACGGCGTAGTCGGCGTGGAAGGCCTCTCCGCGCTGCCCAGCGGTAGAGCTAACAAGCACGATGTACCCTCGGCCCTCTTTGCTCTCGCCGTCCTGTCCGGCTCGGCGATCAAGGTGATTCGATGGTTGGGTCTTTATTTGCTTCACTGCTGCCTGCACCAAGCCAAAGACTGAGTCGAGATTGACGCCCATCGTGTGCCGCCACTGGCTATCTTGCATGGCTGCGATAGAAACATCCTGGGAGGGCCAGATCCCGTGATTCACTACCAAGCAATCCAAGCGACCAAAGGAGGAAACGGTCCGCTCAATGAGAAGGCGCCCTTCCTCTGGAGTGGCCAAATCCTGCTGAAAGGCATTGCAGCGTTCTTCGCCGCCGCATTGTTCAACAAGAAGTTCGGCTTCAGCCTTGGCCCGTCGATAATTGAACGCAACACGGGCGCCCGCAGTGGAGAAGAGCCGGACTGTTTCCGCACCAATTCCCCGGGAGCCTCCAGTCACCAGTGCTACCTTCCCAGCAAGCGACAGAGTTAAGGCCAAGTTTCGAATCCTTCCTGAATTTCCGTGATGCAGAAGATGCGCTCCAGCATCGCCGGGCCGCTCTCATTATTGTACTTAGGAACGGTTGCACTCAGGACGCCGAGAGGAGTACCTAGGAACGATTGCTGCGCTGCTTACGCGTTTCTGAGCGCCGTTTGGAATTCTGCTTCGACGCGGCTGCCCGTTGCACAAGCAGCTCTTTGCGATCAGCCAAGATCTTCCGCCGAGATGCAGGTGACGTCGCCAGAACATCCTTCGTCCGGCGCGGCAACTTTTCAAAGATTACTGCACAGGCGGCCTTCAGCAACTCGGCGAGTTCCGCCGGCGGGATAGCCGCCCAATGCTCCAAAGCGACCCAATGGGCGCGCGCCAAATAGGGTGCCGGTATCACTCCGTCGTTCTCCAGGAGGTCAGCATAGCGCTCCGGGCCCGCAGCAAAAGAGATCACCGTCTTGCCACCTGGGCCAAGATTGATCACGGCAAACATCTTGCCGCCGATTGCCTTGTCCGCCACCCAATAGACGAGATTCTCACCCCATTGCATGGTCTCGGCCACATGCGGCAACTTGAGCAGAAATGCCCGCGCTTTCTCGGCGTCCATGAGTTGTGTCTCCTGTTTCTGATCCGTCGCCTGCCTTCGGCCCCGTGTTGAGCCCATGTTCGAAAACGAGGAACTCGGACGTGGTTCGAACATGGATGGGCATGCGACAGTCCGCTCTTAGCACACCCAGATTCACAGACTGGCCTTCCCGGAATCGTGTGTCCAAGGGGCAATCCCACCGTATACTGCTAGCAAGTCATGCCGAACGCCCCGTCTAGCGAAACCCAGCCGACTCACTTTCCACCAATAGACGAGCAGCTGGATTACCTGCAAAAAGGGGCCGCTGAGATTATCCGCCTAGCCGATTTACGCGAGCGCCTTGAAGCGGCACGCAAAGGCGGACGCCCACTTCGCGTAAAGGCGGGCTTTGATCCCACAGCGCCCGATCTGCACCTTGGCCATACGGTGCTTGTGCGCAAGCTCAAGCATTTCCAGGATCTGGGCCATCAGATCGTCTTCCTCGTCGGCGACTTCACGTCGCTCATCGGAGACCCCACTGGCCGCTCGGTCACACGAAAGCCGCTCACCAGCGAAGAGATCGCACAGAATGCAAAGACCTACACCGATCAGGTCTTCAGGATATTGGATCGCCACAAAACCGAGGTTCGCTTCAACTCCGAGTGGCTCTCGACTTTAGGTTTCGAAGGCATCATCCGGCTGGCCGCCAAATTTACAGTTTCGCAGATGCTCGAACGCGAGGAATTCCACCGGCGCTTCAATCAAGAGCAGCCGATTTCTTTGCACGAGATGCTCTATCCTCTCGCTCAGGGATACGATTCTGTCGCTTTGCATGCGGATGTGGAGCTCGGTGGAACCGATCAGAAATTCAACCTGTTGGTCGGCCGGGAATTGCAACGCCACTACGAGCAACCTTCGCAGATCGTCTTGATGACTCCCATCCTTGAAGGTCTTGATGGCGTGCAGAAAATGTCGAAATCGCTAAACAACGCGATCGGCATTCATGACTCGCCGCAGGAGATGTACGGAAAGTTGATGTCCATATCCGACGACTTGATGTGGCGCTATTGGACACTCTTAACTGACCTTCGGCAAAGCGAGGTGGATCGCATGCGATCCGACGTGGAAGGTGGTTCGCTGCATCCGATGGAGGCTAAGAAACGCCTGGCACGCACCATCGTCTCAGATTTCCATTCCGGGGAAGCTGCCCAAACCGCAGATGAGAACTGGGCGAGGCAGTTCCAGGAACGCGACCTCTCGGCGATCGCTGAGGAGGCGCCGGTCGATCTCAGACTGGTGGCGATCGGCGATGCAGCCTCGCTTGAGCGTCTGATCGCCGATCCCAATCTACCTGTGCGGATTCACATGGCGAAGCTACTCGTTGCCCTGGGCCTCAAGAACTCGCGGACCGAGGCCGAGCGACAGGTAAAAGCGGGGGTGCGTATCGACGGCGTGATCTCGACCAGCATGCATCTCGACATCCCAAGCCGGCCTGCACGCCTGGCAATTGAGGTGGGGAGACACCAAGTCGCGGCGGTCATTCGCTAGCAATCACTACCCCGTCTGAGGATTGGGGCGTAGCCCGTTCGTAACCGACACAGACTTGTACTTGCCTGCCGTTCTGCTTAAGCTTCGGTCCATGAGCTTCCACGGGCGCGCATTGTTGGTTTATGTAAGCCTGATGGCTACGGCTTCTCCCGTGTATGCTGCGGCCAAGCACACTGTTTTTGTCGGTTCGGGGAAAATCGTTCCCTACTCGGTCATCGGAGATCCTTCGGGCGCGCAGCCAGACGAGAAACAGTTGCGCGTTCGCCCTCTGCTTATCGATGGCAAGGTCAAAGAGTGGACAACCGGCGAGTGGCACGACGTTACTGACCGCAGCTTTGTCATGCGCCGAGCACTGAGGCTAAATGATGCGTTGCCAGGGGACAAGGTCGAACATTGGGTTTGGCAGCGCGGTCCCTGGCTCCTCATCGACCGGACAAAGGGAACAATCACTGCTCTCCGTCTACCCATCTATGAGCCGACTGTTTCGAATGTAATTTGGTTTCGTGACTTCGCTGCCTATTGCGGCCTGAACTCGAATGGCAAGCAGCTTTATGCCGTGGTCGCGCAGCTCGCCGCTCGTCGACCGATCTTAGTCAAGAAGCTTTCCGTCTGGGAGCCGGGAACAAATAAGGGACCGGCGTGCGCTGCCGCTGTTTGGCAACGCGAACCCTTGCGAGTGACCTTCGAACAGACTGGCTCAGAGGCCGTAAGCTACGATCTGGTGGGCCTCTCCGCGGTGCTGGTAGAAGACGGCGATGGCAACGACGACGCCTCCTCACCGGGATCCACCAGCCAGTAAAGTCGTCCCAGCCAACGCACGCGACAAGCCTCTGCCCGAGAGCTACGATGAGATGTAGCACCCTGCTGGCGTGTTCGCCGTCGGGCCGCTCACTCGAGAAAACCATGCAAACCTTCGATGAACTTCTCGAAGCCGCCAAAGCAGCCCATGGCCATCTTTGTGCCGGGCAAATTCTTGGCGTCCGGATGGCAATGCTCGGATGCAGCCGTCTGGGAGTCGCTGATTTCGGGATCATGCGGAGATGAAAACGCCGTCCCCGGGCCGCTGGTGAACTGCAGAGGTCTCGTCCGGGAAAACTAGTCGATTATGCCGGGAAACCCTCTACTGCCTGCGCCACTCGCAAGACAGTCGCCTCATCGAAGTGTTCCCCCAGAATTTGTGCGCCGATAGGGAGGCCCTCGGAGGATCTGCCGCAAGGCACAGAGATTCCGCAGATTCCCGCGAGATTCGCGGTGACCGTATAAATGTCTGCGAGATACATCGACAGCGGATCGTCGGTCTTTTCGCCCAATTTGAATGCCGGTGTAGGCGCCGTGGGAGTCACCAGGACATCAACCCTCGAGAAGGCACGCAGAAAGTCCTCGGTCAGCAGGGTTCTTACCTGCTGTGCCTTCCTGTAATAGGCGTCATAATAACCTGCGCTGAGCGCATAGGTGCCCAGAAGAATGCGGCGTTTCACCTCGGCTCCGAATCCCAGATCGCGCGACTGGCGATACATCGCTGAGAGTGAATTCGCCTCTGGAGCCCGAAAACCGTACCGGACCCCATCAAACCTCGCCAAATTCGAGCTGGCTTCGGCTGTTGCCAGGATGTAGTAGGTGGGAATCGCGTACTTGGTATGCGGCAAGGAAACAGGGTGAATCGCGCAGCCCGCTTGGCGCAACTGCTCGATCGTTCTTTCCACCGCCGCGCGCACTTCGGGATCCAACCCCTCGCCGAAATACTCCGAGGGCACACCCACCCGCAACCCCTTCACGGGTTGATTCAGCGCTTCTGCGTAGTCAGGAACTGGGGCTGTCGAGGACGTCGCGTCCTGCGGGTCATAGCCAGCAATGACTCCGAGCAGAATGGCGGCATCGCGAACGGTACGTGTGATAGGGCCCACGCGATCCAAAGAGGAGGCAAAGGCGATCAGACCATACCGGGAAACGCGACCGTATGTGGGCAGAAGTCCGACCACTCCACAGAACGAGGCCGGTTGGCGAATGGACCCTCCTGTGTCGGTACCCAGAGTTGCCACGGCCATTCCCGCCGCTACCGCCGCGGCCGAGCCACCGCTGGAACCGCCAGGAACACGGTCGAGAGCGGCTGGATTCCGGACCGGTCCATACGCAGAGTTTTCGTTCGATGAGCCCATGGCAAACTCATCGCAATTGAGTTTGCCAAGCAGCACCGCACCCGCATCCTTAAGTCGCGAGACGGCGGTCGCGTCATAGGGCGGCCGGTAGGCCTCCAGGATCTTGGAACCGGCAGTGGCCGGGAGTCCTTGCATGACCAGAACGTCTTTAATTCCAATAGGTACTCCAGCGAGCGGAGGCAGCGAACCTCCCTTTGCCGCGATCTCGTCTATCTGACGGGCCGAACGGAGCACCTGTTCCCGGTCCACCGCAAGGTAAGCATTGATCTTTGGGTTTTGCGCGCTGATCTGCTCTAGAAAGTGCTCGGCCCAATCGGCTGCTTTTCGGGTTGTCGTCCGTACAGAGTCCCGAACCTCGGTCACACAGGTCTGTTTGAGAGTCATCGAGAGTATTATCGACGATTTCGCAGGGCCAGCGTTCCTCGTTGCCGCGAAGATGAAGTGAGGCCGAATGTTTTATCGCAGTTTGGGCTTAATTCAATCCTGGGCAAACACCGCTTCCCACATCTCTGTCCCAATTGCTCTGAAGCGGCGGACACTAGGCCTGTTAACAGGCCCTAGACTTTATTTCAAACAACGGCTTGAAGGGATCAGGAGAGACCGAGGCGTGTGCCGGAATCGAACGAAAGTGATTACCTCTCAATGACCCTAGGAACTTTGAAGAAGACACCGTCCGTCTCCGGGGCGCAGGCGAGGACCTGGCTCCGGTCCAGGGAGGGTCTCAGTTCGTCGGCCCTGAGCTCGCCTCCGGGCTGGTCCGGCCGCTTCCACTCCTGCAACTGTTCCCCAACCTGAGCCATCGGTTGTACCGAGGCGGTATCGAGCTCATTGAGCTGCGCGATATGACCCAGGATGGAATTTAGATCGTGCAGCATTCGAGCCCTCTCATCCGCGGTCAGTTCGAGGTTTGCCAGTTCGGCAACGCGAAGTACGTCCTTTTCAGAAACGCTCATAAGAAGGTCAAAACAGATCTCGATACCAAAGAACTGAGGCTAGACTCCTCAGTTTGGCTCTAGAGGAGATCAATCATCAGTGTAGTCGGACGCTGCGAGAGGCAGCAAGCTGCAGTCTCGACAAGAAGTGCGAGATCGCTAGCCAGAGTGGCTTGCTCCATGTAGTCCCAATCGAGCTTTGTTTTCAATGGAATGATCATCCGTGAGTTGTATATTTCGAGCTCCTCATCGGGAATATGCTGAAGCATTTCCTCTTCGCAGCGGAAGGCGAGAGTAGCCGCGCCGGTGAGGCCAGGCCGAAAGGGCAGGTTTCGGACGTCCATGTGGTGGGGCAGCCTAGGGCGCGGCCCGATCAAACTCATCTCTCCACGGAGCACGTTGAACAGCTGAGGTAGCTCGTCGAGCTTGTGCTTGCGTAAGAAGCTGCCAACCCGGGTCACACGGCGGTCTCCCCGTTTTGTCATGGAAGGGCCATCGTGCTGACTGGCAACTTCCATGGTCCTGAACTTGTAGACCGTAAATAGCTCACCTCCCTGGCCGACGCGTTTCTGGCGAAAAATCACCGGACCAGGCGACTCAAAGGAGACGACAAATGCCGTCAGCACTAGCAGAGGCCAGCAGAGGAGGACAGCTACGAACGCTACGATGAAGTCCAACCAACGCTTAGCATTTGAAACGCTCCATGCGCTGGGTTCGGCCACGCGAGGAGTGTCCTCGTCGGGGAGTGCACTGGAGAGCGGAAAGAGACTCGCGGAGAACTCAATTCCCTCGGCTGCCACTTCGGTCCAAAGCAGAGTGGAGTTGGGCTGTGAAGGAGCAAAGCTAGTATCCATGCGTTTTTATAGTGACCCGCTAGCAATTTTGGACGAACACTCAGAAGATCATCTGCATCTTTATTGATTTCTTTGCTTTGCTACGATCTCTGGTCTACTTCGCGTTACAGAGTCAATTATCGACCATGCCCCGGTATCACATCAGTTGCAAGCTGATGCTACTTTCGAGGCAATGGTCACAGACTCGCCACTACCCGAACTATGCACCGCCAGGAGACCCTATCTGAAACCCATGACCGGAACAGATGTTGCGGAAAACCGGAACTGTCCTCTCGGCATATAGAACAAGATAACAGCATTCCCTACAACGTCAAAACCCTGAAACCCCATCGATGGGGATTCCCTACGCTGGGGGGTATTGTAGAGACGGATTTCCGGAATGCACGTAAATGCTTTGTAACAGTGTTGTCATAGCATTTTTTTCGGCCCTCCCGAGGAGACGTCGTCCACCCTGAGCAGATATCGAAGAGTACGCATTCGTCATATTTTGAGTCGGCTCAAGAGCACCCCACCCGTAAAGCACACGACCTACGGCCCAGAGGCAATTCGTTTTTGGCGGTACAGGACCACGGCAGATCAGCTCATCTTTAATCTTCCCATCGCGATCAGTCCACGGCAATCCCCCGGGCGATGTGGCAGGCTGGCGGAGGGTTAATCGGGATGCTAAAGCAGAAAGTCGAAATCAACTCTCCCCTGCGGCGAGACGCCCAAACTCTCGAGGAAGGTGCAGGACTCCTCAAGGAAAGTGAAGCTGTAAAGAACCCAAATATTTCTCTCGTCTTCGTTCCGACAGAATCGGTCCTTCATGGCATAGCCGCGGAGCCCCGGACGCATTACGCCAGCTATTGTGCTGAAAGAGTGAATGCGTCCATTCCCTTGCGCTTTCGACAATTTTTGGAAACTGAGCCCATGACATTGCGCAGGGTTTGATCCAAACTGAAGGACGAAGTTCCGTGGTTACGAGCGTTACATCCAGCGAGTCTCAACAGAACGTCATAAGTAATTGCGTGTCGAGTGCAAGGAGATATTGTGGAAGCGGCCGAATCTTTTGCTCGATACGCAAAGGTCTACGACCCTGTGTTTTAACGAAGTCACTGCGACAGGTCACGAGCGGCTGCAGGTTACGATGCTGTGCTTCCCTGTCATCGTCGCCCAGAGCCGGGCACCGGTTGGAGGAGAATAGTGCGCGAAAAGCGCGGTAAGCGCGGAAAGT
>DASYBJ010000440.1:0-5817 GCA_036500845.1 Acidobacteriaceae bacterium
ATACTGAAAATAAAGAGCTTAGACGCCCAAAAAGGCGCAAAAATCGAATAAAGTCACATCCTCTCGGGATGACGGCTATTTTTTCTGAGGATTGAGCAGCAGCTGAACCAAGGACTTAGGACTAAGAACCGACCACTGGTCTGATCCCTGTTTTCCGAACAGCTGAAATTCGATTCTCCCCGGCATCGGGAAGTTCTTCGAGAAGCTCGGCAACCGTGCTGCCAAGAATCGGATGCAGCAGGCTGGGAGCAATTTCGGCGAGTGGTGCCAGCACAAAGCGGCGCTCTGCCAATGCCGGATGTGGCAGTTCCAGCCCTTCAGAACGGATCACCAAATCCTCCACGATCAGCAGATCGAGGTCCAGGGTCCTCGGTCCCCCGGCAACGCTCGCATCCGGTCTCCGGCCGAATTCCTGTTCCAGGACCAGCATTTTACTCAGTAGCTCCTCCGGGTCCAGCCGGGTCTCTAGGGCGAGGACGGCGTTCAAGAATACCGGTTGACGATGAAAGCCGACCGGGTCCGTCTCATAGAAAGAAGACACGGCGGTTACACGGCCTAGAGTCCTGAGCCGGTCGATGGCTGCGCTAAGGGTTTCCTCCGGCGCACCATGTGCGGATGCAAGGTTTGAGCCAAGAGCAAGATACGCGGTTCTCGTTTCAGGAGTTGCATCGAGCGGCATAGAGAAGGAAGTGGCGGGGAAACGGAAATAGGAACAACCGATCTCGATCCCAGCATACAGCTGCCCCGTCTACCGTAAGTGAAGCTGGCAAGATACGATTCCTGAATGCGGATTGCCTTTTTTGGCGGCACATTTGATCCACCGCATCGTGGTCACATCACCGCGGCGTACGCAGCCATCGAGCGGCTCGGGCTCGATCGCGTGCTGCTCGCCCCCGTAGCTGCCCAGCCCTTAAAGGGAAACGGGGCTCACGCCAGCTTTCAGGACCGGTTAGCCATGGTCCGGCTGGCGGTTCAAGGCGATCCGCGGTTGCTCGCAAGCAGCGCCGATTCACCCCGGCCGGGCGGCAAACCAAACTACACCCTCGACACTCTGAAGGAGCTTCGGCGGTCCCTGTCACCGGACGACCAGCTCTTTTTTTTGCTGGGAGCAGACGCGCTGCTTTCTTTGAAACGGTGGCATCGGGCGGGAGAACTGCTACTGTTTTGCGACTTCATTGTGGCCAGCCGTCCCGGATTTTCCCTCGACCGCATCTCCGAGGCGCTGCCCGAAGGAGTTCAGCAGTCGGCCTGTTGCCACGCGCGTGAATTCATTCGAATCGATCTCGAAGGCACGGGTGGCGGCCGCTCCGCGCTCTATGTCATTCCCGATCTCGAGGAAGATATCTCCGCAACCGAGGTCCGCGCAGCTCTTGCCGAAGGGGCAGAGGCGCAAACCGTTCTGGCGCCAGAGGTCGCGCGATATATCCGCGCGCATCATCTTTATCAGGACCACGAACCGGGAATAAGAGATCAGGAACCGGGTATTCGTCTTTAGAGAGCGACTTCTCTCGCTTACCGCTTCTTAACGGACCGGACTTTAGCTGCTCACGGACTGCTGCTAGGATGAAGCCTCACACAGAGGAGTTCCGACTCGAGCGAATGGCAACAACCGAAACACGCCGCATGGTTCTGGCCGCCGTGGCGGCCTGCGAAGATAAGAAAGCCGAAGACACACGGATCCTCGAGCTTGACTCGGCAGATTCCGGGTTCACGGATTTTTTCCTGATCGCGAGCGCAACAAACGAACGGCAAACCCAAGCGATCGTCGATGAGATTGAGCTGCGCCTGAAGCGCGACTTCCAAACCTATCCGAATTCGGTCGAAGGCCGCCGGCAAGGCGAATGGGTGCTTATGGATTACGTCGACTTCGTGGTCCACGTCTTTCTCGCGGAGAAGCGCGCCTACTATGACATCGAACGGCTAAGGAAATCAGCTCGCACAATCGATCTCGACCAACTCAAGGCGATGCTCGTGGAAAAGACTGCCGCCGCACGAACAAAACCTGCGAAGACTGTACAAGCCAAATCGCAGAAGAAAACCGCGGCGTCGAAGCCTGCGAAGAAAAGCTCAACCAAGAAACAGCCTGTGAAAAAGGCGCCTGCCGCGGACTGAGGGAGATCGTGGTTGAAGAAAGAAATACGCGCCCGCGGGAGCGCCTTTCCGACTTCAGCCTACCCCAGGAGAAAGCTAAAAAATGAACTTAGCGGCAAGTTGAGTCGCCCGCCCCGGTTGAGGGTCGGTCGCCTGGCCGCCGAAGCTGGAGGGCTGATTGACGGACAAGACTTGTCCAAACGTTGAGTCGCTGAAATCGCCGTCCGGTTGTCCAAAGTTCGCGTGGTTGAAAACGTTATACGATTCTAGTCTGATCTCAAGGAACCGCGAGCCCTCTTTGCCGATTGGAAAATCCTTGTACAGCGATAGGTTCGTGTAGTTGAACCCGGGCCCATGGAAGAAATTACGCCCCACATTGCCAAAGGTCCCAGTCTTCTCCGGAGAGAAGATTGATGTGTTGAACCATGCATTTCCTCGATTCCGTGGGTTCAGCGTCTTTATTTGGAAACTAGAGGTATTCGGGGTATCGGAGCAGCCATAGTAGGAAAACTGGTCGCACCAAAGAGAGGCGTAGACGCCCGACTCGGTGATGGTGACAGGAAAACCTGTTTGGAGTGCTGTAACTCCAGTGAGATGCCATCCGCCGAGAGCTGCGTTCACCAAAACATGGTCCCGCATGCTCTGTAGCAGAGGGACTTCATAGTTATATAGGGCCACAAAGCGCTGACGCGCGTCGTAGTCCGAATTGCCGTAGTTCAGGTACTCGAACCCCGGCACAGAATTGACGACTCTACCGTTAGAACCTCCAACACTGTTCGGAGAGCTCGTTGCCGAGGACGACTCATATCCCGAGGAGTTATCAAGTGCGTGGGAGTAGGTGTAGGCCAAGGTAAAGTACAGGCCATGTGAGAGCTGTTTCGCCAAGCTGGCTTGGAAGGAATGGTAGCTGGACGCTCCATTGGAGAGCTGGTTCCCTACACTGAGATACCAGGGAATCCCGTTTGGGGAAAACGCTGGATCAACGCTCCCAGGTACAATCGCAGGCTGAGCCGCGTACTGAGGATAATCCAGATGGAGCCGAGCGCCGTCTGTCGAGCAAACCGGGTCAGCTACACAGGCAGCGTGGCCGGTGGGGGTAATGGGATCTGCTTCGCTGATGCGGCTTAATTTTCTGCCGATCGATCCGACGTAGCCGATTTGCAGAACCATGTTGCCGGTAAGCTGCCTCTGTATGTTGAGGTTGAAATTGTACGAGTAAGGCACGAGGTAGTTCTTGGCAACGTTGCTTATTTGTAGCTCGGTATAGTTTGACCAATTCAGCTGGCTACCCGGGCCTGGGCGCACATAAGGAAAGGGATTCTGTTCAGAGGCTGCGCCGGTGACGTCTGTAAAGGGATCCTTAAAGCTCGGACTGCCACCGAAATCGGCCGCGCCGATCGACTGAAAGAAATAAGGCGGGGACGAGAGGTTCTGCAGGGCTTCTTCTTCCTGGTCCCGGTTGTAATAAATGCCGAAGCCTCCGCGGACAGCGAAGTCATGGTTTCCGGAATTTCCAACGAGCATCGCCGGACCAGAGGTGGGCGACCAGGCGAACCCGAGCCGCGGTCCGAAGTGATTGTACTGGACTTTTGCTAATCCATATGTTGTGCAACCCGGATCGCCTGGGTAGAGTAGTCCCGGCGCGCCGTTGGGGTAAATTCTCGACGTAGCGCTGCTGTTCTGCCAGCAGGTAATACCTTCGCCCGCATATTGGTGATTTGCCCACGGAGTTTCGACATCCCAAGCGAGGCCGTAGTTAAGGGTGAAATTGTTGCTTACTCTCCAGCTATCTTGCGCGAAGACGTAATACTCGTGGGAAATGGCGTCGATAATGCTTCCCGACGTCTGAAGGTACGAGGAGGGAATCCCCAGTAGATAATCGATCGCCGGATCACCGGAACTATAGGCTCCTCTCCCCGAGTATGAGAAATTCCCGTTATTATCCGCGAAGTATGGGTTATTCACCCCGAACTGTTCGAAAGTTGCGCCGAACTTGAGGCTGTGGCTTCCAACGATCTTGGTGAAGATATCCGATCCGAGAAGGTTGGAGTCCTTGCGGGGTTGCGGACCGGCGCTGCTGAACCCGAGGGTGAAATAACCGGTCAACGCGATATTGGGTAAGCCCGCCTGCGGAGACTGAGGAGTGATGTTGAACCCTACGCTGCCGGGAGGGACGATTTTCTGTGGGTTCACAGCAGCGAAGTTGAAGCGATAGTAGCCAGCGCGTAACTCGTTAATCGTGGAGGAATTGAAGGTGTGGGTGTAGTCAGCATTGAAGATTTTGAAGTGCTCTGCGCTGACCTCCGTAAAGCCCGGAAGCGTCGCCCCGCCGTAAGGTAGCGTTCCGACAGAGGGCGAGGATTGGAAGATACTTGAGGCCCAAAGCGCATCTTTCTGGGAGAGGTGGTAATCCACTCGGATGACCCCCTGGTCGCTTACGGCGGAATTCGAAGTATTGAAGTTGTAGAGATATGAAGTCTGCCCGTTGTTACTCGTGATAACGTTCGCGGCCGGTACATAGGTCTGCGTCAGCCTCAACGCAAGCGGGTCAAAAGCACTCGTAGGGACGATGTGGTTCGCGAGAGCTGGACAGCTTCTCCACTTGGTTCCGGCCGCGCACCCGCCAATCGCAAATGGCATCGGATGGGTTGATAGTGGCTTGTTGTCTGAGCTGAAATTGCCAGACAATTGGGCGGGACTGAAGACCGGTGTCTGCCTTGTGTTCCCCGTTCCATGACGGTAGCCCTGGTAGGCCAGGAAGAAGAAAAGCTTGTTTTTGAAGACCGGCCCACCCAACGTGCCGCCATAGAGGTTCTGGTGGAAGGGAGGTCGTTTAAGAGAGAAGTAGCCGCCATTGTTCAGGAAGGTATCGCGATAGAACTCGAAGCCGCTGCCATGAAAGGCATTGGCGCCCGTCTTCAGGGTCTGATTAACGATCGCCCCTGAGTTACGGCTGTATTCCGGATTCAGTGTGCTGCTGACAATGGTTTCTTCCGCCAGCGCGTCCGGGTTCACAACGATGCCGTTGTTTTCAAGCGACGAGTCGTTGACGTCCGCACCGTCTAACAGAAAACTATTTTGCTCGGGTTGAGCCCCGTTGGAAGCGAAACCGCCGAAACGATTGGAAGCTTCTACTACTCCGGGTGCGGTTTTTTGCAGTTGGGTCGCGTCGCGACCCAGTAAGGGAAGCTGTGAGATCTCCTTGGCGACGATAGCCGTCTTGAGCTGGGTGTCCGCCGTTTCAACCTGGACCGCATTCGCATTTACCTGAACGCTTTGCGTGGTTGCCCCGAGGATTAACTTGCCGTCGACCTCGCGGTTATCGTTCACATGGAGCATAAGCCCATTCGACTGATAGTTTTGAAACCCAGGCGCCGAAATCGTAACAGCATATGGTCCCCCGGGCTGCAGCGGAGTTACTACGTAATATCCCTTGGCGTCTGCCTGAGCCGTAGTGCTGATTCCAGTGCTGGTATTCATGACGGCGATGCTGGCGTTCGGAATGACGGCGCCAGATGCATCCGCGACTGTGCCATGTATGGACGCTGTAGTTACCTGCGCCTCCGCTTTTCCCTGGAATGCTATAGACCCTAAGGCCAAGATCAAAATTCCAGCCAGAAGGCTATAACCGCATGACCTGGAGATCACCTGCTTCTTCATAAGACTCCTTGCTCTTTATCGCGGTGAGGGAACCGCTCACCAGATCCGGTCTGAGCAACCCAAAAA
>DASYBJ010000441.1:0-2871 GCA_036500845.1 Acidobacteriaceae bacterium
ATCGAGCCTCCGGCAGGGTGCTTGCTGGGGCGATTCGTCGTGAATGCGGCATCGCGGCGGTTTGCTTGCGCTGCCTTCGGGTTTGTGTCGTGGGGCTTGAGTTTTCTGGAAGTGAAGGGTTCTTGAACCGCTGTTTGGAAGGTTTGTTAGGGTGAATTGCGAAGCGAGCCTGGGAAGGGCGAGCGGAGCAAGAGGGCGAGAGCAGCAGTACCGCGCAGCCCTGGAATCTCTAGAGCGACTCGGCTTGAATAGGCTTTTGGCTTAGAGAGCCGTAGGTGGCCGAACCTGACGCCGGCTGGTGAGAAGGATTTGCTCTGGGGCGAGGGCTGGAATGAGAGTACGCGATTTACCAAAGAGGTTCTCCGGACGGGTGGGCTCCGCCATGTCTGTCAAAGCCGAGTCTGCCAAGGCCGTGTCTTCAAAGGTATGGAGTCGCTGGAAGCTTCGGAGGATGGAACAAAGCGAATACCGCACCTACCGCGCGGTGCATCCTTTCGATGAGCGCTTTGGAGTTGAGACCAGCGGACTCATTTACGATCTGCCGACCGGCAGTCAACACGATGCCTGCAACCATGGCTACTTTGCCGTAGCCCCTTCAATCTTCCGCAAAAGCCTGGAGCGTCTCAAGCTGGATTACAAACGCTTTCGCTTCGTCGATTTGGGCTCGGGGAAGGGGAGAGCTCTGCTGCTGGCTTCTGATTATCCTTTTCGTGAAGTCATCGGTGTGGAACTCTCGCCCCAGCTTCATCGGATTGCAATCAGGAATATCTCTCGCTATTTGCGAAGCGGAACCGCCGCTCCCCTCGTTTCAGTCAGGGCGGATGCCGCCGAATTCACGTGGCCTTCTGGGCCATTGGTCATCTACATGTGGAACGCCTTTGCTCAGCCGGTCATGGAACGTGTCTTGGACAACTTACGCACAGCGTTGCGCGATGATCCACGCGAGATGTATCTGGTCTACATGCATCCCGAACTCGAACACATGTTCGATCGCCAGCTTTGGCTCGAAAGACTGTGGCTCGCGGAGATCGAGATGGACGAGGAAGACTACTCGGCGTGGGCCTTCCCAACACGAACGGAGTTTTGCGTAGCCTACCGCACAGTCGTGGGATGAGCACAGAGGGCTGTCTCAGTGGGCATCGTATACTAACAGTATGTCGATCGTTCGGAACATAGCCGGTGTCGCCAAGGGAATGAGCATTACCTTCCGGGAGATGCTCCAGCCAACCGAGGTCGAGAACTATCCGGACGGGCCCGGTCCCAATCGCGGCGCTCATTTTCAAGATCGTTTTCGCGGTGCGCACGTGCTCCAGCGCGACGAGAATGGCCTGGAAAAGTGCGTTGCCTGCTTTTTGTGCGCAGCGGCTTGTCCGGCAAATTGCATCTATATCGAGGCTGCGGAGAACACAGAAGAGAACCGGATCTCCAGTGCGGAGCGCTACGCCAAGGTCTACAACATTGACTACAACCGCTGCATCTTTTGTGGCTATTGCGTGGAGGCCTGTCCTACCGATGCAATTACCCACGGCCACGGCTTCGAATTGGCTTCGCTTAACGCAACTACAATGATTTACCGCAAAGAAGATATGTTGGTGCCTGCCATCGGAATGCCCGGCAGTCTAGAAGCGAATACTGACGCCACGAAGTAGCGAGGCAGGCAACAGAAGAAAGCACAGAAGAAAGCGAAGAGAGAATCATCGCAGGAATGGGACGCTGACCAGATCAGAGATTTGTTCATTGGAGTACTGCGTCTCGCTCCATTCCTTCGGTTGTGCGGGTCCCAAAGCACGAATGAGATCATTATTCATCCTCGGGCGAGGTGCCTCGTGGTTCAGGGCTGCTCAAGCGCCAATAACGTCATTTGCTTCGTCTCAATTGCGTAATCCTGTATCCTAAGCCGCGTGAGTCAAGAAAAACCTACGATTTACCACGTCGGCAGCAGGGAAACCCTGCGCCAGCTCCGTGACGATATCTTCCGGCTCCATGGATTCGCAGTCGCCTCCACGCTCTCCTTTAACCAGGTACTGGCCGACGTACCGAAGCAGAGCTATGACTTGGTCTTGATCGATGTCGAAGGTGAAAGGCGAGTGGAAGAAGCAGAGCGGCTATGCGCCGAAATCAAAAAGGTCGTCCCGACCCAGCATGTCGCTTACGTCTGCAACTATCGCGTGGCGATCCACAGCGAATGCCCTGACGACATAATCAGGAATGAGTTCGACCCCGAAGCTTTGATTCGTTCACTCAAGGAAGTGATTTCGAGTCATTAGAACGTAACCGTCCGATTCTCACCGATTCTCACCGTCAAGATGATCATGGCAGCGAGAAGGCAGTTTATCCTTGTCTCTTGGCTGTAGTCGGCCTTTTACCGTCGATCGCGATATTTGCCCAGCCTGCAGCGAGAATGCAGCCGCCGGATTCGTGATGGCGTCTCTTCGTCCCTCAAGCAGGACAACCATAGTCGAGCTAACGGCATTCTCCGACGGCCTTCTCGAACTGAGGGCGTGCCAGACAAAACCAGAGTCGAACGAAACCGCGTAGAAGAGTCTCAAAAAAGCCCCTCTTTCGTAGGTCCCGTACGCGACGCACGAAAGAGGGCGAAGCGGCAACTGGCCTACGGCGTTTTCACAATTGGTGTAGTCCAGGAATTGGAGTCCGAACGCGGCTTTTCATCAAGAAAAGCTGCACATAACCAACTCTGCCAGATCACAGTAATTGTGAAAACGCAATAACAGAGGAGGAGTCGCCACTTCGAGTCTTAGTCCCCCGAAAGCATGGCGCGTGCGACGTCTTCGGGTTGGTCGATCTGCGGCCAATGACCCGAGGAGAGAAAAACAACTGTTGATTGTTGCACTTTGGAAGTGAGATCCTCCG
>DASYBJ010000442.1:0-2566 GCA_036500845.1 Acidobacteriaceae bacterium
AGCTGGGTTCCAGGCGTTCGGTTCGGTAACTTTTGTCGAATGGACGCGAAAATTAGCGGAGGCAGACATGCCTGACTTCATCCGGGACGTCCTGGACCGCTATCAGATCGTCGCCACCGACAGGCCGGGTGAAGAGAACACTTTTAAGTTCTACCAGATGGATATCTCGCTCGCGCGCGTGTGATTGGTCTCGATTCCGTGCCATTACAGCAGTTATGAACCGCTCGCAAAAGTGTTGCAGGCTGTTGTAAAAGTATATCATCGCATCGCATTCCGTGATATCTTTTCAATATATCACGGAGTCGTTATGCGGATTCTTGTGGACGTACCAGACCCTGATCTTGAGTTACTAGAGGAAGTTTCCAGAAAGCGAGCCATCTCCCGCGCCGAGTTCATTCGCCGGGCCATCGCTGTTTCGCTCACTCCTTATCGTCAGAAAATGAACCATGCGGCCTTTGGCGCGTGGACACAGCTTTCAGAGGATGGACTGGCCTATCAGGAGAAGATTCGCGACGAATGGTAAGTACTCCCGTCCTCTTCGATACCTGTATTCTCATTGACTACCTACGCGGCATCCCCGAGGCGCGTGCCGCGTGCGGCCAGCACTCCGATCGCGCGATCAGCATCAACACTTGGATTGAAGTAATGGCGGGAGTCACCGCAGCCAATGAAGACGACACCCGCACGTTTCTGCTCAATTTCCAGCCTCTGCCCCTGACGCCAGAGGTCGCTGAACGCGTCGTAGCGATCCGCAGGGCAAACAGGATCAAGCTGCCCGATGCAATCATCCAAGCGACGGCCGAAGTTGAGGGGCGTGTTCTCATCACTCGTAATACCCGTGACTTTATGGCTAGCGCGGCGGGCATTGACGTACCATACACGCTCTGAGCTAGATTGGCCGCCCTGCGATCATCGCCCCTTTCACCGCGCTCTATGTAACTGGACGCCCGCTTTGGCAGGTCGAGTATCACCCTCAGCTCATGCAGGGCAATCTCATACTCTGTTATGAGGGATACTGAATGAAGCAATCGTCCATTGGGCAATCAAGGCTCTTGGTGATTTAGTAGTCGCGGATCAATCGCGACGGAGAGTCCTTTAGCTCTGCACGTCATTATGCAGAGGCTAATTGCCCGTTAAGCACAGATAAACCATGAAAAACCCTCTAAATTACTGCAATTCGCGTTGCCCAGATGGGAGAAGCGCTTGATCCGAGTGGAAAACTTAGTAAAGACATTTGATTCTGTCGCAGCAGTGAAGGGGATCTCATTTGAAGTGGCGCAAGGTGAGATCTTCGCCTTTCTCGGTCCCAATGGCGCGGGCAAAACCACGACTATCAAAATGCTTACTACGCTGCTTCGCCCGACCAGCGGAAAGATCGAATTGGATGGTTTGAATCCGCTCAAGAACCAAAGAGAGGCGCGGCAGCGCTTTGGCATCGTGTTCCAGGATCCAAGTCTGGACAATGAGCAGACAGCCTACGAAAACATGGAGTTGCACGGTGTGCTTTACCATGTACCACGCAAGCAGCGCATTGAACGCACTGAACGGCTTCTCAAACTGTTCGAGTTGTGGGACCGCCGAGACAGCTACGTCAAGACGTTCTCCGGAGGCATGAAGCGCAGGCTGGAGATTGCGCGCGGCCTTCTGCATACACCAAAGATCCTCTTTCTCGACGAACCAACTTTAGGTCTCGATCCACAAAGCCGCAACCAGCTTTGGACCCACGTGAAAGCTCTCAACGAATCCGAGCGAACAACGGTATTCTTGACGACGCACTATATGGATGAGGCCGATCGGGTGGCACATCGCATCGCGATCATCGATCATGGTCAGCTTGTTGCCCAGGGCACGTCTGCGGAGTTGAAGGCGCAAACCAACAGCGAGTCTCTCGAGCAGGCCTTCTTGGCCCTTACCGGCACCTCGCTGCGCGAGGAGGGTGCCAGTTCCAAGGACGAGATGCGTCAATTCGCAAAGATGTGGAGGCGTTAAGATGAGCGCCGTTTATATTCTGTGGCTGCGCGAGCTCAAGCGCTATTTTCGCTCGCGAGTTCAGTTGCTGGTTTCGCTCGGGCAGCCCTCTCTCTATCTGATCGCGTTGGGCTTTGGCTTTGGGCCGGTGTTTGAACGAGCAGGGAATGGGAGCTATCTGCAGTTCATGTCTCCTGGTGTAATTGGGATGACTGTCTTGTTCAGTTCGGTTTTTTCAGGGATCGCGATGCTATGGGATCGACAGTTCGGTTTTCTCAAGGAGACGCTCGTGGCTCCCGTACCCCGAATCTACATCATGCTGGGGCGTACGTTAGGAGGAGCAACCGTTGCCCTGTTCCAGGGCCTTCTAATCCTTGTGGTCTGCCTGATCGCCGGCTTTCGACCCCAGAACTGGCTAGCCATACCCTCGTCTCTGTTGTTCGTCGCACTGATCGCGATCGTCTTTGCCGCTCTGGGGACAAACATTGGATCTGTCATCAAGGATATGCAGGGATTCCAGGTGATCATGAACTTCCTGGTGATGCCAATCTTCTTCCTCTCCGGCGCTCTCTATCCATTGGCCCACCTGCCCAAGGCG